>JAJYSL010000008.1 GCA_021793595.1 Acidobacteriota bacterium
GTCCGCCAACACCTGAAATTCGATGTGACGTGGCCTTTCGATAAATTTCTCCATGTACAGGTCGCCGTTGCCAAATGCATTCTGCGCTTCAGTTCGAGCTGCGCGAAAAGAGTTCGGCAGTTCTTCGGCAGTTCGCACCACACGCATGCCGCGGCCGCCGCCGCCCGCGGAAGCTTTCAAAATGACCGGATAGCCAATTTGCTTGGCCCAATCGAGGGCCTCTTCTTCACTCTGGATCACGCCTTCGGAGCCAGGAAGAATGGGAACTTTGGCCCGCTTCATGGACATGCGCGCCTTTTCTTTTTCACCCATCAGGCGCGTGACTTCCGGCGGTGGTCCAATGAATTTAATGTTGGAGGCGCGACAGACTTCAGCGAAATTCGCATTCTCGCTTAATAAGCCATAGCCGGGATGGATGGCATCCACATCGGCAATTTCTGCAGCGCTGATGACGGCAGGAACATTCAGGTAACTGTCGGCGGAGCGCGGCGGCCCAATGCAGATGGCTTCGTCGGCGAACCGTACGTGAAGAGAATTTCGATCGGCCTCGCTGTAAATTGCGACCGTGCGAATGCCCATTTCTTTGCAGGCACTGATGATGCGCAGCGCGATTTCGCCGCGATTGGCGATAAGAACTTTTCGGAACATAAACCTCGACTCAGTGAAGGTGGTGCACTCTGGGGGATTTGCGAATCATAAGCCGCGCGGACCGGCCAAAGCTTAGCGCGGGCGAATCGCAAAAAGTGGCTGACCGTATTCAACGGGCTGTCCACTTGCGACCATGCGTTTTACCACTTCTCCGGCTATATCGGACTCAATTTCATTCATTAGCTTCATCGCTTCCACAATGCAAACAACCTGGCCGGATTCTACCTGGTCGCCCACCTTGATATAGGGTTCGGCACCGGGGGCAGACGCTTCGTAAAACGTCCCGACAATGGGAGACTTGATGATATGCAGGCCGTCCTCTTCGTTTGCGGAGGGTGCGTGGTGGGCCGTCGCGGCTCCGGCGGCTCCGCTGGGCAGATGAACGGGCGCAGCATCCACACGCGTTGGGGATGAGGGCGCATGCTGCAGCAGATGGCTCAGTTGACTCAGATCTACATTATCCGCAGAGCGGCTGTGGCCGGCAAAGCTAAGGTGAACTTTCAGACCGTCCTGTTCCAGCTCGAATTCGCCCACTTCCTGCTGTTTGAGAAATTCGATGAGGTCTTTCAACGATTGCAATTGTCCGGCATTCATACGTTTCACGTGCTCCTTAACAGGCACTCCTACAATTTTGTAGCGTCCTTGCAAGTATAGTGGTTTCGGCGAGCCATGGTTGCGTCCAGGACTCCAAAATAGCAACGGGCGAGGCAAAATCACGGTAGTCGCAAACTCTAAAGCTCGATCCAGGCTTTTGTCGCAGGAGTCAGTATTTCCATCCCTTCTCGAGTTACCAGCACCATATCTTCAATCCGGACGCCAAAACGTCCGGGCAAATAGACGCCGGGTTCAATTGTAATCACCATTCCAGGTTTCAGCGTTTGCTGCTGTTTGGCCCCGATGCGCGGGCCTTCATGAATCTCCATGCCGACGCCATGACCCGTCGAATGGGTAAAGAAATCCGCCAGTTTCGCGTGCCGTAGAACATTTCGTGCCGCTTCATCCACCTCGCCGCATACAACTCCTGGCCTGACTGTCGCAATGGCCGCGAGCTGCGCTTCCAGAACCGCTTCATAGGCGTCCCGCTCTGCGGTAGTCGCCGGTCCCAGGTGTATGGTGCGTGTCATGTCGGAACAGTACCCGTGCAGTAACACGCCAAAGTCGAGCACGACAAATCCACGCCGAGGCATCCGCTGCTCCGTGGCATGGCCGTGCGGTAGCGCGGAACGAGGACCGCTGGCAACGATGGTTTCGAAGGACATGCCCTCCGCACCTGCCATGCGTGCGGCAAACTCGAGATGTGCGGCAACTTCGACTTCACGCTTGCCGGTGTCAATTTGCGCCAGCAACTCTTCGAAAAGCCGGCAGCCCAGTTGCGCCGCCGCTCGGATTCGTCCAATTTCTTCGGTGTCCTTGAGCTCGCGCAGGGCGGCGGTCAAAGGAGGCACCGGATGGAAGAAATTTCGCCGCAGTTTGGATGGAATCCACTGGCGCATCGCGTCCAATGTGGCGACCGTAGTATGTTCACCATCAATTGCGCAGTGACGTACGCCGGCTGACACCATGGAAGCGCAGGCCTCCCGCAGGATCGGGCCCTGCGCGATCACCACGCCCGCATGTTTGGTTTCCTGCGTGGCTTGTTGAATGTAGCGGCCGTCGGTAAACAGTACCGGTTTGCGAAGCCGCGAATGTCGCCCCGTCTTGCCGGGGGACAAGACTAACGCTGCGTTCGAGCCGGTAAACCCCGTCAAATATCGCACATCGATAGGATGGGTAATCAGCATCGCATCCGCGTCGGAACCGGAGGACTGAAGCGCGGTAGCGAGTCTTTTCAGGCGAACCATACGTTTTGGTTATAGCATCTGGCAGCGTTGATCCGCAGAAGGCTAGTGATTCGATCCGTTGGTTTCGCCAGTCAGCAGGCGAATCAGGTCGATCTCATGTTGGCGATAGGGCTTGCCGTCCGGATAGAAAACGTCGTGAAACCAGACCGGCGGTTTCTCCAGCACATACGGCCGCTGCCAGGAATCCCACGGCAGGTTCGTCTGCGTCTTGCCGTTGACCAGTCCCCAGTTGATCGCAGCGACCCTATATTTCATCGCGATGGGAAGAATCGTGTCAAAGGTGCTGCCGACGCTGCGCGCCATATATTCGGTGCAGAAGATGGGCCGATGGTAGGTTTGCAACTGTACGATGTGCTTTTCGAAATCCTCGGGCCAGCTGTAATTGTGGAACGACAGGATGTCCGACTCGCTGATTTGAATCTTCTGGACCGGTTTCAGTTTGGAGAAATCATCCCAGTCGCCGTAGAAAACTCCGCTCGTCAAAGGTTGAGTCGGACGCTGCGAACGTGCCCAGGCAAACACCTGCGGCAGCAGTTCCGCCACCAACCCATTCTTGCCTTTTTCCTTTTGAGGTTTGTCGTAACTCTCATCTTCGCCGTTGTCAGGTTCGTTCCACATGTCCCACGCAAGTACGCGGGGATCATTTGCGAACGCGCCGACCACACCTTTCACATAGGCTTCCAGTCGTGGGTATTGCGTAGGATCGGCCAGCGCCGGTACGCCCGGGCTTTGTATCCATCCGGAGTTATGTACGCCTGGAATCGGAGGATGTTGCGGGCCCAGCTTCGGATCCGGTTCCCAGCAGGAATCGAACAGCACGAAGATAGGTCGAATCTTATGCTTATTGGCAATCGTCAGAAACGTGTTGATGCGCTGCTGAAATCCGGCGGGGTCCTGCTGCCATAGCAAATCATGCAGAAACACGCGCATGGTGTTCATGCCAATGGCTTGCGCCCAACCGAGTTCCTGGTCTATCTCCTTGGGATGAAACGTTGCCGCCTGCCACATCTCCAATTGATTGATTGCGTCTCGCGGAATGTAGTTCGCACCGACTGGCCAGGGCTGTTTTGCATACCAGGCATTTGCCTTGGCTTCGCTCCATCTCGTCGGCTGGTCCTGGGAGGCGCCCGGCTGATCCGTCGCCGCACTGTTCAGGGCAGCCGACGTGTTTGCTTGTGCAATACCACCGATGGGGGTCAGCAAGAGCAGGGAAGAGATCAGCAGTAAAAAATGGAAGGCTCGTCGCATAGTCGATTGTGCTTACGTCAAAAACTCTACGTCAGGGTCTACGCGAGCGCAAATTTGTGCCTGGATCGGGTAAATCAGCGGGTTTCCAATAAATAAATGTAGCGAGGCAGGTCGCACAGAGAAGATCCGACTATCCGGTACATCGCGCCCAAGAATGCATGCTTCAATGAAGTCGCTATCTATGTTAGGAAGCGCAGATCAGTTCCAGCCGCCACATCAGGCCACACACTGAGACAGGAGTACTTGTGCCAGTCTCTCGCAGGGTGATGTGAAACTGGATCACCAACTGTTGTGATGCTTGTCACCGCAATTCGCCCTGGAAGAGAGGATCAATGAAGAGTTTAGAACTCTGCGAAGTCGCGTGCGCCGGAATGGTGCCATTGTGCTTCCGTCTGGCTCCAGCGCCGGGACAGGAGAGGCCGCATGAACTATCCGGTTTGGAACGTTGCTTTTGGTGAAGGGTTGCTGATCGCTGTGGTGGCAATTCTTCACGTATTCGTTTCCCATTTCGCTGTGGGAGGCGGTCTCTTCCTGGTGCTGACCGAGCGTAAAGCCAGACGCAGTCAGGATTCCGCTCTGCTTGAATGGCTGAAATTTCACACCCGGTTTTTTGTGTTGGCGACCGTTGTTTTCGGGGTGGTCAGCGGGGTGGGCATCTGGTTCACCATCGGCCTGATCAGCCCCACGGCCACCAGCAACCTGATTCATACCTATGTCTGGGGATGGGCCATCGAGTGGATATTTTTCTTTCTGGAAATCACTGCCGCGTTGCTCTACCTTTACGGATGGGACAAGCTGGAACCGGGACTCCACCAATGGTTCGGATGGATCTATTTCATTGCTGCGTTTGCCAGCATGGTCATCATCAACGGCATCCTCTCCTTTATGCTGACCTCCGGCACGTGGGTGCAAAACCATCAGTTTTGGAGTGGCTTTTTTAATCCCACATATTTTCCGTCGCTGTTCTTTCGTTTCACCATCGCTCTGGCGCTTGCGGGGGTCTACGCGCTGATCACAGCAAGTGTGCAGAAGGACGCCGCGCTGAAAGCTCGCATTGTCCGATGGAGTGCTCTGTGGATCGTACCTTCTCTTGCGGTTTTGCCCTTACTGGGCTGGTGGTACATCCGTCAGATTCCCGCGGAAACCTGGGCAAGCGTTCACGGCCCCATGCCTACCGGTACATTTTTCGCGACATTCGCCGTTGTATTGCTATCTGTAACGTTGTTGCTGACTCTTCTCACACTGGTCCGGCCTGCCCGAATGCATCTGACCTTCAGCCTGTTGGTCGCGTTGGTCGCACTGGGTGCAATGGGCTCATTCGAGTTCGTGCGCGAAGCGATTCGCAAGCCATACGTCATCGGAAACTATCTCTACGCCAATTCTCTGTATGTGACGCAGATGCCCGGCGATGGCGGATTCAGCATCGACGAGGTAAATGCAGCGGGCGTTCTGAAATCTGCGAAATGGATCAACAATCGCGAAATTACACCCAGCAATCAAATCTCAATCGGCGCCGAAATATTCCGTGTGGAGTGCCAAAGTTGCCACACAACCAACTCCTATAGAGGCCTCAAGCATTACATTGCTTTGCGGCAGTGGGACCAGAACAAGATTCTGGCTATGATTGGCGACCTCCAATTTATGCACAATGGCGTGATGCCACCGTTCGCAGGCACCGATGCGGAGCGGGCTGCCCTGGCTGCGTTCCTCAGCTCCATTGAACCGATTTCTCCTGACCGCCCTCCGGTTACAGATGGCAAGATCGTTTTCCAGGAAAACTGTGCCATGTGTCATGTTGGGGTCACCCGCGCGCTGCTGATCAACGGACTGCCGCACGATCCCAATGCGGAGCGCGACGCGCTGAAGGACTTGCCTGGACTGTTTCCCCTGATGCCGAATCTGAAGCTCACTGACCAGGAGCGTACGGCGCTGGTGCAGTGGGTGAACGCGCAGCGTAGCGCAGAGACGACCGGCACCGCGAAGCAAGGAGGAAATTGACCATGATGCAGTCCAACCTGATTCCAGTGTTAGATCCCATTCCGTTGCCAGCACCCTATTGGGTCTTCAAGCTCCTTCTTATCGTGACATTTTTCCTCCACATATTGGCGATGAACTTCATGCTTGGCGGTGCAGTGCTCGCACTTGTGTCCAAGTGGCGCTCGAGAAAGCAAAAGAACGGAAATCGCGTCTTCTTCGACATCGCCAAAAAGCTGCCCGTGCTTCTGCCCGCAACCATTACACTCGGGGTCGCTCCGCTTTTGTTTGTGCAGGTTTTATATGGGCAATTTTTTTATACCTCTTCCATCATCATGGCGTGGCCGTGGTTCCTGGTCCTGGTGCTTCTCACCATCGCCTACTACGGGTTCTATTATGTTTCATTCGACGGACGGAAACACCCGGGAAGTGCCGGCAGGGTGATGCTGTTCAGCGTGGTTCTCGTCTTTCTGATTGGCTTTGTGTATAGCAACAACATCACTCTTAGCCTGGTGCCGTCACGCTGGGGAGCCAAGTATTTTGCCAATCCTTCCGGATGGCACCTCAACCTGTCGGAGCCGACATTGATCCCTCGCTTCCTGCACTTCTTCACCGCCGCAGTGGCCGTGGGCGGACTTCTTCTCGTCTTTGTGGCGCTGGCGAATTGGCAGCGAGATCGCGAGTACGCCCGTCAGGTATTGCAGTTTGGTGGCAAAGCTTTTGTGTATGCCACCATGGCGCAATTTCTCGTGGGAGTCTGGTTCCTGGTCAGCCTTCCACGAGAAATGCTCATGCTTTTTACGGGTGAGAATCCTGTGGCGACGACGCTTCTGCTCGTGGCAGTTTTCGGCGCGAGCGCCGCGATATTTATGATGTCTGACGCCTTGCGGAAAGAGAATATCCGCGTAGCCGCGTACTATGTGCCAAGTCTCATGGCCGTCATAATCCTTATTATGTGCATCATTCGAGATATCCTTCGTGATGCCTATTTGAAGCCCTATTATCATCCCGAGCGCTTGGTTGTTCACACCCAGTGGTCTGTATTTCCGCTGTTCCTCGTGCTCTTTCTTGGCGCCGTCGTTTTGTGGTTGGTGATGCTGAAACGGTATGGATTGTTTCGCAGCGCAAAGGCAGCGGAGATACCAGCGGGCGTTGGCCCTCAACCAGCGAAATAATTTGCTTGTCTCAGGTCATCCTTGCGGTTTTGCCCGCCGGATTGATGATCGCAACCAAATAAGAGCGTGATGGGTGTCTACTGCTACCGTAGGACTCCTATAAACTGGGAGACATCATGAGCACACCCATCCAGGAAATTCCTGTGCGCCGCATTACCGGCGAAGCCACTACCCTCGGCGAGTATGCCGGCAAAGTTCTTCTCATCCTCAACGTCGCATCGAAGTGTGGACTGACACCGCAATATGAAGGTCTCGAGAAGTTGTATCGAACCTACCGCGATCAATGTCTGATCGTCGCCGGATTTCCCGCCAACGATTTCAAGAGTCAGGAACCGGGCTCCAACGCCGACATTCAGAGCTTTTGCACCACCAACTATGGCGTCGATTTTCCCATGTTCGAAAAGATCACGGTGGTGGGCGAAGCAAAACATCCGTTGTACAAAGAGCTGATCGCGGCGCAGCCCAAGGCGATCAGCACGTCCGACGTGCCATTCGGGGAAGACTTGAAGAAATATGGAATCGAGCCGAATCCGGAGCCAGAACTTCTTTGGAATTTCGAAAAGTTCGTGGTCGACCGTCACGGCAAAGTGGTCGCTCGGTTTGCACCCAACACCGCGCCGGATGATTCTGCATTGATTAAAGCTATTGAGGCAGAATTAGCGAAAGCATAGTTGTGTTCGAACCTGTGGCGAAGAAGCAATAGCGAGCTTTTTTGCGAGACTCGGCGACTCGCATGTAAAAGCATCGCCACCCCACAACGCGCTGCCTCCATTCCCGGTCAAGCCGAGACAATTTCTCTAACGCGTTTCGTAGCACCCTAGATCGATCTTGCCGTTCGTGCATCTTGCGTTGCCGTCAAGATCCTCACTGCCAACAATATCCTTACCCAGGTTGACGCCGCTGCCAATGGCCGGGGAATCCTTTTGCAAGTGAAAGTTGTGCGCCGCTGGAGCCACAAATTCAGGATTCGCAAATTTAGAATCGCGATCGTCGCCCGTGGCTTTGACGTATTCTTGAAAGCTCCCGTAGTCCTTGCCATCCAAGGACCATTTCACCGCCTTCGCGCCGGCAGGGGAGTAATACAGATTGTGGTCAAAGGTTACCGTCGGCGTATTGGGGTCCATGCGGCCAGATCGACTTCTCAGCACTCGATCCGAGTCGCCGATGTAGACGATGTTGTTCTTGAAAATGTTATTGCGCAGGTAGAACTGCATCTGAATCTCACCGGTGCCGGTGTGCCAGCTGTCGTTTTTATATAGCGTGTTGTTCACGATGACGGTGTCATGCGTGCTTCCGCGTTTCTCATCGTATCCGCCAATCGAGATGCCAGCCGTGTGGCAGGAGTAAATCAAATTGTTGCGCGCGATAATGTGGCTGGTATCGCGATGAAAATGTTCGCTGGCCAATTCAATTCCAAAATCTACATTGTTCACAATGTTGCGCTCAATCACCACGCGTGTGCCGCCATCGACGTAAATGCCATCGGAGTTGGCGTCGTTTCCATACGCGGGATTGCCCCGGGATGTGATGTCGTACACATGATTTTCGGCGACCACTCCATCGCGTGCGCGATCCACGCGAGGACCCGGAGCCGTGTGCTCAAATCCGATGATGTCGATGCCGATGTTGTTATTGTTGTGAACTCGATTCCGCGTGACCTGAAAATTCGTTACGTTGCCATTCAAGACCAGCGATTCACTCGATCCTGTCTGCAGGTTGTGAACCTCGTTTCCGTCGACGATTAGGGCGGTGATCGGACTCGTGGCGTCCGTGCCATACACGGCAATACCGAATCCGTTGGCGCCGCGGCCGGGACCTTCCCGCCCTGGATAGGTCTGCTCAATATTGTGGACATTATTGTCTCGAATCTCGATATGGGAACCGTGGCCGTAGACACGAATGCCCGCGGGAACGCGAGTGGGATCGGCGGTTCGATAGTTGCCAATCTCAAGACGCTCGATTTTCACATAGCTCACGTTGCGCAGCGCGACCATGGGACTGTCGCCAACCTCGGGAGTCAGACAACTCCCATCCAACACGGCCGTCTCACCCGGTTCGCTGCGAAATGTGATGTATCCCTGGGTCGCATTGCCGGAGGATGTGACAGCCAGTCGCTCGCAATATTTTCCGCCGCGAATGTATATCGTGCTTCCGGGCTTCGCGACATCCGCCGCGTGCTGCACCGTCAGAAAGGGCTTTTCCTTTGTCCCCGGATTGGAATCGCTCCCATGGGTCGACACGTACAGGGAAGCGTTCCGTGAAACTGCGGCGTACAAACTCACACTTACGGACAGACAGAAAGCCAGCATCGCTAGGTTCGTGCATCGATAGTTCAAAGGGAGTCTCCTTTAACTTGCTTGCAAGCGGCGAGCAAAATTTCGTTTTATTACGGACTCCACCCTTTTAACTTTCCATCCTGCGCTTGTCAAGTGCAATGCGGAGAGTTCATGGTTTGCATGTTCCGTGGCTTTCAAGTTGCTGTGGGCATATGGTACGCGCCACGGATAGCTGTTACCAAGCCCCGTAAGCTGCCAGGCGGTAATTTTTCGCCGCACCAGAAAAGCGGCCCATTCGCAGGCTCCGACTTGTTTCTATTTCTTCCGATCAGTATAGTGGGGGCGCAGCGCATTGTATCGAAAGCGAGGCAATGAATGACCGTGAATCGAAGAATGTTCCTGAAATCGGCAGCCATTGCCGGCATCGCGGGAGGAGCCGCGGCCCGACCCGCCAGTGCATTTGTTCCCGCCCATAATTGGGGTAAGTACGACTTTGGTTCCGGGCCAGCAATCACTGACCGCCTCAACCAGGGTCCATTTCCGCAATATCCGCCAGAGAAGGTGATTCCGACCGACGACGTAGTGATGGCAACCACACGGTCCAGTGAAATTGTTCCTAACTTTGGCAAAGGTCTCATGACCTATATCTCGGGAGATCTGGGCCGCGACGAAATCAAGTCTGACAATCTTGAACAAGCCATTGAGGCGCTCGCCAGCCTTCCCTTAGGCCAAAAGCTCTACATCCGCGTACCCTGGCGTGACGTGCAGCAACAGAGGGGGCGTTTGGATTTTGCCGATTACTGGAAGATCACCTTTGAAATGGCGGCCAAGTACAAAAAGCGCATCGGCTTTCGCGTGATGATGAGCGACCCCGACATTGCGGGATCGGTTCTGCCGGATTTTCTCGTAGATAAAGTTCCCATGGTGAAGCTGGCCGGAGAGTGGCAGGGAAATACCAATGAGGTTCGTTATCGCAAAGCTCATCTTCAACCTCGCTATGATGATCCCAATTTTCAGGCGGCCTATCGTGAACTGAATGAGCTGCTAGCTGCCGAATTGGATGGCAATTCGCAAGTCGAATTCATGGACACCTTTATGTATGGTTTCTGGGGCGAGGGGCATACATGGCCATATACAAATAATCCGTTCCCGGATTATGCCACGGCGGAACGCACCTGGATTCACATGCTGGATGTACAGATGGCTTGCTGGACCAGGACTCCACTTGCAACCAATACGCAACCGGATTTCAGTCGCGTGGGAAATTCCGACCTTGTCGATCGCACCGTACGCAGCGCCAACTGGCTGCGTACGGACACGATCTTTATCGAGAACATGCAGATTGAAAGCATCAGCAATCGACCCCCGTGGGTCGGCGCCGTTGTCGAAATTGCGCTGCCCGGCCATCTGTCCAAAATTCCGACGACGAAGGAGCCAATCTCCCACAGCGATAGCGAAATCGAGCATGTCATCGATGTGGGTGCAAACTATTGGTCACTGTGGAATTTCCACAACATCAGCGCGGAGAATATTCTGGATTATTATCATCGCTCTCCGAATGCCATTGACCACATCAATCGTTCCATCGGATATCGAGTGCGGCCGTCGTTTATCTGGCAATATACGGACGGCGATCATCAAGGCCTGATCGTCGGTTTTGCCAATGATGGAGTTGCCGGCGTTCCCGGAGCGCTTCGCGTGACGGTGGCCAGCGACGATGGCAAGGTCAAGGTCGGCGGCAGCCTGGATCCTGGATATCCTTTGCCGGGAAAAATTCGTCAAGCGCAATTTGTGCTCCCCAATGGAGTCGATTGGAAAGGGCTGAAGCTATCCGCCGAAATCGAAGTGAAAGGTGTCCGGTATCCTGTACAGTGGGCCTGTCTCCAGAAGTTGAATGAAGATGGATCGCTGGCGCTTCGTCCAAACTTGCGCGAACGATCATAGCTGGAAGGGCAGCGCTGCGGGCACACGAAAACATGGCACGTACATTAGGAGTCGAGATGAGCGAAAAACCTAATCCGATCACTCGCAGAGAAGCCCTGGCGCGAATGGGCGGCGCTGTGTTGGGTTCGGCGATAACACCGGCGTTTCTTTCTGGCCAGACGAACTCGCACGTACCGGTTTCTCCAGTTCGCGTCCCTAATGGTCCCCCATCCAGCCGTTCTTCGACCCGGCCTAACATTCTGTGGATTACAGGAGAAGGCATTCCCCTCAAGGCTCTGAGTTGCTACGGAAGCCAGCTCATACAGACTCCGCACATCGACAGGATTGCCAACGAAGGGATGCGGTTTGAAAATAGCTTCGTGACCAATGCGCTATGCGCACCCAGTCGAGCCACGTTGCTGACAGGGAAATATGACCACCTGAATGGAATGATCTCCAACCCCGGCGAAACAACGGCGGGAATGACGAGTCCCAGCTTCGATGCGTCGCAGGAAACGATTGCAAAGATATTCAAGCGCAATGGATATCAGACGGGAATGGTAGGGAAGTGGCATCTGCCAGCGAATCCCGGTGAGACAGGGTTTGATTATTTTGTCTTCAAGCGGGGCGCCGGCGGACCGTACTACGATCCAAACGGATATCTGCGAAATACAAGCCTGGGCAGTAACGAGATTCACGAGAAAAGCTATCCCGGATACATCACCGACAATATGACGGATTTTGCGATCGAGGGAATGAAGCAGTTCACGCAGCCGTTCTTCATGATGATGCAATTCTTTAACGATCATCGTCCGTTTGACCCTCCGCACAAATACGAACATATCTACGACAACACTCGTATTCCAGAGCCCGGCACCTTCTACGACGACTATTCCATGCGCGCGGCTCCCGCGAGAGAAGCCAGGATGCGGATCGCAGAAATGCCGGACTTCAATCCGCCGCAAGAGCTGACGGAGCGCCAGCGCAAACAGTGGAACTACCAGAAATTCATGCAGCATTTCCTGGGTACGCTGCGTTCTCAGGATGACAATGTGGGCCGGCTTCTGGACTATCTGGACAAGTCCGGACTGGCAGAGAACACGATCATTGTGTATACGGCGGACCATGGATTCTTTCTCGGCGATCACGGATGGTTTGATAAGCGCTTTATGTATGAACAGGCGATTCGAGTTCCATGGATGATTCGTTATCCAGGTCACGTCCAGCCAGGCAGCGTCAGCAAGGATTGGGTCGTGAATATTGACAACGCACCTACGGCTCTCGATTTGGCCGGTCTGCCTGTTCCCCAGGATATGCAGGGCCGCAGTGTCTCGCCGCTTCTCAAGGGGAGCGCGCCGTCAGACTGGCAAACTTCCTTCTACTACCATTATTACGAATTTGCTCCTCCGCACTGGGTGTTGCCGCACTATGGAATTCGCACCAGCCGCTATAAACTGATCAGCTATTACACAGTGAATGAGTGGGAATTATTCGATCTGGAAAAGGACCCCGACGAGATGGAAAATCTGTTCGAGTGGTCGGGTTACAAAGTGCATCCCGGCTATCAGTCGGTCGCGGAAGATCTGGTCGCGCAACTGAAAGACTTGCGCGCCAAGTATAAGGACACCACCGGCAGCCCCGTGAAGCTATGGCCCACCAGCAGTTACGATTGACCATCGTTCCATGGGGTGATACGTTGAAGCGAAATGTTGATCCGTGAAGAGCAGACTCCGACTGTCGTCGCCGCGTCGAGAGTGTCTCGTATTCCCACAAATCGCCTGGTTTCCGTGGACGTGCTGCGCGGAATCACAATTGCATTCATGATCCTGGTGAACAATGGCTATTCCAATGACCCATTTCCGGCGTTGGAACATGCCGAATGGAATGGATGGACCCCGACCGATCTCGTCTTTCCAACCTTTTTATTCCTCGTCGGTGTGACCATTGTTTTTTCTTTTGAATCGCGCTTGAGCCGCGGTGCCTCGAAATCTTCTCTTCTTCTCCACACATTCCGGCGAGCCTCTATCTTGTTCGCGCTCGGTTTGCTCGTCAACGGTTTCCCACATTTCCCGCTGGCGACTCTGCGGATCTATGGAGTGCTGCAGAGGATCGCAATCTGTTTTCTGATCGCGAGTATTTTCTATCTTCTCGATCGTCGCCCTGCCAGCAAAATCGTGTTGATCGTGCTGGCTTTGTTCGGTTACTGGGTTCTATTGCGGTGGGTTCCGGTGCCGGGCTTTGGCATGCCAGGTCGAGATATTCCGCTGTTCGATCCCACCCGCAATCTTGGCGCATACATTGACCGACATGTCTTTCCGGGTCGGCTGTATCGTGGCGTGCGCGATCCCGAGGGATTGTTGAGCGACATTCCCGCAGTGGCGACAACCTTGCTCGGAATGCTGACAGCGATGTGGCTGCGGTGCAAACGCAGTCCTTCGATCAAGGCGTGGGGAATGTTGGCAGCCGGAATTCTCGGCATCCTTCTCGGGCAGGTTTGGGGACTCTGGTTTCCCATCAACAAGAATCTCTGGAGCAGTTCGTACGTGCTGTTCGCCGCTGGCATCGCGTTGGTCGCGCTCTCGATATGCTATTGGGCGATCGATATTAAGAATTGGAAAACAGGCTGGACCTATATTTGGCTTGTGTTTGGAATGAATGCCATCACAGCGTATGTTTTCTCCGAACTTCTGTCCTCCACGTTGCATGCAATCTACTTCCACACAGGTACGACAATGGTCAACCCGAGTGAGTATATGTTCACGCACTTTTTTTCGCGGATACCGTCGTATCATCTGGCGTCGTTGGCATATTCGATCAGTATCGTCGCCATATGTTTTGTCCCCGTGGCGATTCTCTACAGAAAGAAAATATTCCTCAAAGTCTGACGGTGGAATTGCCGATGGGTTTCGCCGACTGTCCGTGCATTGACGTGCGGTCGTGCTCCAGTCGCCCACACCTTGTGACAGCAGTCACTTCCACTCTTTTGCAGGAGATGGTGTAGTGGATGCAGAGGACGAGTGATGATATTCCATCGCAGCACGCAAGATGAGTTAGAAGAAATTGAGCCAGAGTCGCTTATCAGAATGAAGAAGTGGACAGCAGTCAGCTGCACCGTGATTGTTGTCGTTGCCAGAATTGTATGGGGGCTGGCCCGCTAAGATGATTGGCTGAACCCAATTGCAGCCCGTTGCGGTCTGTCTCTGGCGGATGGTACCCTTGCTTATAACGATGGCTATGATATTGAGTTGGCCGCTTGGATTGGGGCTAAACTAATATCTATTTCGATGGGCCATCATCGACCTGATTTTTGGTACTGCCTGCAAGTTATTGATTCTAAAAACGCCGACGTAGCTCAGTTGGTAGAGCAGCTGATTCGTAATCAGCAGGTCATCGGTTCAAGTCCGATCGTCGGCTCCACATAAATATAATAGAATAAGTAAGATATAGGAAATTCGGCCACTCACCGCGAGTGGCCGTTTTTGCCTGGTGCATGTCAGCTTTTACTGGGCAGGGCACTGCCGAAACCAGCCGCTCTGAACTGGTCAAAGCGTGCGCGGGTGACAGATGGCCGTATCGGGCCAGGATCTATAACGGTCGTTTTGTTGACGATCTTTCCGTCGAATTTAGCTGGCAGTTGAGATCGTGTTTTGGTTATTGTCCAGGTCGCGGTTGAGGCGACGGTTATTGGGGCGTCAACAGGGAATTGGCGACCGAGGATTCGGGCGGCGGAAGCTCCGAAACGCAGAGGCGTATTTTGCCAGAGCGCTCGCGAGGAATGTCGGCCACCTGTTCGAGCGACCAGTTCATGGGCTGGTTCATCAAGGCGTCGATGGCGGTGCAGATGGAGGAAAGCTCGGACTGCTTCGATGTCTGATCTCCCTTGACTGCGTACCGCAGGTGAATGTGTTCCAGAGTTTTCTGCACAAACTGAACTTGTGCGATGGAGCGGAACGTGTGCCCCATCTGGGCCATCTGGGTGCCGAGTGTGATGCCAGGAATAATGCCGCCATCCGGCATGACGATGCCCTCGCAGACTCGACCCAGAATCTTGCTGACCAATGGAAATGGACGACCGCAGGCGCATTGCTGCGAACCTAAAGTGACGCAATCTCCGGTGTCGTAGCGGATGAAAGGTTGTCCGTAATTCAACAGGTCGGTGATGAGAAGGCGATACGCGGGACCATCGGGGGTGTCTCCAATGGGATCGAATTCGATGTAAGAGGACCATCGATGGAAATGCAGTCCGTTGTGCTGCGAGCACTCGGACGCAATCATTCCCAACTCGCGGCTGCCGTAGTGCATCGTGACGGGGATGCCAAAGGTAGCCTCGATGAGGCGGCGATTTTCGTCATTCATGACTTCTGCGGTAGCGATGATCACTGCCGGGCGGTGTTTCATACCGTGCTTCACGATATAAGCTGCAAAGGCTGCCAGAACGGTGGAGTAGGCGTAGAGCACCTTTGGGCGCAGCGACTCATAGCGTTCGCGGAAGCGCTCCAGAATTTCATCGTTAATCATGCCGCTGGGAGCGGGTATGCGGCGGAGCAGGGTTTCTTCATAAAACCGCCAGCGCCAGCTGGGATGGCTGACCAAGTCGCGATGCGCACCCCACATCAGCAGAACACGGTCGCCTTGATCGAACCCGGCCCAGGAATTGAGTTGCATTTGAATCGCGCTTTTGTCGCGCAAGCTTTCGATGTCGCGATAAAACTGGATCGGAGTGCTGGTAGTGCCGCTACTACCGGCCTGGCGCAGATCCTTCAGCTGATATGTGTTCGAGCGAAGAGATTCTCCACCCTCGCGCAGATCGTCACGCTTCAGTATAGGAAGCGGTAATGGGCGGTCCACACGCGCGTCGGAAGGTTTGAAGCCGGCATCGTCAAACCGCTGCCGGTAGAACGGAACGGTGTTATAGGCGTGAGTCAGGATACGTTCCAGTCGTTGCTGCTGGATCGCGCACTGGTCCTTTTCCGACATCCGCTCATACCGACGAATCTCCCGCATGCGCCGAGCGAGGCCGGCATGACGCTCGGGTTCGGCCAATGGCAACAGCAGGTGTGTATGGAAGAAACTCATCTTCAATCCTCAAAATCAACTTGCACGAACCGATCAAATCGTGGATCGGCAACGACGCTGGACAGCGGCATTGGGAGCGCGGCGTGTGACCGGTTCGCTCAATCGAGCTCAGGCGGACATTGCGTCTTTTTTCTGACGCGGCCGGCTGAGGGTACGTTTTGGTCTCTCAGGCAACGCAAGGACAGGCTGAACGGGAGCTTTCATCGGGTTCAGCGGATCATGGAACGTGATATTGGGAACGACAGCGCCGTTGGCGATGATCGCGCCTTGCTCGAGTCGTCCAACAATTTTTCCGACCAATGGAAACCATCGTCCACAACTGCAACTTTGTTCGGTGAGCGTGACGCAGTCGCCCGTGTCGAAGCGAATAAACGGCTGACCATAGTTGAGCAGGTCTGTGACCAGCAGACGGTAGACAGGTCCATCCGGTGATTGAGCGATCGGGTCGAATTCGACAAACGAACCCCAGGGATGAAAATGCAATCCCTCATGCTCGGAACATTCCGCAGCAATCATTCCGACATCCCGACGGCCATAGTAGTTGAATGGCGCACTTTTGAAGACCGAGGCGAGCAGCCGGCGATGCGGCAGGCTCAAGACTTCTGCAGTGGAGATGACGGCGTTGGGCCGGTGGGTGATGCCGCGTTCCCGTAAATAGCCCGCGAATGCGGCGAGAACGGTGGCGCGGCCGTACAGAACTTTGGGACGCTGTTTCTCATACCGCCAACGCCATTTCTCCAGTACTTCGATCCCGACGACTCCGGGAGGCGGCGGGGTTTGGCGCATGAAGACGCCTTCATAGACGCGCCATCTCCAATTGAATTCTCTGGCGGCGTCGGAGACGGATCCCCAAAGCATCATGGCGCTGTCGCCAGCGCGGAATCCGGCCCACTCATCCAGCTTCATCTTGAGTGCAACTTTGTCGCGGATGCCTTCGACGTCTCGGTGAAAACGAGTTGGCATGCGATGGGTGGCCCCGCTGATGGCGACCCGAAGTTTGTCGGCAGGAACGGCCGAAGAGACGAGCCAGGTGGCGGCTGTTCGAAGATCTTCGCGAGTCAATACCGGCAAAGGCAGCGGATGATCGACGCGGGCTTCACGAGGATGAAAGCCGGCACTATCAAACTGCCTGCGATAAAAGGGCACCGTGGTATACGCATGCTCCAGCAATCTTCGCAGACGATCCTGCTGGAGTTTGCGCTGTTGTCGTTCGGACATTCGTTCAAACTGTTTAATCTGGCGCAGGCGGCCAGGTAGACCAGCATGTCGCTCCGGTTCGGTCAAAGGCAGAATCAAATGTGTATGCAGTATTCCCATAGATGCTTTCCTTTAGCGGCTCAAGGCCGCCGGGGCTTCCGTATCTTCAATGGTTTTTACGAATCTGTATTTCCCGGAAGGCTCGGAGGGAATCGAGTCAGCGGTCACAATCGTGAGGCTGCTCTCTTGTTCCAGATAAGGCTGCATGCGTCGCCGAAGTTCTTCTTCGGTGCGTTGGCTGTAACCGTTACCAGCAACGACTTTTAAAGTGACATGAGCTGGATCGCGTTGGATGAACTGGACCTGCCGCACATCGCGCATATCCGCGGCCAGCAGTGCCAGCGACGGTCCGGCGATCATTCGACCGCTGGGAAGGCGTAAAAAGTCCGAGGTGCGACCTTGAATGTTTCCAATCAATGGCAGCGATCGTCCGCAGGGACAACGCACCTCGGTGTCGAGGCTGGCAAGATCGCCGATTTCATAGCGAATCAGGGGCATCGAACGATTCAACAAATCCGTGACCAGGACCCGGCCCATTCCGGAAGGAAGGTTTGGAGCAGGTTCGACTTCGACAATTAGAGCGTCGGCATTGACGTGCAGGCCGCTGTGATATTCGCATTCGCTGGCAATGACGCTGACTTCGCGGCAGCCATAGCGATCGAACACCTTGCCGCGGAAGGTTTCTTCCAGGATTCCTCGTTTGCCGGGAAGCAGCATCTCGGCGCTGACGATCATGGAGTCGAACGTGATGTCATGGATCTTGTTGGCATTGCAGAATTCCGCGAACCGAACCGCCGATTGAGCATAGGCCACCATGTACTTCGGCCGATAGCGACGGAGAACCTCGACGAACCGCATCATCGCTTCTTCGCTGACCGCAGCGGTGTGCAGCGATAGACTCCGGTAGAGAAATTTTTGCCGCCATGCCGGGTTCGGGTCTGGGTGGTCGCCCAAATCGAACCGCGAGCCCCATGGATGCGCGTACCAATCGCCGATACGCAAGCCGGCCCACGAATTATGTCGTACGGTGCTGGCCATGCGCGAATCAAAACGTTCGACGTCGACAAAAAATTGCAGCGGGCTGCCGGTGGAACCCCCGGTCTGATTCTGCTTGCGCTTGTTCGGCGGAATGTTGCTGGAGACCAGCAGATCCTGGTGATCCTGAATATCGCGTTTAGTTAGCACTGGCAGCAGGGGCAGATCTTCATGGGTGCGAATGTCGAGCGGGGTCAGGCCCGCTTCTGTCATGCGATGACGATAGAAAGGGACGTAGCGATAGGCATCGATCAGCTGTTGCCGCAGGAGACGCATCTGCAGCTTGCGCAAATCATCCGGGTGCAAATACTGGTTCTGCTCAAACTCCCGCAGATATCTAGCAAAAGCCGGGTGGTTAACTTTTGCCCACAGGGGATGAATGACGTGACGGATGGCCGCGCCAGTAAAATCGAATGAATTCGACGGCTGTGATGCTTTCGGGTCGCTGGTCATCCCACCACCTGCGCTACTGCTACTGCTTCTGCAATCTGGAACGTGGATTGCCGGGGCGGGTAGCCTTTGCCTTCGAGAACGCCTTTATGGGTGACCCGCACGGGAGCAAATTGAAACTGGTTGAGCAAGCGCTGCAGTTTGTCCTCCATCAGGGTCGTTCCCCAGGTTTGACGGACGGTGGATTGAAACGACAGTGGAATGTGGGGCTGGTAGGGATCGATTTCCCACGGGTGCAGGTAGAGTATCGCTGGAGACTTCATATCTTTCTCCCAGGCCGACAGGCCGCGCTGAATGTATTGGAAGGGAAGCAGGCGCAGATATGCACCGCCGCCGACAGACAGGTTGCGTCCGGCAACTCTCCACGTGGCAATGGGAAACTCCATCAGTTGCCCGTGGGCTACCGGATACGCGCTGCGAGGCGCCGTAGGATTGCCGTAGGTTGGATGGTTGACAGGGTGAACGCTGGAGTCATACCTGAAGCCGAGCTTGGCGAGCGCGTCGAACGCCCACTCGCAACCCGGGGTAATCGAGAAGCTCGGTGCGCGATAGCCGAAGATGGGCTCCTGAATCACCGACTCGATCAATTCTTTCGCGGTGGCGGTGGACTCATAAAACTGGTTCGGATTCATGCGATAGACCAGTTGGTGATCCAGGCTGTGGCAGCCGATTTCATGGCCGCGCTGGCGGATCTCGCGAACGAGCCGCGGATAACGCCGCGCCACCCAGCCGAGCACAAAAAACGTCGCTTGAGTCTGATTGTGATCCAGCAGGTCCAGCAAGCGGTGTGTGCTGGGTTCAATCCTGGAAGGCTGGTGTTCCCAGTCGGAAAAGGAAATGCCTTGAGAGGCGACCTCGGTGTGAAAATAATCCTCCAGGTCGATGGTGAGTGCATGGCAGGGGCGCGCCGCGCTGTTGTCGAAAGAACGCTTGGACACGACGCTGTAGCGGGTGATGATGGACGGCCCGATGAGGGGCTTCTGCGCCGACTGCGACGAGACAGATTCGTCGTTGGCACCGGCACGTCTTGAAAGCAAAGGAATAATTCCGGCATAGCCAAGACAGAAAAGGCCAAACCCAAGCAGACCCAGTGGTTCGAAGTGCAGTGAGTGCGCGAAAGCGAGATTCAGTGCGGCGGCAACGATTGCGACGATCACCAGAATGACGGTGGAATTCCCCAGCACGGATGACCCTACGTGGTTCATGAACGTCCCTTCAACGGTGAGCGGTGGGAGTGTGCTCAACCAAGAGGATTGCAACTGCGGGGCCAAACCGATTGCGACGCAGATGACGCTGGACGGGCGATTCTGATGGATTCTACGGGGAGGGGACGGTGCAACGCCCCTTGTTATGTGCAGGAATTTGCACTGTGAGGTGCGGGAAGGCCCATAGTTTACCCATCTTCTACACCGCGTTTGTAGTCTGAGGGAGGATGGAACCGAATGGAATTGGTGACGAAAATATGAAATGCGAAAGGGACTCGGCGGTCGCCGTATCCCCTGGCTGACTCACCACGGCAGGTGAGATGAAAAACGAATGAATCGAGGCGTCAGGCGACATCCCGCTGGGAGCCCTGCGCCTCCAGAAGGCCAATGATGTGGAAACTGCTGAGCGATGTCTTCGGGACGAAGAGGCTGCGATTGTTGGTCAGCTCATCCACGGGAAAAAGCTGAAACGTATTCTTCGTCAACAGAGCAATATCGTTCGAAACGCGGCCTTCCATGATTTCTCCATCCTGAAACGCCAGTCTGACCCAGAGGTAGGGCTGAATGGAGAGCGAGTCGAAGAAGCGCACGTCCTGCTGCGTGGGACTGCCGGCGAAGGTGTTGACGAAGAAAACCGCCTTGGCGTCCTCCAGTCGAAAGGTCACGGCTGGGCCCCCGTCTTGCGGTTCGATGGTCATGGTGACCGGTAGATCGGTGGGAATCGCGCTTGGATCCTCGGAGTCGCCGTCTGTGCGGTAATAGCCGTACAGAACGTTCGAACTCTTGAGATTCACGACGACGTTATGAAGCATAACTGAACCTATTCAATAAAAGGATTAAGTGTAGCATCCGAGGCAGGCAAAGAGAGCAAGCAGGATTGCAGTTTACGCGGATTGTGCAGGCGACGACAGATTATATTGCCGGATTTTGTAGAGTAAAGCCTTGTAGCTGATGTTCAACCGGTTCGCGGCGATACGGCGGTTCCACTTGGTCTCCGCCAGGGTGTCGCGAATGGCCTGCATTTCCGCCTGATCTTTCAAGCCACGAACCATGGACTTGAGATCGGGGCTGGTGGTGGCAGTCACCATACTGTTCCGCTCTGGAACAGGCAGGTAGTAGCCAGGGATTTTCGACTCGAGATCGGCCAAAGAGGCCGGTTCATCGCGAATCACCAGGTAGCGTTTGACGAAATTGCCGAGTTCGCGGAGATTGCCGGGCCAGTGATAGGCGACGCATGCCGCGATCATCTGGGGCGAGAAATGGATCGGCTCCAGATCGTGGGTCAGGGCTAATTGCTGCGACATTTGGGTGAGCACGTAGGGAATTTCCTCGCGACGTTCGCGCAGCGGCGGAATGTGCAGGATGAAGGTGCTCAACCGGTAGTAGAGATCCTCGCGAAAGGTTTTTTCGACGAGCGCTTTTTGAATGTCAATGTTAGTGGCGGCCAGGATGCGGGCGTTGGTTTGTTTTTCTCCGCGGCCACCCAGTCGCGAGAAGGTACCGTCCTGCAGCACGTGCAGCAGCTTGGCTTGCAGTTGCGGGCTCATTTCACCAATTTCGTCCAGCAACAGAGTTCCCTTATCGCACATTTCGAACTTGCCAGGCTTGGACTTGGTAGCGCCAGTAAAGGCACCGGCCTCGTAGCCGAACAATTCGCTCTCCAGCAGGTCGACAGGCAGGGCAGCACAATTGATCTTGAGCCACTCTTCATTGGAGCGGCGAGACAAGCGATGGATCAGGCGGGCAACGACCTCTTTGCCGACACCACTTTCACCTGTAATCAGCACGGGAATGTCGGCGTGGGCAATGGCGGCAGCCTGGTCGTAAATCTTTTTCATAGCGGGCGTGGCGGCCAGGAAAAAGGTCCCGTTGCCAAGCTCTTCACGAATGATGGAGCTTTTCGTAGCTTGCACCTGGGAACTGAGAACACGATCGCGAACGCGGCGCAGCATGGAATCCAACTGATGTTTGAGGAACGGCTTGGGCAATACGTCGTAGACGCCTTCGCGGGCAGCGGAAAGAAATCCAGAACGATTGCCGGCAGGAATGAGAAGCACGACGCTCAGATTGGGAAACTGCTGACGCAACTTGATCAGAATGGTTTCGAGGCTGACCCCGGGCAGCGTGGTGTCAATCAGCACCAGATCGGCAGCAACGGCGGCGCGGCAAGTTTCGGCGACGTCGATGACCGGCAGTGAATTGACGCTGCAGTCGAGGCATTCCAACAAATTCTGCACGTAGCCGCGAACTGGAACTTCGTCTTCGACAAGGACTACGCGCAATCGTTGATTCACAGACACCACCCTGTAGGTTGCAACTGCATCGATACTTACGTACCTATGGCGAACAAACATTGTCTGGGGGATTGGTGTAAAAACAGGCGAAACCTGCTTCTCATCACTCTTGATTCGAGAATCCCAGACAGAAGTGAAGCAGTGGATCAAAGGAACATCAATAATGTGTGAATACTGCCCACCGATTGTAAATGAATTTCGTGCTATCAGGAACCAAGTTACAGCGCATCTTGCGATACCCTGCATGGATGCGTCCTACATCGATACTGTTGCCCGTCGAATACTCACCCGTCGTTCTAAGGCATGAACCTTGGAAAGGGGTGATGAGCGTCACCAAGCGAGGCTGTTGCCATGCCACGTCGAAGGATCGTCCCACCCTCTTGAGACCGTCGCCACGTTCGCTGCGCGTCAAGTCTCTCTCCTGATCACACTGCTGATTCTGCATGTTCTACGCACGTTTGACAACAGACTTTTAGTAACCGAAACGCGAGTACTGCTGAAAGTAACCAATGTCGAGGTGGCGTTACTTGTTGGTTACGATGTCCGATTGCGTTCCTTAATCAGGAAATTCTGAGATCGCGTCGAAAATTTTGACCGAGGTTGGTCGAAATTTGCCAGACCGCGCATGCTTCTGATGGGTGTGAAAACTTTTACCTATTGCGAAGGGAAGTTCCTATGCGAGGAGTCGGAACGGGGAGCGAAAGGTATTGCACCTGCAAATGTCAATGATTTGTCGGGTGGTCGGCAAGCGAATTCGCAAACAACTCGACAGGGCTGCAGTGCATTGATTCGAAACGGCTGGCGGCTGTCACCGGAGCCTCATTTTTTGTTCGGGGATGTCGGTGAATTCGTTTGGCGTCGAACGTGCAGGATAGAGCGCGAATCGAAAAATCATGCAATTGATTTCACCATCTTTCGCACCGATGCCCGCCCTTCTGGGAGATTCCCAGGCAATGGCCGCAATACGTCACCAGGTGCAACTGGCCGCGACGGCGGGAATGCCAGTGCTGATCACCGGCGAGAGCGGCACCGGAAAAAACGTTGTTGCACAGAATCTACATATGCTCTCAGGGCGGCGGGATCGTGCGTTTGTGCAGGTGAATTGTCCCTCCCTGCCGCACACCCTGATTGAGAGCGAACTGTTCGGGTATGAGGCGGGCGCATTCACGGGAGCCAATCACACCCGCAGCGGCAAAGTGGACCAGGCCCAGAACGGGACGCTGTTCCTGGATGAAATTGGGGATCTCGATGCGTCGGTACAGGCGAAGTTGCTGCAGGTGCTGCAGGATTTCCGCTTCAGCCGGCTGGGTGGCACGGAGGAGCGGGCAGTCGATATCTGGCTGATCTGCGCGACCCATCGCAACCTGCAGGCGGACATCAAAGCGGGTCGTTTCCGTTCAGATTTGTTCTATCGCATTAACGTCGTTTCCATCGAATTGCCGCCGCTGCGCGACCATCGTTCCGATGTGGCCTTATTGTTGACGCATTTCCTTCGCCACTATGAGTTGAAGTTCGGACGCACGCTGGCCCCGCTTTCCGGATCAGTTCTAAAGCTGCTGGAGGCGTATCGCTGGCCGGGCAATGTGCGCGAGTTGGAGAACCTGGTGAAGCGCTACGTGGTGCTGGGCAACGAGCAGGCCATCGTGGAAGCGCTGAACGAAAGCGAGTCGGCCTCGACAGAAGGAGTCTTCATTCCGGATGGGAATCTTCCGCTGCGCATCCAGACGCAACGCGCGGTACGGATGATGGAACGGCAGATTATTCTGCGCGCCTTGAACGAGCACCGCTGGAATCGCCGCAAGACGGCGCAATCGCTGGATATCAGCTATCGAGCGCTGCTCTACAAGATCAAGGACGCCGGCTTGCCCCGGTTGCGTCAGGCACATTCTGACGCGTGTTCCCCCCAGGAGAACCAATGATGAAAGGAAAAGGAATGTTGTCTCGATTGTCCCAGTTCACCATGGCGGCCGCAGCCGTGGGCTTGACTTGTTGCTTGCTGCATGCGCAAACGCAGCCGGCTGTTGCCAAGGCTCCAAGTTCCAACACCCTGTTCAACACACCCGAGGCGCCTGTTGGAACTTCGTTTCAAACCAAGTCTGGCAACACCACAGTGGAGCGGCCGGATTCAAGAGTCACCCCATCCGTGAATGCTCACTATCGCATCGGCGCGGATGATGTGCTGACCGTGAATGTCTGGCATGAGCCAGAAGTCTCACGCAACGTGCCGGTTCGCCCGGACGGGAAGATTTCTCTTCCGCTGGTCGGAGACGTGCAGGCGGCAGGTCTGACCCCGACGGAATTGAAGAATGAGCTGGAAGCGCGTTTTGCGAAGTTTCTGACCAATCCCGATGTCAGCGTCATTGTGGCGGAGATTCGCAGTCAAAAGATCAACGTCCTGGGCCAGGTTTTTCGTCCCGGAACCTATGCACTGATTCCTCCCATGAACGTGATTGATGCGGTGGCGACCGCAGGCGGACTGAGGGAGTTTGCGAAGCCGAACAAGATTTACGTGTTGCGCACCCTGCCCAACGGCCAGGTGGAACGCATCAAGGTGGAATACAAGAACCTGCTGAAGGGCAAGCGCGGCAGTGAAAATGTGATTTTGCAGACTCGCGACACTGTGGTGGTCCCGTGACAAATTTGTTGTCCTGGTTCAATAGAATTCGAATTTCCATTCCGATGGCTGCGGTGGTTGTGGTCTTCGCCTGGCACCTGATGTCTGGTGTCCGGGTGATGGCACAAGCGGTGCCGGCTGGGATTGGGAACACCAATCCGGGCGATCAGCCGTTGGCTGGGCAGGATCTGGGATCGAGCCTGACATTGAATCAGGGTGCGACAGCAATTGCCGCGGAGAATCAATCTTTTCAACGCTATGGATTGGGCCTGACAGCCTCGGGCGGGTATATCACAAGTTTTGCGGGTACCCTAGCGAACCCGCAGGGGGCGGCGTTTGTACAATTCGGCGCCAACGCCGGATTGATCTTGCGGAGCAGCCGGACGCGGTACTATGCGCTCTATCAGCCCCAGTATTACGTCTATCCGGAATACACCAACGTGAATACGCTTTCGCAGGGCTTCTTCCAGAACCTCGATCACTCTTTTTCAGAGCACACGGTAATGGCATGGGGCACGACTGCCGCACGTTTTTTGAGCCTCAACCAGTATTTGCCCCAGAGCCTTGGCATTGGGGGAATCGGAGTGATCCTGCCTTCGCCGGGTCAGCAATTGCTGGACAGCAGCTATGAAATCACCAATGTGGCCACCAGCCTCAGCCTGCGACATTTGATGAGTGCCAAGATGACTTTCACCGCTACCTTGACGGGAGCCTACTTTCTGGAGGTGCCGAGTTTCGTGGCAGCAGCGAATACAGGCACTGCGCAGCGGTTCGTGACTCCAGGAGCCGACGTGCGGGTGGACTATCAGTGGACGCCGCGCGACGCTGTCGGTGTCGCGGTCACCCCGATCTACGTAGAGGGATTGACGCCGAGCGGCCACCAGTCCGCCGAAACCGCGCAAGCTACCTATCAACGGCAGTTGACATCCACGTTGACTGCCTCGCTGGGGGCCGGGCCGCTGTTCATTCAGTCGTCCAGTTCAGAATTCGGCAGTTCCAATGACAACAGCTACGCCGTGAATGCTTCGCTCAGCCGGCAGGTGCGGCAGTCTCAATTCTCGGCTGGATATAGCCGGGCACTGATGGTGAACCTGCTGGAGCCAGCTGTGGTGACCGACACATTCAGCGGAAGCGCCTATCTGCCTGAGGGTAGCCATTGGATTTTCAACGGGGCGGCTTCGTATTCCCGCAATGGTGCAACTTTGTTGTACGGCGCAGGGCACCTCTATGGGGGATCGGCGCAAGTATCCTACCAAGTCACCAGCCAGATGCAACTTTTCGCTCTGTACTCCCTCTTTTCGCAAACCTTTACGTTTGGCTCCGCGCAGCAATCGAGTGGATATACGCGCAACCAGTTCAGCGGCGGGATCCAATTCAACCTAGGCAATGCAAACACCCATGGAGGTAGCCAGTAATGGAACGCAAACCACCCTCGTCTGTCGACGAATTTATCTCCGTTCTTCACCGGCGGAAATATTGGATCCTCGTTCCCGCAGTCGTTTTGATTTCGCTGGGCATGCTTCTGGCTCCTCTGGTTCCGCGCACGTATAAGTCGACCACAACAATTATGGTGACAACGCGGAATGTGCCGACAGTCTACGTAAAATCCTCTGGCCGAAGCGACGGCGCCACGCGCCTCGAGGAAATCAACCTGCAGGTGATGAAGGGAACAGGATTTCCCGAGATCATCGAAAAGTTCAACCTTTACCCAGAACTGCGCAAGAAGGCCAGCATGGCTCGGGTGATCGCCGCGATGCGCAAGGACATTTTCATCGATGAAGTGCCGGATGCGAGCGATGGCAGAGGCGGAGTTCTGGCATTCACCATCTCTTATATCGGTCGCACGCCGCAGCAGGCGCAACAAGTGACCGAGGCGCTGGCACAGCTATTCATGGACGAAAACCTGCGAGAAGGACGTGAACGCTCTAGTGGAGCGTACGCTTTTCTGACGTCGCAATTGAACGTGGCGTCCCAGCGACTGAGTGCGCAGCAGGCCAAGATCCAGGCGTTCAAGATGTCGCACCTTGACAACCTGCCGGAGCAGGCGCAGGCGAATATGCAGACGATCAGCCAGATACAGGCGGCTTTGCAGACCAATGAAGACGCTCTTACCCAGGCGAACCAGCAACGCGTGTACCTGCAGTCTGTGCTGAATGTAAAACAAAACGGCGACCAGGGAGTCTCGACGCTCCCATCCGCTACGCCGCTGCAGATTGAGTTGGGGCAGAAGCAGCAGGAACTGCGCGCCGATTTGCTGAAATATACGCCGGAACATCCCGATGTGATTCGGCTGAAACATGACATCGCAGCCTTGAAGGTGCAGATCGAGAACGCCCCGAAGGCAACCAGCGCGGTTGCACTGGCAGCGACGCCGCAACTCACCGGGCCTTCAATGAACGATCAACTGAGAAGCCAACTGATCGCACTGAACTCGGACATCAAAACGCGGGAGGCGCGTCAGCGACAACTCCAGGATCGGCTCACCCAGTTGCAGGGATCCGTGGGCGGAGTGCCGGCGGTGCAAACGGAATTTGCTGCTCTGAATAGCGAATACGAAGAAATGTTGAAGAATTACAACGCGTTGCTGGAACAGCAGCAGGAAGCGGCGATGACGACTGCACTGGATCAACGCGACCAAGCGCAGCAGTTCGCGGTAGCCCAATCGGCAAACCTTCCAATGACGCCGTTTAGGCCGAATCCGCTGCTGCTGTATATGGCGGTGGTGCTGGTTGGATTGCTCGTAGGACTTCTGTTTGCGCTGGTGGTGGAGGTCGGCGACGACACGATGCATAACTCCGACGAGGTGGCGTCCTATCTGAAGCTGCCGGTGATGGTGTCGCTGCCGAAGTGCTCCCATCTATCCGATGGAACCTGGGGCGGGGCCACGTCAAAAAGTTAATGATTCAAGCTGCAACAGCTTTATAAGACAGAGAACCAAAATCACGGAGAGCTACAGATGAGAGCGACAAACATTCAGCAGGAAGGTGCCGCGATGGAGCCAATTGATTCGACAACCAAGTCCGCGCCCGAACCCGCTGTCCTTTATCCGCGCCCGACGACCACCTCCGATCTGCCGGTCCGCCAGTTGGATCTTTCACAGATCGGCCAGTCTCTGGTGACGCTGGCCCCGAATGGAGCGGATCTGAATCCGAAGCAGCAAGTCATGGCGGAGCAGTTCCGTCTGCTGCGCAGCAGGGTGAAAGGGTTGAGCAGGGACTTTCAGCTGCGAACCATCCTGATTACCAGCACCTTGTCCGGCGAGGGAAAGACGACGGTGGCGGCCAACCTGGCTGGCTCGCTGAGTTGCGTGGAAGGCTTGCGGATTCTGCTGGTCGATTTTGATTTGCGCCGCCCCTGCCTGCATACAGTGTTTGGTGTCGCGCCGGATCAGCGTCAGCCGTGCTGGCGGACAGACCAAGTACCGTGGAAGCGAGCGCTGTACCAGGTGAATCGCAGGCTGGATGTTCTATTCGGATTCAAGCCGCTGGATGAACCGGACGAATTGTTGCAAAGCAGCCGATTGGAAAAGCTGCTCAATGAAATGAAGGCCGCGTACGATGTGCTGATTCTGGACTCGGCTCCGATGATGGCGGTAGCCGATACGCACTCGCTGTTGCCACTGGTGGACTGCAGCCTGTTTGTTTTGAGTGCCGACAGCACGCCGATTCACGGTGCGCGCGAGGCCCTGGCCATGATGCAGGACAAGGTGGCCGGCTGCATTGTGAACCGGGTCAGTCACCTGAAGACCGAAGACTACTATCGCAATTCAGGTTACGGATACGGTTATAGATTCAAGCGTAAGGAGAACTGAGATGATTCGCGTTTTCAATCTCTACGTTCCGTCCAGCAAACTGTTCATGGTCATCGGCGACGGGCTGTTGCTGGCGACCGGATGTTTTCTGTTGTTTCGACCGCTGACACCGACGAACACAATGGAGGACGTGCAGCTGTACGTGCTGGTGTTATTGGTATCCATCGTAGGAATCTGGTCATTCTACTTCTCCGATCTATATGAGCACTCGATCATGCGCAGCCAGCAGTCGGTTTTGGTGGCAGGCCTGCGCGGGCTGGGAATTAGCGCACTCCTGCTGGGTCCGCTGGTGTGGCTGCTGGCGAACGATCATCGCACGCACGACCACTTTATGGAACCGGCGCTGGCTCTGGTGTTGATTTTTTTGTATGCACAGCGACGCGTCTCAGAGTGGTGGCACCGGCGTATGAGCAGCGGCGAACGGGTCCTGCTGGTGGGCTCCGGAACCACTGTCCAGCTGCTCGCCGATCAATTGGCGGGGCAATGCGGGTTGCCGTTCAAGCTGGCGGGAGTCGTACTCGACCATAACCGTCCGTTGCCCAAGGATTTTCGATTTGCTGTCGTGGGGACGGTGGATCGTCTTCGCGACCTGGCGCGATCATTCCGCCCGGATCGTATCGTGATCAGTTCGGAGATTGGCATCTCGACGATATCGGCCGACGATCTGCTGGCACTGCGCCGGGTTGGCATCCGGGTGCAGGATGCCGGAGAGTTGTACGAATCTGTTACGGGCAGGGTGCCGGTGGATTCCGTGCGATCGAATGGTCTGGCTTTCGGCGCAGCGCTGATTCCAACCGCAATGGAACGTTCCATCCATCGTGCGGCGAGTTTTCTGGCTGCAGTCGTGTTGACAATTTTGCTGGCACCGATCGGGTTGCTGGTGGCGATCGCAGTCAAGCTGGATTCGGAAGGTCCTGTTTTCTATACACAGGAGCGTGTCGGTTTGAGTGGACGCACGTTTCGTGTGATCAAGTTTCGATCCATGCGCAAGGATGCTGAAAGCACTTCTGGACCGGTATGGGCGACGGCCAAGGACTCACGCGTGACACGGGTAGGTGCGATTCTGCGCAAGGTGCGACTGGATGAGCTGCCGCAGATGATCAATGTGTTGCGCGGCGACATGTTTCTGGTGGGGCCGCGTCCGGAGAGGCCACATTTCGTCCGGACACTCGCAGAAAAGCTTCCCTACTACGATCTGCGGCACTGCATTCCACCGGGAATTACCGGCTGGGCGCAGGTGTGTGCGAACTATGGATCGAATGTTGAAGAATCGCACACCAAGTTGGAATACGACTTGTTCTATGTGAAGAACGCGTCGCTTTTGTTCGATCTCCTGATTCTGTTCAAGACCATCAAGATTGTCCTTTGCGGACGAGGGGCTCGCTAGTTCGGGAACTGCTCCTCCCGGAGCGTTAGGCCGGGAAAGCAAAAGGACAACAAAGGAGAACTACCTTGTCGCGCATCCTTCATTTGATTGCAAGCGATTCGATCGGCGGTCCGGAGAAGCAGCTGCTGCACCATGCGCGTGATACGCGGGACGCAGACTACGACGTGATTCTGGGCAGCTTTCAGGATGATCCGCAACCCTCGGAACTGTTGTCGGTGGCCAGTCGTTATGGCATCGAGACGGTTGCCGTTCCCGGAGGCATTCGACCTGGTCTGGTGGATGATTTGACCAAGTATTTGCGCACCGCGGATATCGATCTGCTATGCACGCATGGCTACAAGGCCAATGTCGTGGGACATTTCGCGGCCAAGCACGCCAACGTCGCATGGGTACCGTTTGTGCGCGATTTCACCTCGGAGACCTGGCAGGTGACCTTGTATGAGCGCCTGGAGCGGAGCTTGCTGGTGCGCAGTCCCTGGGTGGTTTGTGTTTCACCGGCTCAGGCGCGTGAGCTGGGACGGCTGCGTCGCGGACGTCGAGCTCCGCTGGTTATTCAAAATGCCGTATTGGCGCCACGCGAGACTGGGTTATCGCAGGAGCCGGCACCGTCTCGCGACGAGCTGGGATTCGGTGGCCGCACATTTGTGTTTGGCGCTGCCGGTCGTTTTAGCCGCGAGAAGGGACACCGCGTTCTGCTGGATGCGTTTTCAGTGCTGCAGAGAATGCTGCCGGGACAGCCGATGGAGTTATTGCTGCTGGGCGAAGGCCGCGAAGAAAACGCATTACGGTCGCAGGCTCGACGCCTGGGGATCGATGCGCGCGTGTGTTTTGCCGGCTTTCAACGTCGATCCGCAGCATGGATGAGGGTGATGAATTGCCTGGTGCATCCGTCGCTGACGGATGGGACGCCGAACACTGTACTGGAGGCGATGCTGCTCGGGATTCCGGTGATTGCGACGGACACGGGCGGCATTCCGGATGTGATTGACGCTGGGGAAACAGGATTGCTGGTCGAGCCGGATTCTCCGCTGGCGTTGGCCGAGGCGATGAAGAAGATGGTTCGTTCTTCGACGCTGCGCAACCAGCTTGCATCGGAAGCGAAGAGCCGGGTGGCACGGGAATTCTCTCCAGCCCGCCAGCGAGACCTGCTGGAAATGCTCTACTGCACGATGATTGGGGATTCGTTTTCGATGGAAATTGGGGAAGCGGCGCATGGCGTTGCCTAGGATTTCCGTCATTTTACCGGTGCGCAATGAAGTTCGCAGCCTGGGACGATTGCTGGATCAGCTGTTGCAGCAAAACTATCCATCGGAGATGTTCGAGATTCTGGTGGCGGATGGACGTTCGACCGATGGCACACGAGCGCTGGCCGAGCAGAAGGCAAGCACCGCAACGGTTGCAATTCGCGTCATCGACAATCCAGGAATTCGTTCAGGGTCAGGCAGAAATGCCGGCGTCACCGCTGCGACCGGCGAGATCATTCTGTTCATCGATGGCCATTGTGAAATTCCATCGACACAACTGTTGCGGGATACGGTGACGCTGCTCGAAGAGACTGGCGCGGACTGTCTGTGTCGTCCGCAGCCACTGACCGCGTTTTCTCCGCGAGGCGTGGGCAGAATCATTGCGGATGCAAGAGCGTCCGCGTTGGGGCATGGGCGCGATTCGCTGATCTATAACATGCAGCATTCCGGCTTCGTGCACCCGGCCAGCTCTGGCGCAACCTATCGGAGAGCCGTGTTTGAGCGGGTGGGTATGTACGATGAGAGTTTCGATGCCTGCGAGGACGTGGAATTCAATACTCGCGTGGCGGCGTCGGGATATAAGGCCTATACCGATCCGCGATTGAGCGTGTATTACCAACCGCGGAATAGCTTCCGCGGACTGTTTCGGCAGATGATGCGCTATGGCATCGGTCGCGTGCGCCTGGCGCGGAAACATCCGGAATCCGCGTCGATGTCCCAGTGGGTGCCGGCGGTGCTGGTAGCTGCATTTGCGATTGCGATTGTGAGTGGAGCGGCGGCGATTGCATGGGGCAATTGGATGATGGCGGTGCCGGCTTTTCCAGCTGGGTTGTTCCTGCTGACTACAATTGCGGCGTCGGTGCACTTAGGATGGCGACACGGCGCAAGCCATGCTTTGCTGGGTCCGATCGCGTACGGCTGTATCTATCTCGGACTGGGCGTGGGCATGTGGGCGGAGCTGATCGGAATTACACGCCAGCCGACGCGCATCTCAAACGTATCGACCCTTCCAATGCCTGGCGCCTGAAAGCTCAAGAAAGAATGGACTGCTTCAGAACGAAGCGTTCGCTCGGAGCCCGGAGCTAAGGAAATAGAACGAAGTCCGGCTGGTCGACAGCTGCGAGCCGGTGTCGGTGACGGTGGTGTTGTCGACGGCGATCCGAGGGATGGCGAGAAGATTCGACTCCCGAGTGAAGAAGCCTGGAATGGTGGAGAGAGCCGTTTTATATCCCATGGAGCGGACGATTTCCTGCACGCGACGGTTATACATGCCGTTGGGATACGCCAGAATATCCGACACCACGCCCGCGTGTTTCCAGAGAGAGATGCGGGCGTCATCCAGTTCCTGACGGATATCGCGATCGCTTTCCGCGGAAAGTGTGGCGTGGCGGTGGGTGTGCGATCCGATACGAATCAGGCCGGTGCGGGTCATGACGCGAACCTGTTCCCAGGTAAGAAAGCGGCGTGACTGCGTTGGGGTCATTTGGTAGCGCTGCTCGAGGTGATCAAGCAGAAGAAGGCGGGCGTTCATGGGCATCCGTTTCAACTCCAGCGACCAATATTGCTGGCGTGGACGCAGCTGGAGATTCTTGCTTCTGCCCATGCCCCAGTGGTTCAGGTCAACGACCAATTCTTCCACATTGGCTTGGGCGGAACACTGCGACCAGATGCGGGCGAAGCGCTCCTCAGGCAGCATCTGCAGCGTATCGATGAGTCCGGGGCAGGCGAAGATGGTGGCTGGCATGCCAAAGCGGAGCAGGTGGGGAAAGGCGACACGGTAATTATCTTCCCACCCATCGTCAAAGGTTATGGCCAATTTGGGGTGGCCTTGGGATCCGCCGGGATCGGCCAGCATGTCTTCAAGGGGAACGACGTGATAGTCGTGCTGCAGTAACTGCAACAGGGAGACAAAGGCGGATTCGTTGAGCACCAGATGTGGGTTGTAGCAGAGCGACTGTTCCCCGGCTGGGAGAACACGATGAAGCGCCAGAATCAGGCCGCTGCGGCCCGCGATTGCGCGCCGAAATACGGTTGCAATCCCCGTCCGTTCCACGATGGTGCTGAGGACTTTCATTTTGTTTTGCATCTTTTCTTTCATGTGTCGTGCAGCGGGAATCAATGACTCGCCGGGGGTATCACCGGTAATCAAAGCACGTTGGGTGCCAACATGAAAAGTCGCATAGACGACGGTTGGAAACGTGTGCTCTGGAGAGTTACGGCGGTAACGTAAAGGAAAATGAATCGAACAGTGTGCAATCGGCTGCACATTTCTCGTCGCAGCGGTATTGAGGATTGGTCTAACAATCGCCGATACAGAGGTTCGAAGAACGGCCAACCAATTGCATTAGTGGATGTGCATTACAGTTGGCGCGGCAGTGTCCAGGGCTGCGCCTGCGAGGGAGTAGGGTTTGCGTGTTGACCCCGGGCCGACTGGGGTTGTGCAGGTAAAGTCGATTGCATCGCGGGGGGCAGTTCTGGAGTTGTCACTGCAGCGTTCTTCGGGAGGTTGTTGCTGACGAAAGGAATGATTCCGTGACACTTCTCAACGTGATGTTGATTCCATCCGTGGCTGCGGGTCTTGTTTTGCTTGCCTGCGTGGTTTTCCAAAGCGTACGCCGCGAATGGTAGGGTCCACGAGGGGACGACGAGCATTGGAATCGTCCCGCGGTGCACGTGGATATACGTTCAACCGGTCTGGGGAGGTGCTTGAATGGCCGCCCCGGACCATTTTTGGTATTAGAGGGACCGATTCAGTGCGTTTGCGGAAGCCTCAGATTTGTGGACCCAACGCATACTTCAAGGAGTTTGAATGTTTCGCCAAGCGGCAAAATCGCTGATTTATGAATTCTGCTGGATTGTTACTTCTCCCTTCTGGTTGATCGAAAGGTTTTCGCGGCGTCTGGTCGGCCGCGATGTATGGTTTGTGACGCAAAGCGAGATTCTCAGCCTATTGCCGGGAAGGCTGGGCCGTCTGATCCGGAACGCGTATTATAAGGCCGTCCTGCAATCCTGCCCATACCATGTATGTTTGCAGTTTGGGTGTCTGTTTGCCTACTCGCAGGTGCAAATTGGGGAAAACGTTTACCTGGGGCTGCACAGCAAGGTTGGACTGGTCGACATTGGGAACGGCACCATCATTTCAGACGACGTTCAACTGCTCAGCGGAGCCCATCAACATTTGACGCCAGGGTCTCGGCACGGCCTCAATCCGTCTTCGAGCGTTCAAACGAAGGACCCATCCGAGTTTGAGCCGGAGAGAATTTCGATTGGACGAAATTGCTGGATCGGCACGCGGGCTATCGTGATGGCCGATGTTGGCGACAACAGCATCATTGGTGCGGGTTCTGTAGTGACCCGGCCGATTCCATCTAATAGTATCGCTGTGGGCGTGCCGGCGCGCGTGATCCGGACGCTAACAATCGCTTCCGGTTCCGACGACAAGCCCGTCGATTTTGAACACAATCTAGCCCCTGTGCAGCTTTAGGAGAGTAAACGGTGTCTACAAGTGTGCAGGATATCCCCGGGGCGACTGCCATCGGAGAGAGAAGGGTCAAGGCCGTGAAGCCTCGTATTCTCTTCCTGATCGACCAAATCGGCGGCATCGCAGAGGGGGGAACGGAACGGCAGGTGCTGCAGCTCATCGAAATTGCGCGAAGGCTGGGTTACGAGCCTCGCCTGGCGGTGCTGCGCGGAACCGAATGGTTGATGGAGGAACAAGCCGGTTGTCCAGTTCACTCTGCCGGAGTGCACAGGCTGCTGCATCCTTCTGGATGGTGGGCCTGTCTGCAACTGGTGCGCTGGATGCGGCGCCAGCGATTCATGCTGGTGCAAACATTCTTCATCGAATGCAACATTCTTGGGCCATGGCTGGCTCGGCTGGCGGGTGTGCCGGTGGTGATTGGTTCGCGACGAAATTTGAATGAGTGGATGGGTTCGGCGATTCGTCAAATTCAGCGCTTAGCCAATCTATCCACGGACTGCATTCTGGCCAACAGCAAAATTGCCGCGCAGTCAATCCAAGGCGCAGAGCGTGTGCCGCAGCGGAAGCTGCAGATTGCCTACAATGGCATCGATCTGTCCAAGTTTTCCCAGCTGCATCAACTCCGCGAGCAGGCCCGGCAGATGATGGGAGTAGCCGAGGATGAAATTCTTGTCGGCAATGTCTCCTGCATGCGGGAGGTGAAGGGCATTCGGCAGTTTGTGGACGCGGCCCGCATCGTGCGGGCCAGCGACGCCCGGATGCGATTTGTGCTGGTGGGGGATGGCCCGAAATATGCTCAGGTGGTAGAACGCATTCGTCAATACGGGCTGGAAGATCGAATCCACCTGGCGGGGCAGCAAACGGATGTTTTGCCCTATCTGGCCGCGATGGACATTGGCGTGCTTAGTTCTCTGGCAGAGGGGTTTTCCAACTCCCTGCTGGAATATATGGCCAGTGGGCTGCCGGCGGTTGCGACAGAGGTGGGTGGAAATCGTGAAGCGCTGGAAGGTGCGGGCATCCTGGTACCGCCCGACGATCCGGAGGCCCTGGCGGAAGCGATTCTCGAGCTACGGTCGGCGACTCTGCGACAGAAGCTGGGTTTGGCGGCACGGCAGCGAGTGGAGCGGTTCAGTTTGGCGCGGGCAGAGGAGCGAATGAAAGAGATTTACGCGGAATTGCTGCAGGCAAAGGGCACGTTGCCCAGGGAACATTGAGGAGAAACGATCGTGATGGAATCTATGAAGAGTGAGAAGAACGCTGTAGTCTCGCAGTACGCCGGTACTACGGCTATCGAGGAGTCCAGGATGGATCTGTTACTGCAGTCGATCCAGAATCGTACGGGGCAGGTCGGCGTCGTAGGTCTGGGTTATGTGGGATTGCCGCTGGCGATGCTGTTCGCTCGGGCCGGGTTTCCGGTGACCGGTTTTGACGTCGACACCACGAAAGTGAACAAACTGAATGCCGGGTCGTCCTATATCCAGCGCATTTTGCCGGAAGAGATTGCGCAACTGCGAGAGACTGGCTTCAAAGCCAGTTCTGAATACGCCGATGTCAGCAACATGCAGGCCATCATTATTTGTGTTCCGACGCCGCTCGACGAGCATCAGGGACCGGATCTTCGTTTCATTGAAGATACCGCCCGTTCGCTGTCGCCACATCTTCGCGCCGGACAGCTTGTCGTTCTGGAAAGCACGACTTATCCGGGAACCACGGAAGAGGTTTTGATTCCATTGCTGGAAGCAGGCAATCCGCAGGGACTGCGCTGCTACCGCGAGGGTCTCGATCCAGCCAAGTGTTTTTATGTGGCCTACTCGCCAGAGCGCGAAGATCCAGGCAATGTGACGGTCGAGCGCAGCGACATTCCCAAAGTTGTGGGAGCGTCGACGAAAGAATCCGGAGACCTGGCGGCCGCGTTTTACGGCAACATTTTCCATCGCATCGTTCGTGTCTCCAGTCCGGCAGCGGCGGAGATGACGAAACTGCTGGAAAACATTTATCGGTGCGTCAATATCGCGTTGGTAAATGAGCTAAAACTACTATGCCTGCGGATGAATCTCGACATCTGGGAAATTATCGAGGCGGCGGCGACCAAGCCGTTTGGATTCCAGCCGTTTTATCCCGGACCAGGGCTGGGCGGTCACTGCATTCCGATCGATCCGTTTTATCTTTCCTGGAAGGCGAAGGAACTGGACTTCAGCACTCGCTTTATTGAGCTGGCGGGCGAGGTGAACACCTCCATGCCGTACCACGTTGTCGAGTCGGTAGCAGCCGCGTTAAATGAGCGCAGCAAGCCTCTGAAGGGCAGCCGCATCCTGGTCTTGGGGCTTTCCTACAAGAAAGATATCGACGATCTGCGCGAGTCTCCATCGCTGACGTTGATCGAGCAACTGCGCCGCAGGGGAGCACTGGTCGAGTATAACGATCCGTATTTTCCGACCGTGGGGCGTGGACGCCATTATGCCTTGAATATGACGTCAGTTCCGTTGACCACCGTGGGCGATTACGACTGTGTCTTGATTGCAACCGACCACTCCGACTACGACTACGAGGCCATCACGAAGGAATCCAAGTTGGTGGTCGACACCCGAAATGCGACGCGCGGGATTGTAGATGCGGAGCTGCAAAAGAAGATTGTTCGCTGCTAGACAGGGCCCGGAATAGACGGACTGATAGTGTCTGTTCCGCCGAGAAAGACTGCCTCCCGCGCGGCCCAACCATGCCTACGGGAGGCAGTTGACTTTGCGCTGCAACCGAAAGCGTTACCTTTAAGCAATCTTGCAGTGGGTAGGGCAACAATAGGAAAAACTTTGCACACTTCACATCGGAATGGGACTTCTAATCACGGGGAGTAGCCACTCATTCCGCTAACTGTTGCATTGATGTCGTCAATCGGGGCTGGGGTGGGCGGCCAAACAATGTCGGAGGTTGGCACGCCGCGTGCATTTCATTTTTGAGTAGCTCATATTTCACGCCTGGAAACGGTAGCCTGTGAAAGCGAATGCGTTGACGATCTGCGGGTACGAGGTTGCATCCAACCGTGACGTGCGAGAGCATGACGATCGGTTCACGCCGCCTCGCAGCACGGCTTCCGTGGAGGCGGGCCTGTGGGGCTCGACGGTGCTGCAGCTTTTCTCGGCGGTCGTCCACCGCGCTCCAAACTCCATTGCGTTGGCCGACACGCAACAATCCCTAACCTATGCGGAATTATGGAATTTCGCAGATGCCTTTCGCGCTCGCCTGGTCGCAGAGGGGATGAAACCTGGAGATCGAGTGGGGGTGGCAGCCGCGCGGTCGACTAGGACAGTCGCCGCCATCGTTGGAATCGTGATGGCGGGTGGCTGCTACGTTCCGATCGAGGTGAAAGAGTTTTCCGCGGCTGTATTAGGCCAGCTCCGGGATTCAAGCGGCATTCGCTACTGGGTTGGGGACGAGAAGAGTCGGCAACACGCAGATCCGACGCTGTGGGCGGGATGCTGCCTCCTGGCCGTGGACGAGGTTGCGCGGCCTGTGGATATCGGACCGGTTGCGATTCCGGCGGTCCAACTCGACGGCGAGAGCCCGCTGTACGTGATGTTTACTTCCGGCTCGACAGGATTGCCGAAGGGTGTTGTGGTTCCGCATCGCGCTGTGGCACGACTGGTTACGGGACAGGACTTCATCGAGTTCAACGCGGCACACACTTTTCTGTTGCATTCGCCGTTGTCCTTCGATGCTTCGACTCTAGAATTTTGGGGTAGCTTGCTGCATGGTTCTCGGCTGGTGATTGCGCCGGCCCGTTCGCTCGGTCTGGATGACTATACGCAGCTGATTCTGCAGCAGGGTGTGACAACCCTTTGGTTGACGGCGGCCGTGTTTCATCTGGCTGCGGAGCACACGCCGGAGTTGTTCGCGCCGCTGCGCCAGCTGGTGTTTGGCGGGGACGTGATTTCGCCGCGGCATGTGGAACACATTCGTTCGCTGTATCCCACGCTGCGCATGGTGAACGGCTATGGCCCAACGGAGAACACGACGTTTACCTGCTGCTACGTGGTTCCGAGCGACTATCGAGCAGAGGGAACGCTGCCGATCGGACGGCCGATTGCGCATACTACCGTTCATGTTCTTGATGCCGATCGCAATGAGCTGCCTGCGGGAGTGCCAGGAGAATTGGCGGCGGGGGGAGCGGGTGTTGCGCTGGGATACCTGGGACGTCCGGAAGCGACGGCGGAGAAATTTCTTGAAGACCCATTTTCGGATCGGCCTGGAGCGCTGCTCTACCTGACCGGAGATCGCGCGGTTGCGCGGATGGACGGCACGGTCGAGTTCCTGGGGCGCATCGATCGCCAGGTAAAGATCGCCGGCCATCGCGTGGAGCTTGCGGCAGTCGAGAATGCCTTGTCAGCTTCGCCGCTGGTGGCCGATGCATCCGTGGTGGTGTTGACGGTTCCGTCGGGAGAGAAGCAACTGGTTGCATGCGTGGCCCTGGCGAGCCCGACACAGAATGCGGAAGGCACATTACGCGCATGGCTGCAGGCGCGGTTGTCGCGCACATCGACGCCGCACCATTGGCTGTTTCTGGAGAGGCTACCGATCAACGCAAACGGCAAGCTGGATCGAAGCGCGCTGCAGACGCTGTGCGAAACGCGCCTGGTCGCATGCAACCCAGATCATTCCAAGCCCGCAGTTAAGTCGCAGGAAAAAGCGGAAGCACCGCGCGTGAGCGGCTCCGATGAAACCCGGACGATGGTGTATCTGCAGGAGCTGTGGGCGGCGTTGTTGCGTCGTACCACAGTGGAGGCGGACGAGAACTTCTTTGATCTTGGAGGCACGTCGCTGCTGCTAATCGAGATGCATGCAAAGCTGCACGCCGAATTTGCTTCGACTCCATCGCTGGTCGACATGTTTGCATATCCAACATCCCGCAGCCTGGCAGCGCGTCTTTGCGCGGGTCAGGCGGCAAAGGTGGAGGTCGGGGCAGGGGAGCTTCGAGGGCAACGTCAGCGCGCCGCCATGTTGGCGAGGCGACCGGGAGTGCAGACGCAGAAGATTTCGGCGCCGACCATTGCCAGAGAGGATGGAACCCGATGAGCGATCGTTGGAAAAATTCGGTAGCCATCATCGGAGTGGCAGGACGTTTTCCGGGCGCCGAGAACGTGGAGCAGTTGTGGCAGAACCTGTGCGAAGGCCGCGAATCCGTGCGTCCGATTGCGACTGAGGATTTGGAAGACGGGCTGACAGAAGCCCAGCGCGCGGAGGGAAAATATATTCCTGCGAGAGCGGTGCTCGACAACGTGGACCTGTTCGACGCCGATTTCTTCCGGGTGCTGCCGCGGGAAGCCGCGGTCGCCGATCCGCAGCAGCGCGTGTTGATGGAGTGTGCCTGGGAAGCGCTGGAAGATGCGGGCTACGACCCGGCTCGAATCGCGGGGAATGTGGGCGTCTTTGCGGGGTCCAGCATCAATACGTATTTGTTGTTGCATTTGGCGTCCGACCCGGGATTTCGCGCGGAGTTTACGCGGTCGTACCAGGTGGGATCGTTTCCGGCGCTGGTCGGGAACGGACACGACTTTCTGGCGACACGCATCAGCTACAAGCTGAATTTGCGTGGGCCGGCGATGACAGTGCAATCGGCATGTTCGACCTCGTTACTGGCGGTGGCGCAGGCGTGGCAAAGCCTGACGAATTATCAGTCGGACCTGGCGCTGGCCGGTGGCGTATCGATTTCATTTCCGCAGCACCGCGGATATTTTTATCAAGACGGCGGCATGGTTTCGGCGGATGGGCATTGCCGCCCGTTCGATGCCGCAGCAACGGGCACGGTATTTGGCGCCGGAGCCGGAATGGTGCTGCTGAAGCGCGCCGAAGAGGCGATTGCGGACGGCGACCATATTTATGCGTTGTTGCTTGGGGCCGGCATCAACAACGATGGTTCGGACAAATTCGGCTACGCGGCACCCAGCCAAAAGGGCCAGGCGGATGCAATCTCGATGGCGTACGCGGTGGCAGGAGTCGATCCGGCTTCTGTGGACTACGTGGAATGCCACGGTACCGGCACACCGCTGGGCGACCCGATTGAAGTGGGCGCGCTGGCGGAGGCATTTGCGGCGGGTGGGACACGCGCAGCTCCGTGCCTGCTGAGTTCCGTGAAGGGAAATATTGGACATCTGGATGTAGCTGCGGGCGTCACTGGCCTGTTGAAAGCGGCGATGTCGCTTGATCGCGAAAAGATTCCCGGAACATTGCACTACAGCGAACCTAACCCGCGACTCGATCTACCGAACATCCCGTTCATGGTGTCCAGCCAAGCGACCCCGTGGCCTCGGGGGAGAGCGATTCGAAGGGCTGGCGTGAGTGCCTTCGGATTCGGCGGCACCAATGTTCATGTGGTGCTGGAAGAGGCTCCCGCGTCGGACGCGAAATCATCACAGCGCGCGAAGCATCTGCTCTGCCTATCGGCGCGGACCGAAACGGCGTTGATGGCACAATGTTCTCGCCTGGCAAATCATCTGGAACGCGCAGACGCGGAAAGTGTTTCACTGCCCAATGTGGCCTATACGTTGGCGGAGGGACGGCGGGCTTTTTCGCATCGCGTCGCGATCGCAGCCGCTACGCACGAGGAGGCTATTGCGCAGCTTCGAAAGACGGATGCGATCCAATCACGTGCGACGACTGCGATGGAAGCGCCTCGGGTGGCGATGCTGTTTCCGGGCCAAGGAACACAATTCCCAGGGATGACTGAGGATCTCTATCATTCCGAACCGTTCTATCGAGATGTTGTGGATGATTGCTGCAGGCACCTGCAGAGGCTAACTGGCCTCAACCTGTTGCCCGTAATGTTTCCTGCCATCGACGATGCCGAAGATACCCACGCCTGGGAGGACGCGGCACGGACGCTGGAACAAACGAAGTTTGCGCAGCCTGCGTTGTTCGTCACCAGCTACGCATTGGCGAACTTGTGGATGCATTGGGGCGTCGCACCTGCGTGTCTGGTCGGGCATAGCGTCGGGGAACTCGTGGCGGCGTGCGTTGCGGGCGTTCTTTCGCTGAGCGACGCGCTGCTGTTTGTGGCAAGACGCGGCGAATGGATGCAGGAAATGCCGGGCGGCAGTATGTTGGCTGTACGTATGCAATCGCAACAGTTACAAATGAGATTGCCGGAGAATATTTCGATCGCGGCGGTCAATTCCCCATCGTTGACGGTTGCCTCTGGACCCACAGCCGACATTGAACGGCTGGCGAAAACGTTAGAGAAAGAAAACATTGCAAGCCGCAGGCTGCATACCTCTCACGCCTTTCATTCCGCAATGGTGGAGCCGGTGATGGCACGGCTGCGGACGCTGCTGGCATCCATTGCTCTGCAGGAACCAAAGGTGCCAATCATTTCGACCGTGACGGGAAGCGTGTTGACGGTCGCTGAGGCAACGTCGCCGGAATACTGGGCGCGGCATTGCCGGGTGACAGTGAATTTCAGCGCGGCTGCAAGCAAGGTCATCCAGGACGGATATGAGATCTTGCTGGAGGCCGGCGCTGGAGATACATTGAGCACGCTGGTGCGACAACAGCTTGCGCGTGGGACAAAGATTGCGGCGTGTGCCTCGATCCCGGGGGGTGCGTCGCGGGCTTCCACAGACGACAAATCTTCATGGGATGGAATTGCAGCTTCAGCAGGAGCTTTATGGTCGCGCGGCGTTGCACTCGATTGGAACGTATATTACGCGAACGAACCGCATCGTCGGGTCTCTTTGCCGACGTACCCGTTTGATCGCAAACGGTACTGGGTAGAAGCTCGCAGGACTGTACTCGCTGCGGATGCGCCCGTGCCGGTGGAAGATATTTCTGCGTCGCCATTGGAACAAAACATCCCGTCGAAGAAGGGGAGCAGCACCGCAACGAACCTGAACGCCTTGGAGAAACAAATGACATCTACTGTCAACGCAAAGACGGACAGTTCCACACCGCGAGAAGATCGAAGCGCCAGAATTAGTCAGGAAGTTGCCGAGCTGCTGGCCGATCTATCGGGACTGGATCTGGCTGCCGATCAGTACAAAGCCAGCTTTCTGGAATTGGGATTTGATTCGCTGTTTCTGACGCAGGCGGCCCAGAAAATCCAGAACAAATATGGAGTGAAGATCGCGTTTCGTCAACTCCTCGACACGTTGAGTTCGATTCGACTGATTGCGGAATACCTTGACCAGCAACTGCCGCCGGATGCCGCGCCGGCAGCCGCAGCCCAAGCCGCGAGAACGGCGCAACCCACGCTGGCGGTGGCCGCGCCGGATCCTACCATCACGGCGCCCCAAGCGCACGCAATTCCGCCGGCAGCGCAGCCAGATATGGCATTGGATGGAAAGATTGCCACCTTGATGCAGCAACAGCTGCAAGCGGTCACGCAATTGATACAGTCACAATTACAAATCCTCGGAAGCGCACCCGCAGGCGCAGTGACGCAGCCCGCGACACAATCACATCCCGTACAGCAAAAGACCGTGGTAGTCGCACAGCCGGTGACGGCCGCTCATGATTCCAAGCCAGCTGGCGACCACCCTCTATTGCAGAAGCAGGTCAGCGCCGCCGGACATCACACCTTGACGCCGGAACAGGAGCGATTCATTACGGACCTGACGTCGCGTTACTGCAGGAAGACGGCGCAGTCGAAGGCCTTCACGCAACAGCATCGCCGGGCGCTCGCGGATCCTCGCGTGGTCAGCGGCTTCCGACCGGAATGGAAAGAGATGGTCTACAGCCTTGTGTCCTCCCGGAGCAAGGGGTCAAAGCTGTGGGATATCGACGGAAATGAATACATCGATTTGGTCAACGGATTCGGGCCGACAATGTTTGGCCATGCGCCGGAGTTCGTTTTAAAAGCGTTGCAGGAGCAAATGAATGAGGGCTTCGCGATTGGCCCGCAAACGCCCCTCGCAGGTAAGGCCGCGAATTTGTTAACCCAGTTGACGGGGACGGATCGCGTGACCTTCTGCAATACCGGTTCTGAAGCGGTGATGGCGGCGATGCGCATCGCGCGCACGGTAACCGGCAGAGATCGAGTGGTCTTCTTCGCGGGCGATTATCACGGGCAATTCGACGAGGTCCTGGCGAAGCAATTGAAGCGGAAGGGCGAGATCCTGTCGCAGCCCTCGGCGCCGGGAATTCCACGCGCCAATCTGGGAAACGTGACCGTGCTCGACTACGGAACGGACGAAGCGCTGCAATACATTGAGCAGCATGCAGAGGAACTGGCAGCGGTGTTGATTGAGCCGGTGCAAAGCCGCCACCCGAATCTCCAGCCAAAGGATTTTCTGCTTCGTGTCCGAGAGATTACGAGGCAGTCTGGAACTGCATTTATTTTTGACGAGGTAGTAAACGGATTCCGCATTCATCCGCGTGGAGCACAGGGCTATTACGGCATCGAAGCCGATCTGGTGACCTACGGCAAAGTGATCGGCGGTGGTATGCCAATCGGCATTCTGGCAGGGAAGTCCGCGTTTATGGATGCGTTGGATGGCGGCACGTGGCAGTTTGGCGATGCTTCTGTTCCAGAAGCGGGAGTGACTTTTTTCGCGGGCACATTTGTCCGTCATCCGCTGACGATGGCGGCGTTGTGCGCGACATTGGAGCACATTCGAGATGCCGGGGTCGCGCTCTATGACACTCTGAATGATCGTTCAGCGCGGTTTGTGAAGCAACTGAACGACGTGTTCGCGAGACGCGGCGCTCCTCTGCATCTGGATGCCTGCGGTAGCGTCATGTATTTTGGAATCCCGCTGGAAGTTCGGTTTGGCGGGCTCCTCTTCTACCTACTCAGGGAGAAAGGTGTCTTCATTCTGGAGGGATTTCCGCTATATCTGACCACCGCGCATACCGACGCCGATCTGGAGCAGATTGTGCGTGCGTTTGACGAAAGTCTGGCTGAGTTGCAACGTTGCGGACTTATGCCGCAGGACCGGAAAGAAGAGACCGAGGGTCACGTAAAGTCACATGTAACTCCTACGGTTACAGAAGTCGCATTGACGGAGCCGCAACTGGAAATCATGCTGGCTGCACAGGTTTCGGACGAAGCGAACTGCGCTTTTAACGAGTCGTTTCGGCTCCCCCTGGATGGGATTCTCGACCGAGAGGCACTGCAGCAGGCATGGCAGGCGCTGATCGCACGTCATGATGCGTTGCGTATGTCATTGGTTCCCGCTGGAGACAAAATGCGGGTCGATCCCCATTGCGAAATCCCGATCCGGACAGTTGATCTCTCCAGCCATTCAGCTGCCGAGCAGCAAAGGTTGCTGGATGCCATGATTGCCGCGGAAGGCCGACAGCCCTTTGAACTGGTTCAAGGACCGCTGCTGCGCTGCCAACTTGTAAAACTGGCGACGGACAAACATCTGCTGCTGATCACCGGGCACCACCTGGTATGCGATGGATGGACGGTGAACGTGATTGTGGACGAGCTAGGGCAGCTTTATTCGGCGGCGGTGCAGAAGATCTCCGCAGCATTGCCGCCGGCAAAATCCTTTACACGCTATGCGCAGGAGATTCAGCAAGCGGACTGGCGCGAGCAGGAACGCAGGGATTTGGAATATTGGAAGCAGCAATTGACTCCGGAGCCAGAGGTTCTGACGCTGCCGAGCGACCGCAACCGACCGGCAGAGCGCAGTTTTGCCGGCTCGACGTACGTGACGGAATTCCCGAAAGAATTTGCCACGACGCTGCGCAAGACCGGAGCCCAGGCGGGATGCACCTTGTTCACCACGCTACTGGCGGGCTGGCAGATTCTGCTATGGAGACTGAGCGGCAACTCCGATCCGGTTACGATGATTCCCGCGGCTGCCCAGTCGCAGATGGAAAGCGAAGTTCTGGTAGGACATTGCGTGCACCTGTTGCCGATTCGGGCCGGATTGGCCCCGGAGATGAAGGCGGTAGATTATCTGCGAGCGTTGAAACCGGTGGTGCTTGACGCTTACGAGCATCAACATGCGACGTACGGTAGCATGGTGCGTGCGCTGACACCGCGGCGGGAACCGGGGCGGCTTCCGCTGAGCGAGATCCAGTTTAACCTTGAGCAGGTAGGCAGGGGTGCGGTATTCACGGGATTGAGGAGCGAGGTTCAGGCGAACGGAAAGCGCGCCGTCAACTTCGATCTTTTCCTGAACATTGTCGATACCGGAAACGGTTTACGACTGGAGTGCGATTACAGCACCGGCCTATATGACGAGGCGACGATTGCTCGCTGGATGCAGAGTTATCGTACCCTGCTTGATGCCATCGTTGCCAATCCGGCGCAAAGTGTCGCGACGCTAGACATTCTGGAACCCTCTCTTCGGAAGTTTCTACTGGAGGCGTGCAACCCACCTGCCACGGGACCGATGGAAGCGGAAAATGTTCCAGACTTAATCGTGAAGGCGTTTGCCACAATGCCGAACCGGCCCGCCGCCGATTTTTATGGCTTGGAATTGACCCGCGCGCAACTGGCCAAACAGAGCGATCAGCTCGCATCCTGGTTAATTCGCAACGGAGCAGGACCGGGTTCCCTGGTGGCCATCTACATGGATCGGTCGCTTGAGATGCTGGTGGCGATGCTGGGAGTGATGAAGGCAGGCGCTGCCTATGTGCCGCTGGATCCAATGTTTCCGCCGGCCCGCATTGCGCAAATCGTGGAAGAAACAAATGTACCTGTGATGGTTACATTGACTCGACACTTGGACGCCTTACCGCAATCGAACGCCAAGGTGATTGCACTGGATCACGAAACAGCAGGGTTGGAAAGAGAGCCTACGGCGACGCTGCCTGCAATCCATCGCGATGATCGTGCCTATGTCATTTTCACTTCTGGATCGACAGGCAGGCCCAAGGGAGTGGAAGTATGTCATGGCAATGTGGTGAACCTATTGACGGATACGGCGCAGCGATTGGAGATGAAGCCGGAAGATCGACTGCTGGCTGTGACTACATTGTCTTTCGACATCGCGGTGCTGGAAATGCTGTTGCCGCTGGTTTCAGGAGGCACGGTGCTGATCGCTCACCGCGATGATGTGGCGGATGGCGCACAGTTGAAAGAATTGGTGCATGCAACACGGGCGACCGTGTTGCAGGCCACTCCCGTGACCTGGAGAATGCTGCTGGAGCAGGGATTTCAGGCAGCACCCGGCTTCAAAATGCTATGCGGCGGCGAGGCGTGGACAGCCGCGATGGGAGATCAGCTGCTGGAACATGGCGGTCGTTTGTGGAATATGTATGGACCGACTGAGACCACTGTCTGGTCTTCGATCACGGAAGTGAAGCGGGGCGCAGGTCGGATGACGATAGGTCCTCCCATCGCAAACACGCGATTCTATGTGCTGGATACGCAGTTCCAATTAGTGCTGCCGGGCGTGTCTGGAGAGCTGTTCATCGCCGGGGACGGTGTTGCGCGAGGATATTTTGAGCGGCCGGAATTGACGGCGGAAAAATTTCTTGCAGATCCGTTTGTTCCCGGAGAACGGATGTATCGCACCGGTGACGAAGTGCGCCAACTGGCAGACGGGCGGATTGAATTCCTGGGCCGGCTCGATCACCAGATCAAGCTGCGGGGATTTCGGATTGAGCTGGGCGATGTGGAAACGGCCATCCGTGCACTACCCGGAGTTCGTGACGCGGTCGCGATGCTGCGGCCAGATGCAAGCGGGGAGGCCATCCTGGTGGGGTATTACACGGGGGGTGAAAATTCAACGCCTGCGGAATTGAAGAGGGCACTGGGCGGTCAATTGCCGATCTACATGGTTCCGACGGTGATGAAGAAGTTGCCAAGTTTGCCGCTGACGCCAAATGGCAAGATCGACCGCAAGGCATTGCCGGAGCCGCGCGCGGATGTGGAGGTCGAGGCGGAAGAGTTTGTCGAACCGATGACACGGGCGGAAATCATACTGGCGGAGATTTTCTCCGACGTTTTAGGCTGCACACGCATCAGTATTCGCGCCAGTTTGTTGGATATGGGCGCCGATTCGCTGCGGATGTTTCAAATCGCGTCGCGAGCTCATCATCGAGGGCTCGCGGTGAGCGCAAAACAGTTGATGCAACTACATACGGTGGAAGCGGTAGCGGCGGCCGTGGATGCGGCGGACAAGAGCGCATCTAGCGGAGAGCTTCCGGCAGTTCCGTTGCAACGCATTTCCCGGGAGAATTACCGGGTTCATATGTAGGCCTTCGATCACGCTGTAACGGTGGGATCCCAGACACACGTTGCTCGCCATGGATAAGGAAAAGGATAAAAGATCGTGTCGACCTTAGTTAGTTCCACAACATCAACGAACGACGAAGCAACAGAGGGCGCCATTTATGCGATGCCCGCCACTCCGCTGCAGATACGTTTGTGGAAGCTGAATGAAGTGTCACCCGATCCTGCATGGAACGTTGCCGTCCGATTCCGACTTTCCGGCGCGCTGGATCGAGAGAAGTTTGAGCACGCGATGCAATGGCTGGCGACGCGCCATGAAGCACTGCGCACATCGTTCACCGTGCACAACGGCGCTGTGGTCCAGCGGATCGCCGCGAACGTATCCCTGCGGTTGCAGTGGTGCGATCTGGAGTGGTTCGATCCGGCGACCCGGGAAGCGGAAGTCGCACGTCTTTCGCTGGAACAAGCGCGCCAGATCCTGCCATTGACTTCGGCTCCGCTGTTGCGCGCCGGCATGCTGCGGTTGAGCGACACAGAACACATCCTGCTATGGAACATACATCACAGCGCGTGCGATGGCTGGTCTGTAGGACTGCTGGTGGGCGACCTGATGGCGTGCTATGGCGAATTGCTGCAGGGTAAGGACCCTGCGTCAAGCACAGCGCTGGACTATGGGGATTATGCGGTATGGCTGGACGCGCAGCGCAAGACGCCTGAATACGAATCCCACAGAGAGTACTGGAAGGGTCAATTGCAGGGTCTCGAAGTCGCTCCGCTGCCAGATGCATGGCGCGCAGCCGCAGCGACGACGGAAGCTTCCACGATTCAATCATTGCTGCTATCGCGTTCGCTGACAGACTCGATCGCAACTGTGGCGCAGCGTCACCATTCAACATTTTTCCACGCAGTGCTGGCCGCGTTTGGATTACTGCTGCGTACGCAGCAATCGAAATCCGACGTGGTGCTGGAAACTCCCATGAGTGGGCGCCATCAGTCGGAACTGGAGAAGGTAGTCGGAGCGTTCGTGAATTATTTGCCGCTCCGCTTCCGCGTGGATGCGGAGATGCGGTTCAGCGATCTGATGCACGAAGTTCGCGACATGGTGACGGATTGCTTCGACCATGCGCAGTTCCGCTACGAAGATATGCTGGCGGACCTGGAGAAAGAAGGCAGCGAGGTGGCTGCTGGCGTGTCGCTGACGCCCGTTGCCTTTATTTGCCAGCAGGATTTTGTTCACCCCATCACTGCGGGTGGAGTAGCGATGACCGCAGTGCCCTCGGTCAGTCCGGGAGCGCTTCGTCCGCTGACCGTCTTTATGGTCGAGCGTGCGGACGGATGGCGTCTTTCCTGTGAAGTGGACAACCATGTTGCCTCGCAGGAAGCGGGCCTTCGTTTGCTGGAAGGGTATCAGCGACTGCTGGCGGTGATTGCCGCAGCAGGAGAGGAAGAACCGACGGCCGAGATTGCTGTGCGAGCCGGTCTGGGGCCGATCGCTACAGCGGCAGATGAGCGCGTCGTGACGAAAATCGATGGAGCTGTGGAAGCGCCGGGCGGCGTGGTGAGGATCCCAGCCACGGAGTTCCAGCGGCGGTTCTGGAGGCTGGACTCTTTGAACCCGGGAGGGGTTGCGTTCCATGTTCGGATCCGTTTGCAGTTGAAGGGGCGGTTACAGGTGGAGGCGCTGGAGAGGGCGATTGCCAGAGTCGCTCGCAGGAACGAGATTTTACGGACAACCCTGGAAGAAGAGAACGACGAGGTGTGGCAGGTGGTCCATCCGGAGCTGCCCATCGATTTTTGCCTGCTGTTTTCGGATGTGCAGGGACCGGACGGATTGCGATCGGAGGCTCAACGGCTCGCCGAATACGCGATTATCGATCGTGAAGGACGAGAGGGATTTTCTCTGTCGAATGGTCCATTGTTTCGGGTGCGTGTGCTGCGTCTGGAAAACGATCTACATTGGTTGGCGATCACGCTGTCCCACGGCGTTGTCGATGGATGGTCGACAGGAATGTTCCTGGAACAACTGCAGCAGGCGTACGAGCAGGAGATTGGTTTCGGAAACGCGAGCAAGAATTCGCCAGTGCAGTTTTCGGCGTACGCGCAGAAGGAGCGAAAACTGCTGACGAGCCCGGAGAGGGATCGCCGTCTGGCATGGTGGCAGAAATATCTCAGGGGAGTCTGGACGCCGTTGGATTTGCCGCAGGATCTCGAGACATCGAGTCCTACGGTGGGGGATGCACGCGCGGGGCTGGTGACGGAGGTTCTGGATTCGGCCACGGTGGCGTCGGCGCGGCAATTTGCCCGCACATGCCAGGCTACGTCGTTTGCAGTCTTTGGCGCGGGATTTCAGGCTTTGTTGTCGCTTTACAGCGGACAAAGCGACATTCTTTTTTTGACGCCGCATGCCAATCGAACAGAAAATACGGAAGCCATTATGGGGCCGCTGGCGGACCCGATTTGCCTGACCGCGCACATTGGAGCCGAGACAACCTTCCGTGAGCTGGTGACACGGTTTGGGGAAGAATCGATGGACGCGATGGAGCAGGCCTTGCCGCTGAATCTGGTGACGCCGCTGGTCGATATGCGGGTGAGCCGGGATTATCATCCGTTGAACCAAATCACGTTCTTCTATCAGCGCGCATTTGTTCATGAGATGCACTGGAAGGGGTTGGAGATCGATGCGTTACCCGATCTTCCAGCGGTGACTGGCAGCGAATGGCAGTTGGGGGTGGTGGAGCGGAAAACCGGTGTTTATCTGGAATTTCTCTACGATGCGAAGCTGTATTCCGAGGCGACGATTCAGACAGCGCAGCGGCACTTTGCGCGCTTGTTGCGGGAAGCGGTGATGGCTCCAGATACGCCTTTGTCGCAACTGAAATTGATGACGACAGAAGAAATCGAGAAGTATTCGATGGCCGCGTCTGTTCCGCCTGTAATCGGACGGCTGCTGCCGCGTAGACAGGCGCTGGCGCCAGCGGTGGACACGCCACTGGAAGGCGACAAGATTGCACCGGCGATGACGGTGCCCATGTCGCAGAGTGAGCGTGACATGGTTCGCATATGGCGGCAGGTTCTGAAGATCGAGGAAATGGATCTGAACTCCAATTTCTTCGATCTGGGCGGTCATTCGCTACTGCTGGCGAGACTGCAGACTCTGTTAAAGCGGGAGTTCAATGTGCAATTGACGGCGGCGGAGGTTTTCCGTAATCCGACCATTGGCACCTTGGCAGCGTGGCTGGAGCGAGCGCAGTCATTGCAGCCGGGTGTCCCAAGAGAAGTTCATCGTCCCGCCGATCAGAATCCGCGCATCATTCCGATTCAGCCATTGGGAACCGATCGCCCGATTTTCGTGATTTCGCAAAGCATGATTTTTCGTACGCTGGCTGCGGAGTTGGGCACGGAACAGCCGGTGTACGCGATTCAAACGGTGGAGCAGGACAATGCGGCCATGGCGACTGCCAGTTATGCGCAGTTGATCGATTTCTATGTACGACTGATTCAGGAAGTCCAGCCATCCGGACCGTATCGGTTGGCAGGCTGGTGTGTTTCAGGTTGGATAGCCTACGGAGTTGCACGTCGCCTGGAGGACCTTGGGCAGCAGATTGATCTGGCAATGATTATCGATGCCTGGGCGCCGGGCTATTGGAAAGGCCAGCCGTCGCTGCGCCGCCGGCTCATGTTGGCGATCTATCACATCCAGCGCTGTCGCTGGACCGCGAGCAAGCCAAAGAAAATCGGCGAGGCCGGCCAGGGTTCGTTTGCCCAAAGAAGCGCGCAGGCAATTCGAATTGTGGTGGCGAAACTGGGCGGTCGTTTGCAGCAATGGGCTGCTCCAGCGGGCTCTCGCGAAACCGGAGAGGAGCGACTCAATCAGCATTTGCAGTCGACTGCCTCCCTGGCGGCATCGAGCGGTCCATTGCAGGGCAAAGCATTGCTGTTCCGCAGCGAAGAAGAGCCAACGGGTCCGATGCTGGCCGCCGATATGGGATGGTCGCAGTTGTTCGGACGGAATGTCGAAGTAGAAGTGATGCCTGGAGACCACCACGAGATATTCAACCTACCCGGAGCGCGGATGATGGCACTTCGTGCTCGTACGATGCTGGGGCACGACAAAGCCGCTTCAGGAGTGCCGGTTGTCGCTAAGGTTGCCAGCGCAGGGTCTGGAACTATGCTCTGCAGCACCGGTCCAGAGGTGGTGCGCTAATGCGTCCACTGGAAGCGGCAGGATTTGCGCTGGCGGTGCCGGCCGTCTTTGCCCTGCTGGGCTGGATGCCGAGGCGTGCAGGAGTTGTGTTCGCTGCATTGTCGTGCGCCATTTTGTTGCTGGCCGCAGCATGGGTAGGAGCTTACTGGCAATTGATTCCGTTGTATGCGGGAGTGGTGTTGAGCCTGTTTGCGCTGGGGCGCACCCGGCCGCGCAATCGTATGCATTGGCTAGCGGCCGCGGTGACTATCCTGCTGCTGCTGACAGCAGCATGCACATATGTGCTGCCGATGTTCAGCCTGCCAAGGCCGACTGGTCCCTACGCAACTGGGACGCGGGTGGAGCAGATGGTCGATCCCGTTCGCATGGAGACGCATATTGCAGGGCCGAAGCGGCCACGCGAAATTATGGTGCAGATATGGTATCCGGCGAGTCCGAACCATCAGCGACTGGCGAGCTATCGCATGCGCCGCGAGACCACCTGGTTATCGAGTTACATGGGGGTGTTGCAAACACATTCCTACCGTGACGCCGCCGTCGCCAGCAGCGGAGCGCCGTTCCCGGTGTTGCTATTCAATCCTGCATGGGCGGGACATCGCACGCAGAACACCTACCAGGTGGAAGATCTTGCCAGCCATGGATTTATTGTGGTCGGGGTCGATCATACCTACAATTCCGGTCCGGTTGCGTTTCCGGACGGACGCGTGATTGAGCCCACAGATGGACATGACATTGCGGACTTTCAAAACACGACAGTGGCGCAGCAGTATGCCTTCGGAGGCAAAGAGGTCGATGTGGAGGCGGGCGACGATGTTCTGGTGCTGAATGCTCTTTCAGCCGCGAATATCGATCCGGGCAGTCCATGGTTCCATCGCGTCGATGCCAACGATGCGGGAGCCTTCGGGCATTCTTTCGGCGGGGCAGTGGCGGCAGAAGTCTGCTATCAAGACCCCAGGGTGAAGGCGGCGCTGAATGAAGATGGCTGGATGTTTGGCGAGGCTGCCACGCGAGGACTGGACAAGCCCTATCTGGTGATGAATGACGATGGGGCGCCGATCACGGCAGCGGAATTGCAGTCGAAAGATGCGCAGACACGTCGAGAAGCCAAGCTGACCGATATCGATATCAACAATTTGCAACACACCATGCGCGCTTTTGGCGGGTACATGCTGACGATCCGAGGATCGCGGCATTTCGATTTTTCCGATCGGCCGCTCTATTCGCCGATGCGTCGTTTGACGGAGGCCGGAACGATGTCTCCGGTGCGGGTGCACGAGATTGTGGAATCGTACACGCTGCAATTTTTCGCGCACACATTGCAAGGTAAGCCGGCGCCATTGCTGGCCGAGAACGAGAGTCCTTATAAGGAGGTGCAGTTTGAGAACTGGTTTTCTCACAACGCATCGACACGTTGAGGATGAGGCTTCAGAGGCGCAGGGAAAAGCATTGAAGAGACGATCTCTGGAATGTGTTGGCGGGGTCGTGAACCGCGAGGGTTCCGGCGAAGTGATCCGCGGGCTTCAATTCGACCAGGGTCCAGGCGAGCGGAATGTTTGTCTGTGGAGCGACCGCGACCAAGGCCGGAGGAAGTTGCGGGCTGACTTCGACATCGAAGCCGTCCAGAGGCAGATTCAACCCAAGGCCTACGCCCTTCAGCAGCGATTCTTTGCTGGTCCAGCAGCGAAAAAATCCGTCAAGCCACTGCGAAGCAGGAAGATTGTCGAGGGTACGCAGTTCGCTCGGCGAAAAATGATGCGCAGCGACGTCCGCGTCGATGGGGCGAATCATTTCGATGTCGATACCAAGCGCGTAATCGCGGCTGACTGCAAGGGCGGCGAGGCCGGCACTGTGGGTCAGGTTGAAGTGAATCGGCGGCGAAGCCGGATCAGTCTCGACTTGCGGCTTTCCGCAGGCATTGCAGGCAAAGGTAATCTGGTCGGCGGGGATGGCAGTGTATTGGCACAGCAGGACGCGCAGGGCGGCATGGGCGCACACGTAGCGATCGCGATCCTGGGGGAATACCAAGCGGCGCGCGCGGGCGGTTTCTTCTTCGCTGAGGATATTCCAGTCGGAACTACTCGGGGAGCGATCCAGGTTCCAGGCCCAAACGTGGACACGGTTGTGGTCGAGAGCGGGAGCGGAGTCCGGTTGAGGCCAGGCGTGAATTTGTGTTCCCATCCGAATTTTCTTTTGCCGCGGGGGTATGGGCAACTATCTCAAAGCCGGCCCCGGTTCGTTACAGCAGGATCTTTACAGTTTCAAATTTCAGAGAAGACGCCGACTCCAATCGGCAGCAAGAGGTGACAAGCATGTCAACAGCAACAGCCGTCTCACCATCCATCGCAAATGAAATCCCCCATGTGCCCGAGCGCCTGTATTCAGTAGAGCGGGCGAAATTCGCGGAGAACTTCAACCGACGTCCATTTATGCTGGACCATACGCTCAGCAGTCATCCAGCGTTCACCATGGATCGGCTGCATAGTTTGCTGGAGCGTTCGCTGCCGATCCCAAACAAAGTGTATTGGAACGCGGGAAAAAAGCGTATCGATCAGCGCTGGAACGATCGTCCGGGACGGGATTTTTCGATCGAAGAGGCATTTCGGCGCATTCGGGAGACCGACGCGTGGATTATTATTTTTGGCGCGGATCGCGACCCGGAGATCCACGACCTGCTGGAAAAGGGACTGGCCGAAGTGCAGGAGATGACGGGTATACCGCTGAGTAAAGAAGCCAAGAGCCGCCAGTCGATCATCTTCATCACGTCTCCGCACCGCATCACCGAGTACCACATTGACAAGGAATGCAGCTTGCTACTGCAGGTTCACGGGAAAAAGACGATTCATATCTTCGACCAGAACGACAGGGAAGTGCTGACAGAACCGGAATTGGAGCGTTTCTGGACGGTTGATAACAATGCGGCCATTTACAAGAAGGATCTGCAGAGCCGCGCGACATCGTTCGTACTGGAGCCGGGAAAGGCCGTGCACATTCCGATCAATGCGCCGCATTGGCTGGAAAACGGCGATGACATCTCGGTTTCCATCAACCAGAATTTTGAATACAAAAACGACAAGCTGGCCAACATTTATCGGGCCAATTATTACCTGCGAAAAATGGGCGTGTCGCCGCTGCCTCCAGGACGCTCCCGTTTGCACGATCGTTTGAAAGGACAGGGGATGAGGCTGCCGGTAGCGTTGGCGCGCGAAGCCAGGGAGTTGAAAGAGAAGATCAAAGGGGAGCGATGACGATGATTGAGTTTTCGTTTTGGATTGCGATGTCGCTTTCGATCCATGTCTACTGCACGGCTTTCCGACGGCGCGGGCCGCTACGGGTTTGTTCTGAAAGATCGGCGAGACGCTACTGAGAGTCCTTGGACCGGCAAGGCGTCAATAGAAGTCATAACACTCAATCCGCGGATTGAGGGCATCTACGGAGTTGCAAAAGCGAGTCATGAGTCCAGTCCTGATACAGATGTGGCATAGCGTGGGTTTGGGATTGGGTCTCGCTTCGCTTTCTATCGCGGCGGTGGCGCTGCTGGGAACACTGTATGCGCTGGCATTCGCCGTGGTCGGCATTGTTGCATCTCGTGTTGGAGATGAGGATACAGATGTCTCCGCCGCGGCTCGCAAGAGGCTCCCGACAACCAATTTTCTAGTCGTGATTCCGGCGCACAATGAAGGGGCGGGTTTGACTGCGACGGTGCAGAGCGTTCTAGCGCAGAACTATCCGCATCTTCGCTGCGTGGTTATCGCGGACAACTGCACGGACGATACGGCCGAAATGGCAAGGACGGCCGGCGCACATGAAGTTCTGGTTCGCACCGATCCCGAGAGGCGAGGCAAAGGGCAGGCGTTGACCTGGGCCTTCAACCTGGCGCAGAGCTGGGAGTGGGATGCAGCGTGCGTGATCGATGCCGATAGTGTGATTGAGCCGGGATTTTTTGCCGCGCTTGATCTTTCCTTCTGCAAGGGTCATGCAGTTGCGCAGGCGCGCTACGATTTTTTCCCTCCGGCGAACAGCAAGAACTGGCTACAGCAATTCGGCGCGGTCAGCAAAGCTGGAGAGAACAGCTTTGTTGCTCGTCCGCGCGAACGCCTGGGTCTATCTGAACTATTGATGGGCAACGGATTCTTTGTATCGCGAGCCGTCATCGAACGCGTGCCGTGGCTGGCTCATTCCATAGTGGAGGACGCCGAATATTCCTTGTTGCTCGCGCAACAGGGAATCGCCGTGCATTATCAGGAACGGGCTCGATTGTGGTCGCGACAGGCATCGAGCGTTAGAGACGTGCAGCCGCAGAGAGTACGCTGGGCTTCGGGGATCTGGCAATTGCTACGCAAAGCAGTCCCAATCTTGTTTGCAACCGCCTGGCGCGAACGCAGCTGGCGAGCAGTTGAAGAGATTGTGATGCTATTGATGACCAGCCGTCTGGTGCTGGTTTATCTGTGGGCGCTGTCGTTTGCGATGAGTCTTACGGCACCGTCGCTGTTTCCAATTACGTGGAGTTTGCTGGCAGGTGTGGCTGTTCTGCAGTTGGTGTATCTGATGCTCATGTTCCGATTTGCCTGCGATCGTCCGGTCCCATTCGCCGGGGCATTGCTGCTGCCCTATTATGTCTTCGTCGTACTGTCATCCCAGGTGCTAGCGCTGAGTGGCGTGAATCGCCATCTGTGGTGGCGGACCAGCCGATAGACCAACTCTGCAGCGTGACTCCGACAGCGGTGGCAGGTAGACCCCGACAAGTCGGATTTCGACTTGCGCTACGGGGCAACCTACTGATGTTGTCCGCGGAACACTTCGTCGTAGACATCAATGAGCCGCTGCCGCTGGTAGGCTGGTGAATATTCGTGCAGCAAGCCTTCCGCGCCCGCGGCTAACTCGGTGCGTAAGCCCGGCGAGAGCCACATCTTCTTCATCGCCGCGGCCATCTGGTCTACATCGGCGGAGGGAACCAGCAGTCCATTTCTACCATCGACGATGAGATCGGGAACTCCACCAACCGCGCTGGCAATTACCGGCAATTTTAGACAGAGCGCTTCGAGCACCGTGTTTGGAGTCCCTTCGGTAAGAGATGGCTGGACCAGGCAGTCCATCAACTGCATCCATTCCTTGGGACTCCCCTGAAAGCCTGCAAAATGTATCTGTTCGCGAATCCTTAATTGCGTGGCTTGTTGCCTGAGCGGCCGCTCCTCTTTTCCATCTCCCACGATGACGAGATAGAGTTGAGCGTCGACGGGTGCCTCCGTGCATAATTTGTGAAACGCAGAAACCATGAAGCGGTGGCCTTTTTCTGTGCTGAGGCGACCAACGGAACCAAAAATGAACGCGGACTGGGGAATGTTGAGATCGTTTCGGGAGATGGGCGGACGATCCAACTGGCGCGAATACGGGAGCAACATTGCATTTTTTACGACAGTCGGCGGCCGTCGCCGCTTTCCACGCAAAGCGGCAATCTCTTCAGCCTGCTTTTCGGAAACGCAAACCACGCGGTCGGCGCGCTTCAGCGCCTGGCGCTCCAACATTTCGTAAAACCTGACACGTCGATTCTCGGCGGTGAATCCGCGCACGAAAGCGACGTGCGGCGTATCTGTCCGACGAGCGGCAAGGTAGCCGACAACGTTGGCTTTAAATCCGTGTGTGCAGAGTAGCAAGCCCTTTCGCTCCGACAGCATTCTAGACAGACGGTGCACCAGGTCGAGACGCACGCCGCCCGGCAGGCACAACGTAGGAATGTTGCGCTGCTCGGCAGCGACCAGGACTTCCGGCCTGTCCTTGAGGTCGTGGAAGGAGCCTATCGAGAGTTGATATTCCGTGTCTTGCATATCTTTTGCGTGATGCAGGATCTGCTTTTCCGGACCGCCAACCAGGTTGCTGCCAATCAGATGGAGCACCTCATACTTGTCACTGCGGTTTTGAGGCTTCGCGGAATTTTTCACGGCTGGTGCAATCCTAACTTGGAGAATAGGTGAACCCACTTTTGCTGTAACTTTTGCTGGAATGTGACTTCAGCCTGTTGCATACCGAGCGCAACCAGATCAGGCTCGTCCATCGGGACATCAAGGTAGGAGGATCGGAACAAATCGCTCGATGTATCTCCCTGCCAGGCCATGGGAAACAACGCGACCGTATCGCCCGATAATTGCAAGGGCTCCTCGGCAAATGGGTGCCCGCTGAGAGCCGTGCAAAAGGAAGAAATCAGGTTTCCATGCGGAGTCAGAGGCAGAGAACATGTCTGGGTCGCGCGGGCGTTCATCTCTATCAGGTATGCATCACCGTTCGCAGCGTCAATCATAAAGTCAAAACCGCACAGTCCAGTGAATCCCAACTTGCGCACGATCTTTTGAACAGCCCGCAGGCGTTCATCATTCCGACAGAGTCGAATGATGGTTGCAGGGCCTTTCGGTTTTGAAGTTTGCAGCACTTCTGCATCGATGCTGGCCAGCGCCTCGCCCTGCCAGCAGGCCACAGCAACGGTCGCATCGGGCCCAGCCACAAAGCGTTGGATGCTAACTTGCCGTGGGTGTTGCATCAGCCACGGGACAAAGCAGTTGGAATCACGATCGATCAATGTACGTTTCGCAGCCACTGCGGTGGCCAACGGTGCATGCAGCGTTTTGTAGGCTCGGAGCGCTTCCGGCAGTGTATGCACAATCTTCACTCCTTCTCCGCCGGAGGTACCGTCGGCCTTGAGGACGGCGGGAAATCCGAACTGCGCCAACCACTGCTCGACGTGCTCGCGCGAGTTAACAGTTTTCGTTTCGGGAACGCGAACGCCCACTTCGCGAACCAAGGCCAGAAATTTTTCTCTTGATTCGGTGATGGGGTAACTAACTGGGTCCCCCATGGAGACCTGAAGCAGTTTGCAAATCGCCTTTGAATCTTCGCCGGTGTTTTGCGAAGCTGTCGAATACAAACGATGCATGTGGCGCATGGCGACGTCGTCGCACGGAACCACAACATCCGGCCCGGACTTTAGGATTGCGTTACGGAAGGACTGTTGCGCGCTCATGCCGTGATATCTGAAGCGGTGCTGGAGGGCACGGGTCGAAAAGGCAGGATGGTTCGGCGGGCAGACAAGGTTGACTTCGCAGCCGATGCGTCGGAAGGCCATCGCCAGGCGGGCAGTGGAGAACCATCGGCACGTCGTCGCGAGTAAAACTGTGGGTGCCATGGAGGTACCTTAACGGTCAGCCTTTTTGCAGAACCGATTGTGATAAATATAGGATTACGGAACGAATCGCTTCTCAAATTCTACTGAAGACAGGCCCTGAGTCGAGGGAATGTTTGGCACCGCATGTTTGTGGAACGGCAAGGGCTCCAGACCCTGCACGCTGAAAAACTCTGATGGAAGCCGAAAAATAAGTGCTTCCAATCTTGAACTTGAAAATCTTCTCTATCGATTGAGGACCGGCATGAATTCTGCCTTTGAAGTTGCAATTGTTGGAGCCGGCCCGTACGGATTATCGCTGGCGGCGCATCTGCAAGCACGCGGAATCCATTTTGGTATCTTCGGGCCGCCGATGGAAGTGTGGCGGCGGCACATGCCGCAAGGAATGCTGCTGAAGTCGGACGGCTTTGCTTCCAACCTTTCCGATCCCGACCGTAGTTTTACGCTGAAGCAATTTTGCCAGGCACGCGGAATCCCCTATGACGATACTCGCATACCGGTGCCGTTGGAGACCTTTGTCAACTACGGCCTCGCCTTTCAGGAGAGGTTCGTCCCGCATCTGGATGCGCGACGAGTGACAAAGATCGAACGCACGGTGGACGGCTTCCACCTGCAAGTGGAGGGTGCAGAGAGCTTCAAAGCGCGGCGCGTCGTAATGGCGGTTGGAATCAGTCATTTTGCTTACGTCCCGGGATTGTTGTCGCACTTGCCGAAGGAATTGCTGACCCACAGTTCAGACCACTATGACTGCTCCGTGTTCCGTGGCAAGAAGGTGACGATTATCGGTGCGGGGGCGTCCGCAGTGGATATGGCGGCGCTGATGCACGAAAGCGGAGTGGAGGTGACTCTGCTGGCGCGGGATTCGAGCATCCGATTCCACGATGCTCCTGGAAGCGGGCGGCGCTCCCTATGGCAGCGCATGAGAAATCCATCTTCCGGGCTGGGACCGGGATGGAAATCCAGAATTTATACGGACATCCCGGGAATGTTTCGACATTTGCCGGTGGATGTTCGGCGGAGGATCGTCAAGAACCATCTGGGCCCTGCGCCGGGATGGCCGATGAAGGCGCGTGTCCAGGGGAAAGTTCCGATGTTACTGGGGTACTCGATTGCGCAGGTCATCGCATCGAATGGAGGCGTCCGAATGTCACTGCGGTCGGAAGACGGCAGTTTTTGTGAACATGAAACCGAACACGTGATTGCGGCGACGGGATATAGCCCGAACCTGCGTCGGTTGGCGTTTCTGGATCCGGCGATTCGAAGCGAGATTCGCTCCTTGATGAATGCGCCCACGCTGTCCGCCGATTTCCAGTCATCTGTCCCCGGCTTATATTTTGTCGGCATTGCGGCGGCTAACGATTTTGGGCCGATGATGCGATTTGCCTATGGCTCCGACTACACGGCGCGCCAGATCGCAAGGCACCTGCAAAAAGTCATCGTCCGCGAGAATAGCAAGGCGGCTGAGAAGGGCGTCCAGGCATATCAGACATAAGTATTTTCAGGTTCTGGCATAGTTTCCTCGGAACCCGAAATTGTGTACGCTTACTCAAAAAATGACCTAGCTTTCATTTCATCCAGATGACACCCGAACAGCACGCCAGAGAAAAGACCGATTCGCTTGAGAATGTCAGTGCAGAAAGACCGCACACGGACAAGCGGAACCGAACCCGACGTGAATTTATCAAGGCAGCTGGCGCAGCGTTTACCGGCGCGGCTGCGCTTCCTCGGATGCTGGCTGGGCAGGCGCTGAGCGGCGCAAGCCTCGGCAACCACACCCCGACCCCGGTGCCGAAGATCCGTGGCATGATGGTGGATGCGGCGCGCCTGCCTGAGACCCTCGACTACTACCGGCGCGTGGTTGAGTTCTGTTCCGAGTGGGAACTCAACACCTTGCAGTTCCGACTGACGGACGACCAGGGAACCGCGATGCGCTTCTCTTCTGTCCCCAACCTGGTGACGCACCAGCATGCGTTCACCCCCGAGCAACTGAAGCAGCTTGTCGATTACGGCAAAACGCATGGCGTCGACCTGCTGCCAGAGGTGGAGGCATTCGGCCACACTGGCTACATCACCCGTTCCCCGGCGTACGCGCATCTGCTGGATCGCGATCCGAATGGCTCGTCCACGTTCACCGGCATAATTCCAGTTCATCCCGAAACGCTGGAGCTGATGGGCAAGCTCTTCCGTGAGGTCGCGACGATCTTCCCGTCGAAGTATCTGCACGGCGGATGCGATGAGGTGAACTGGGGCGGATCGGAGCAGTCGCGCAAGGCGCTGGAGGTCAAGCCACGGGCGCAAATCTGGGCGGATTATCTGAATGCACTGAACCATCTGTCGGCGGGTCTGGATAAGGAGTTCATTGTGTGGGGCGATTTTGTGCTGCACAAGGAGCCGGAGATCCTGGCGCGCCTGGATAAGAACATCGTGATCATGGACTGGAACTACTGGGATACGAGTGCAATCCAGTTCCACGATGCGCTTGGAAAGGTGCGCGCCAACGGCTCGCGCGGCATCGGCGCTCCGGGGCTGATCAGCTATCGCTGGGGACCCCGGCCAGGAACGGAACAACTGCGCAACATCGACGCGTTTGCGGATGCGTATGGTGGCGCGGAGGATGCCGGATCGCTGGGTGTGATCCTCACGAACTGGGTGCCCACGCGGTATCTGCAGAACTCGCTGTGGGACGGATTCGCGTATGGAGCCATCGCGTTCAAGGATGGTTCTGTGGCGGCGCAGACCTCGGGGCTGCGGTGGTTTGTGGAGAGGCACTTCGGCGCACAGTGGAACGATGGGTGGAGCGAGGCGTTCGATTTGCTTTACGACGCGGCGCCGATGCATGGAGAGCGCGGAGGCGCATCGCCCCTGTGCATGCAGTTGCAGGTTCCATACAGCGATGAGCCATCGCTCACTGAGGTGCTCAAAAAGCGCACGCCACTGCCGAATCCATTTATGCAGATCCGCAGTTTGTTCACGCTGGTGGAGCCCACTGTCGAAAAGAATCTGCCGGACTTCCAGTCCATGCTGCTCAGTGTCGAATACCTTGGGGCGATGTACTGGCGCCAGAACCTGATTCTGGAACACGCCGCCGCAAAGACCATCGACGAACCGACTGCCCGGCAGATGATCGAGATCATTGCGGAGCGCGACCGCCAGCTTGCCAGGAAGCTGAACGACGATTGGAATGACGGTCGCTTCGTGGATTCGCGAGCCAAGACCATGCCGATCTACGGACTGCAACCGAAGGATCAATTGCTGGCACAGTGGAACCGGGCCGCGGCATTCACGGAGAGCCTCGCTGCGCATCCGGATCGCTTCTATCAACTGCTCAAGTCCGCGAGGCTAGCCTAGGGCCGTGACTATGGATCGCGACCCAATGAGCGAAGTGTGCCTCCCGATTCGCCGGACCTGAATCCCATCGAAAAAGCCTGGGCCAAATTCAAACCACTGCTGCGCGACGCCAGGCTCGGGCGGACCTTCCTGCGGGAAAAGAGCGTAAAACTGCCGACAACCGAGTGATTGAAAATGAGTTGGCGCTCCCGGGGCGGGAGTGAGTGCCTGACTACATCGCCGGCAGGTGGACATCGAGGGCAGCCAGAATTTCCTGCTGACTCTGGTCGGGCAGGGGCAGTTGGGTCACGATGTTCTCGCCCTCCACTGGCCAGTGCAGCAGGCACGGTCGACCCAGCGCGGCGCACATCGATTCGCAGATGAGGGAGAGAGGATCGATCCGGAGGTGCGGGTACAGATCCGCCGCTACTTTTATGCCGAGCACTGGAAGGTGGGCACGATTGCACAGGCGCTCGGTGTTCATCCCGATACGGTGAAACGCGCCATCGAAGTGGAGCGATTTCATCGCGCCGAGAGGCTGCGGGCCACGATGCTGGATGCTTATCTTCCCCTGATACGCCAGACGCTGGAAACGCACCCGCGCCTTCGCGCCACGCGGCTGCACCAGATGCTCGAGGAGCGCGGCTTCCGAGGGAATGTCCAGCAGGTGCGGCGTGTGGTGGCGCGGTTGCGTCCGCGGCCGCAGGAAGCATTTCTGCGCCTTCATGTCTTCGTTGGTGAGCAGTCCCAAGTTGACTGGGCATCTTTTGGCACGGTGATGGTGGGCCGCGCGCGGCGCGCTCTGAGTTGCTTCGTGATGACCTTATCCTGGTCGCGGGCGCTGTATCTGGAGTTTTTCTTCGATCAGACGATGGAGAACTTCCTGCGCGGCCACGGGAACGCCTTCGCGTCGTTCCATGGTTCTGCTCGAATCCTGCTGTACGACAATCTGAAATCGGCGGTGTTGGAACGGCGCGGCAGTCTGATCCATTTCAACCCGCGGTTGCTGGAACTGGCCGCGCATTATCAATTCGACCCGCGCCCCTGTCAGGTGCGGGCCGGCAGGACTTTCCCCGGAATTTCTTAGGCTGACCAAATGAGAGCCAGTTCCAGTTGGGCATCCGGGGGTGAATCTTGTGGCGGCCGGAAGGCGCTGCCGGAGAGAAGCCGCCGGATTCCGTCTGCCAAAGCATAAAAGCGGAAGGGCGGAATGCCGACGAAGCGCTGCGAGATGACCAGCAGCTTTTCGGCGAGGATGCGCAGCTTCATCTTCTGTCCCAGATAGGTGGTGGCGAAGTAAGCAGCGGCAGTAACCAGCACAACTAAGTTCTTCAGCCGCTGATATTTCATCACCCGGATATCTTCGAGGTTATAACTCTGTTTGACGAAGCGAAAAGTTTCCTCAATTTTCCATCTCGTCCAGTAGATTCGTGCACATGCTGACGCACGCTGACCGGGTACGCCAGGGGATCGGAACGCCTGCACCACCAGCGGTACGCCGCCCCAGGCGGTCAGGGTTTCTTGCAGCGGCTCATCATCCATCTCAAACAACAGCGGCGATTCAGTGGGCGATGGCTTCCGGGGCGGCTTCATG
>JAJYSL010000552.1 GCA_021793595.1 Acidobacteriota bacterium
CGATCGGGAACGTAGCTCATCTTCGGGTCCATGGAGTATAGATTGGTGTGGATGGAAGCAAAAGCAGACGCTACCAGGTCCTGCATCCTCTTTTTTTGGTCCGCACTGACATTCGCCGACGCCTTCTCTACGGCCATGTGACGCGCATCCAGCTCCGCCAGGCTCTTCAACGGCTCCGTCATAATATAGACCCCGCCTCCGTTGCCGAAATATTCCCGCCACACGGCGAAATGAGTGTTTGGGAGTTGTCCATATACCTGATTGTGAAGCTTTATCAGTTCCTTCCACTCCTCACCATGCCCCGGTTTAATTTCGATCATTGTGATTTCCAGGTAGCGCATCTGCGCCAGGTCCACGTTCGGAGAGACGCTCATCTCTGGCCGATAGCGAAACACAATCGTGGCATGCGATTTGAGCAATTTGCCGTCCGCCTCCATCGCGCTGTCGAAGTCTGAAGCCAGCGTTGGATCGTTCATCATTGCCGCATTCGACTTCTCCAAATCCGCGAATGAATCATATGGAATAAAGAACAGCGCCCGGTCGGGGCCCGACATGGAGGTGGCCGCGAAATAATGCTCGGGCGACTTTGCCTTCGCCATTGCTTGCACAAACGCGCTTTCCGACTTCTGGTGCGCCATGCCGGCCCTTCCCGGCTTCAACATTTCGCTCTCCACCACCAGCACATTGGGCGGCGTCAGGTTTGGCTTTGAATCTTGCGCGGTTGCGAGTCCAGATCCCGACAAACCGATTCCCGTACACAGTAAACACAGTCCTGCTAGGCTTCCTAATTGCTTCTTCATGGATTTGCTCGCCTCCTGGGCGTAATCAAGTTTTTATCCAGGAATGTCGTGCGATAGGGGGCTCGACCAGATATCTGAAGGGATCAGCAAAGGATCTGGACGATACCGTCGTTCGTTCGTGGGTGAGTGCGAACATACCGCATCCCGGTAACGACCGGCAATCAAAAACTGCATGGTCGATGAAAACTTCTCGTCGTGTCGAAGGCTCACCTCCCCGGGTGTATGGGGTGAGAGTTGTTGCCCCAGTTTTCTGAGAGAATCCAAGAATCCTGCTGGAGCATTTTCAGGGATGGTATAGAGAGATTTGAGGTGCCTCATCTTACCCGCGTCGCTTGCGGTTGGGGTCGAAGGCCGAGACCCTTGGTCTACTGCAACTGTGAAGGTCCCGCTAGTGGCACAAATGGAAAGCCGCGCGAGCGATTGCGCGGCTTTCGTTGTCCTCTTGATGGCTTCGATTATTTTGAGGCTGAGATGGCGTCAACAACGTGGTAGAGGACGGTATGTTCGATGGTGTCGAACTGGTGTTCCTGATCCATTCCCTGGTTCATGGGCACGTCGGGATGAATTTTCTTCCAGCGATCCGAGAAACCGGGTCCGAAGAATTTGAACACCGCGTCCCAGCTCGGGTAGATGTCGACAGTGTAAGTATTGCCCCGGTCTTTGTCGCCGCGCGGCATGAACTGCTGCACGACGGACCAACCGTCCACCGAGCCATCCTTGATCCCGTCTTCGAAGATGGGTTGCCACAGCTTCTTTTCGTTGGCAATCCATGCACCCACGTGCGGGACGCTCATTTCGTTGACGATAATATAGTCGCCTTTCTTGGCTTGCCCAACGTGGAGGGCAGTGCGGCTGATGCTGTTGTAGACCAGGTAGCCCGCGGCGTCCCGTTGCTGTCGCATCTCATCCAGGGTGGCGGTGATGCCCGCTTTGGTCAGAGCGGCCGTCATCTCATTCTTGCCCATGGGGGCGTTCGGCATGCCGGAGTAAAAAGTGACGAATGCATAATCGCATGTGGCGTCGCGCCCGGCAGGGATGACCGTGCGCAATACAACCCACGCGGAGATGGCTCCTGAGTCAACTCGAGACTGCGCGAACTTAAGAAAGTTCCCATTGACTAGCGTTTTGAAGTCCGCCATTTTGCCGCGCCTTACCTTGACGCAGGCAACGCTGTGGAAACCTGGCGACCCTGATGGTTCCTGTGCGGTAGCCGTACTCGATCCAGCGAAACACAGTCCTGCGAATACGAGACATAGCCCTGCTGTAAATCCAAATTGCCTTTTCATGGTTTGCTCGCCTCCTGGGCGCGAAGTGATTTTTATTTGCCAGGAATGTCGTGCGATAGGGGGTTCGGCCAGATATCTGAAGGGATTCGCAAAGGATCTGGACGATACCGTCGTTCGTTCGTGGGTGAGTGCGAACATACCGCATCCCGCTAACGTTCGGCAATCAAAAAATGCGAATCCAATGAAAGATTCTCAACCGTCGCGAATGCGCGGCTGGCGGATGACTCAGTTGCTGACCTGCCGCGTCGCCGGTAGTAAAGGCGTCTTGACCCTCGCATACGCGTAGGGTCCGTCGGGAACCACAGCCACACGAGCATTCTTCGGCAGCCGTAACAGCAAACCAGCCACGGCGGCGGCGGCATTGTCGAACGTGTTCCGCCCCAGCGAACCTAAATCTTCGCGGGCGATCCCCGGGGTATACAACAGGACATCGTGTTTCAATCCCACCAGCGCCAGCTTTTCCAATTGCCATTGATCTACTTCCACCGGCGCATTTTCAATTTCATCCAGAAAAGCCCGCGGACCTTGATAGCGGCGCATCATCGCCGCAAACTCGGGCGAGCCCGCCCCCTCTGCACATTCGCCCAGAATCAGGACGGTGCCACCCGGCTTTAAAATATGCTGCACGGCGGTGACCCCCTTGATCGTCTGATAGAAGCTCAAGTCCAATGGATACCCAGCCGCCGAGGTGATGACCGCATCCACCGG
>JAJYSL010000553.1 GCA_021793595.1 Acidobacteriota bacterium
GGGCATCTTTGGCCAGAGCGGTATGTTCCTTTCCGGTCATACCTACGACGTCGGCGTTATGGTCATCTTCCTGTTTGAGATGGTCTTCATGGACACGGCGCTGACCATCGTGACCGGAGCCTGCGCTGAACGGTGGAAGTTCCTCACCTTCTGCGTCTCCTCAGTCCTGATGGGCGCGTTCACCTACCCACTGTTCGGCAACTGGGCCTGGGGCGGAGGTTGGCTGGCGCAGATGGGAACGAACCTCGGACTTGGCAAAGGCTACTGCGACTTCGCCGGATCCGGTGTCGTGCATGCCGTGGGAGGAATTACAGCCCTTGCGGTGGCACTGATTATCGGACCGCGAATCGGCAAATTCAATCGAGACGGATCGAGCAATGCGATTATCGGTCACGATATTTCCGCGGTGCTGATAGGCTGCTTCATCCTTGCCTTCGGCTGGTTCGGGTTTAACCCGGGCAGCACGCTTGGCGCCTCTGCAGCAGGCTGCCTGCGCATTGGCTCCATTGCGGTGGATACAATGCTGGCGGGATGCACCGGTACGTTTGCCGCCATGCTCTACATGTGGGCGACCAAGGGCAAACCGGACGCTTCGATGAGCGGCAACGGATTGCTCGCCGGGCTGGTGGCAATCACGGCGCCTAGCGGCTTCGTCAACACCGTCGGTGCGGCCATCATCGGCGCAGTCGCCGGCATTCTGGTTTGCTGGAGCGTATCGTTCGTCGAAAACAAACTGAAAGTGGACGATCCGGTCGGTGCGATCTCTGTTCACGGAGCCTGCGGCCTGTGGGGAGTGCTCTCCGTCGGTCTGTTCGCGGACGGCAAGAGCAACTACGGCGGCAGTTGGAACGGCGTAACCGGCTCAGTGACTGGGCTGTTCTATGGAGATGCTGGCCAGCTGGTCGCTCAGTTGGTTGGTATCGCTACGCTGATCGGCTTTGTCTTTACCTTCAGCTTTGTCTTGAACTGGCTGCTCGATATCTTCATGGGTCAGCGAGTTTCGGCGGAGAGCGAAATCGAAGGCCTCGACATCCCGGAGATGGGACAACTTGGATACCCTGAGTTCGTCTTCAAGCCGGAACCGGCATACATGCTGTCAGCGGAGCAGGCCATCGCCTGATCCTCACCTGGGGTTGTACTAAGCAGCAAGGCGTGCCACTCCCGACATGCCTTGCTGCACCTTCTCTCATTCAATCCAGAAAGCTTTCCATGGAGTGCAGAATATGAAAACGCAGTCGATCACTCTCTCCTCCGTTGAACACGAAAATGCGGAGATACGCGAAATAAATATCACTCCGGACTCTGCTCCTGTACTGTTTTCTTCGGTCATTTCCCCCGCCACAAGGTCGAATCTGGTCCGCATGTTTCGCGATCCTTATATTTTGGAAAAAGAAGAGCGTGTGGAGATCATTCGGCAGCTCAGAGAAGCCATCGCGCTGGAACCCGATGTTCCTGAGCTGCGCGTCCTGCTGGGAATGTCATTGTGCGTAAACTTTGAGGTTCACCCCGCGATGGAGGAGCTGCGGGAAGCGGTTCGCATTTCTCCTGATAATTTCCTTGCCAGACTCAAATTTGGTGAGCTACTCATGCGCCTGCGCATCTGTTCACAAGCCGTCGAAGAGACGCAGGCCGCCGCAATGTTGGCCGCCAATCCGGTGCAGGCGGAGTTGGCACGCAGGCAGGCAGCCACCCTTCGCACCATGATGCGCGAAGGAATTGAGCGCGGCAACTACGGCAAACTTCGATCTGTCTTTCAACGCATCGGACGCATATTTCCCCGCACTACCCAGGATGTAACAGCAGTTACGGCGAGTCTCCGCTAGAGCGGTTCTCCTTCGGATCTAAACCGAAACCACTGCTCTCAACCGACATTTCCTTAAGAAAAATGTCTGTAATGTAGAAACACTAAAGGCAATATAAGAAGGAGAACCGCTTTCAGCCATGCCCGAACTGATGCAACTCGCGTTGCTGATCGCGATTCTGCTGCCCGCAGGAAAGCTGGTCGCCTCATTCTGCACTCGATTCGGGATCCCGGCCATTATTGGCGAGTTGATGGTGGGCATCCTCGCCGGCCCTGGCTGCTTCAACCTCCTCCATCTCTCGCTCTTTCGCCAGGGCCATGCCACCAACGCCTTCATGTTGCTGTCACAGATCGGCGGCCTTGTGCTCATGTTCGTAGCCGGTCTGGAAACCGACATCGATCGCATGAAGGAAGCCGGAGTCACCGCGTTTCTGGTCGCCCTTTCCGGAGTAATCTGGCCTTTCGTGCTGGGGGCGGGAGCGGGACATCTGCTCGGTCTTTCCTGGAACGCCTCGTTGTTTTTAGGTGGGGCGCTGACCGCCACCAGCGTTTCTATTTCCGCGCGAACTTTGATGGACGGCGGGCACATGGCCTCGCAGGAAGCATCGGTGATTCTCGGTGCAGCGGTAATCGATGATGTGATGGGCCTGTTCGTCCTCGGTTTCCTCACTGCCTCGGTCAGCTCCGGCAAGGGAGAGGCATTCGGTTTTGCACCGGACGCCGCAAACCTTCTTCGCAGTCATTTTGGCTTCGCAGCTCGTCACTCGCTGATCGTGCAGATGTCTCTTATCAGCATTAGCGTTGCTGTCTTCTTCATCTTTGGTTACGGCGCGGCCAAGCGTTGGCTCGATCCGCTGATTCTCCAGATGCGCAAACTCTCTGCCAACGAGTCTGTCACCAGCTGCGTGCTTGCGCTGGTTCTGGTTTACGCCCTGGGAGCAGAGTGGCTGGGCAGCGTCGCCGGAATCACCGGCGCCTATTTG
>JAJYSL010000554.1 GCA_021793595.1 Acidobacteriota bacterium
CGGCGATTGCCTTACCTAGTACTACTTTTTCCAGCTCAACGCCTTTCGCCAATGCGCTGACAGACGTCACTCCAACCCGCACTGAATCCATGCTGGTCAGCATGCGCGGCAAGCTTCCAGGAGCGGGTACTACATGGGACGCGGGATATCGCTGGCAGCCGGAACAGACCATCACCGCGGTCGATCCATTCAATGCCGGTTTGAATGCGCCTTTTCTCAGCTTCATTCTGCATCAGCCCCTGGGGTCGGACAATTCTTCGCCCGATCGATTAGAGTTGGAGATTGTCATGCAGAATATGCTAGCCCAGGGATATCGGCCGATTTACGTCCTGGACGGCCAGACGCTTTATTTTGCGCAGGAGCCGCGGCTCGTCACTGGCGGTCTGGCATTTTCCTTCTAGACTGCGTCCATGCCGCGTCAATGATCCGTCAGACTATGATATTCTTGCGTTGATCGCGATGGATGCGGACCAGTTTCGCCCCTCTCGCCACCGCAACTCTACCCTTCTCAGGACGCGTAGCTCAACTGGCAGAGCATTCGACTCTTAATCGACAGGTTGAAGGTTCGATTCCTTCCGCGTCCACCAAATCCAACCTGCGTAAATTCATCGAGATGCAAGCCGTCTTGAATCCATAGGAAGTCTGGAAATTGCGCGGGACCTAATCTTTTTGATGGAAAAAGATATTGTTGATGTCAGGCCAGAATTCTTTGAACACAAATGTTCCGCCATCGAGGCCCACGTTCAGCAGCCAGAGCTGGCCTGTCTTGGTCCAGGTACGGTCCATCGAGGGGTAATAAAAATCGGAAACGCTCGCTGCTCCGCCGGCACCCGCAATCTCCGAAATATTGAATGTTCTGTTTCCGGAATCGGTGCGCGTTATGAGCACGCGGCTGAATGCATATGCCGTGCGCTTGATGAATCCCCCATGTCCCAACGTGTAGTAGCGGGGGTCCTGATGCAATGCGGCCGGGAAAAAAATTCTACCTGATAGTTTTCGTCCGCCTGGTCTACAAACGTATGCCAGTAGTAGCGTCCGTATCCCACTGCACCCTGATGAAACTGGGGGGTTGAGTTCTGGACTTGAGCAACGCCGGCCAATATCCCGACGAAGATGAAGGATGAATAATCGAAGCTGTCCTGAGTCGTCTCGAAAAACTTTTCTTTCGCCGACTGCGACGGAAGCTTCGCATCCGCGGAAACGGAGCGGAAGTTCGGCACGATACCGAGGATGCGCTTCGTCTGCCTGCCTCTCAAATCATCCACTGACGAACTTGGTGACGATGCATTCTGTCCTTGCGTCACGACAGAACTGGAAGCATAGGGGGCATGCAGGCCGGTCGGCGACGATGGCATTGCGTCTTTCGCGAAAGTAACACCCACCGTCACAGCAACAACAAGGGTCAAAGCAAATGCACTTCTAGCGGCCAAATGCAATCTCCGTAGATACAGCCAAGCTGTGTGTTGATGGATCGGGGTTGGGATGAGGCAAGTTTATCAGCCTGAGGGCTGAATTCTCTCAACCAGCGCGGAGCAGCCGCGAGGCGCCGCACAAAGCGAGACAGGTCCGCACCTAAATCGATGACAAAAATAGGAATGGATGATCTACCGCTTCTTAGGCAGGTTTTGCTGCAGGGTTGCGGCAGACAGCGGGTTTTTGGTTGGAATCGTCGCGACCTCAATACGGGTATTTTTCGCAAAGACAACATTTTGGCCGCGCACCAGCCAGCGTTCGTAAACGGAAAGACCAGCCGCATAGAATCCAATGCCGGCCGCGACGTTTCGGGAGCCCACGACGATACCTACGATGCGACCGATGAAGCCGAAGCCGTTGGAAGCCACTGCCGAATTGCCCGCCAGGCTGCCATCTTGATCGAGCGCACGCCCGGCAAGAAATGTCAGCACCAGCGGTACAATGACGCGGTTCTGTGGTTTGGACTGCACTCCGCCTTCCGAGTCGATCTGAAGCTGTTGCGATTTGGCTGTATCTGCGCCGGCGAGTGTGCCCTGCACGTGCTGAGAGTGCACGCCAGGCAGCTTCAGTTCACGAAAATCGAAACGCAGTTTTCCTGCCCTGCCAAAAAGCGCGCGGGTTTGGCTTGGGTGATGGTCCCGATGAGTATGGATCCTTGCGGAACCGCCAGCGTGTGGTCCGGCCTGAAAATCGGTTCCGCAACCACTGCCTGAAATTTATTGCCACGTTTCTCATTGGCCGAACTAATGGTCTGCTGAAGGTAGGCGCGCAATTGCCATGCCGACTTATCGGTGGCATGCGCCGCAGCGATGCGAGAAGAATCCGAGGGCGATTTGCGGGAGGGCCGCGAAGCAGCTTTCGGCAGCGCAACAGCTTTCGGAACGCCCTCGGCATGCATCGGCATCTTGTAAGGCGGAAGAACAAGAGGCTTCGTCAGCGTAGCCGTCCACATGGTTTTCGCTTCGATTCGCTCCGGATGATAGGGCAGCTGCCTGTACAGAAGCTGCACCAGCCGATCTTTCCGTCCCGGCGTAGTCACCAAAGCAACGGTACTCTTCGCCTTGGCTTTTGCCATGGCAATCCCTCTGGCAAACAAGGAATGCGATCTTTTGGCCGCCGGAGTCGAAAGGTGCAGAACCGGCGCTCCATTCGTGGCATTGTCGCTCATGATCGGCTTCACGGTTCCGTCGGGAAGCACCAACTGGTCGAAGTGAACCACCGGAATGTGGAATGGGGTAAAGTCTCCCCAAAGCCGCCCATGGATGCGTCGAC
>JAJYSL010000094.1 GCA_021793595.1 Acidobacteriota bacterium
GTGGTCGTGGTCGGTGGGGGCGTGGTGGTCGGCGGCGGCGGCGTTGTTGTCGTCGGCGGCGGGGTTGTGGTCGGCGGCGGCGTGGTCGTGGTCGGCGGCGGCGTGGTCGTAGTCGGTGGCGGCGTTGTTGTAGTCGGCGGCGGCGTTGTGGTCGGCGGCGGCGTTGTCGTGGTCGGCGGCGGCGTTGTTGTAGTCGGCGGCGGCGTTGTGGTCGGCGGCGGCGTTGTCGTCGGAGCGGCTGCAACGGTCAGCGTCAGCGCGCCTGTCACGTTATCTTTCAGCGAGTCTGACAGCACCACATTGAATGTGTATGTCCCGGGTGTCGCGGGAGTACCGCTGACGTTCCCGTTTGAACTGATCGAAAAACCCTGCGGAAGCGACGACTGCCCAAAGCTCCAGGAATACGGCGGTTGCCCTCCGTTGGCTGCCAGCGTCACCGTGTAACTGGAGCCGGCTGTCGCGGAAGGAATGCTGGTGGTCACCAGGCTCAGCGGCGGATAGCAGGTTGTGGGGGGTCCGCCTGCAATCACGCTGGCGGGTAGAACACTGAATAGAAAAATCAGAACTGCGAGGGGGAGAAGATATTTGCGGATCATTAACTTTCAGACTCCATTCTGAAAAACTTCCTGCGAATGGCCGAGATCTGCCTCATCGACAGCTTCCGAACCCTTATATACACAACAAGTTTGGCAACCATAGGACAGCACCAAACTGACAAGACCGCAATTGATGCAGGGCAGGAAACTGAATTCCACGAAAAGAGCCGTCAACCTACTCCTATCCGCAGCAGGACGGACGTCTGGGTACCGCCCTGCACCGGATGGAAGTGATGGTCAAAGGGATACCACCCAAAAAGGGTGTCCCCTCGTCCACGATTACCCATTAGCTTTGATTTTTGGGTCTAGCATAATGATAACCCAAAATGGACTCACCGGCCTATGCCTGCAAGTGGATTCCTGGTGGAGGAACCTGCGCGCGCAATGCCGGGAGCAACGCAGGAGACCATTGTTGCTCAATCACGCGCGCTGCTGGCACCCCGGGCTCATCCACTTCGGTTTCCGTAACTTGTTGCTGCAGCATAGGTAAGAGGCCGATAGACGCGGCCATGGAACCTATCAGGAACCACATATCCCGATACAGGTTGTGGGCGGCATAGCCATCAAATAGCAGCAGAGCCAGGATGATATTGAACATCGCAGGCAGTGTCTGCAGAAACTGGGATGCGTTGACGGCCACCAATTGTTTTCGCAATCGAAAATTCAACTTGAACACGCAAACTAGATATCCTCCAAACGTGAAAATCCCGACCAGGCCCAGTTCTCCCAAAAGCTTGAAATACAGCGAGTGTGCATTCAGGAATATCCTGCGGCCATTTCTCGGCCAATACTTCATTCCGTTCGCAGCCGTATAATCTCCCGCTCCAATTCCAGTGATTGGATTGCTCTCAAACATGGCCACACCGCCTTTCCAGCTCAGAATGCGGTTTTGATAGGACAGGTCCGTCTTCAGGGTTTTTACCGTTTCGTACCGGGCCTTGTATTGTTGCGGAATCGCCATCCATACCACAGGGGCTAGCGCCACCAGAACTGGCAGGTAGATCAAATTCTTTGGCCTGCGAAACACCAGCAGCAGCGCCAGGAAAAGCACACCGGATGCTGCGGCGCGAGATCCTGTGTCGACAATCGTCACCAGGTAAACCGCTGTGGAAACAACGGCGATGACTCGCATCCAGACTGGATTTGATCGCCCCATGAGTGCAAGGCATAGCGGTATAGTCACCAGCAGGGTGATCGCCATGGTATCTGGGTCCCCTGCCGAACTGGTAATACCTATCGCGCGATCGATGTTCATTCTGACGATCATGATCCCGTGCTGGTAATTCCACAGCGCACTTCCCCCTAGCCAGTCCACCAGCAGAATTTCCGTCAAAATAAACCATTTAATGCGCTTCTCTGTGGTCAAAAGAGCGGTCACAAAGAAGAGAAAAACGACGGTCTCCAAATACGAGATGCATGCGGCCAGCGCACCACCCCGCCAGAATGCCAACGGAATGGACAGGATCATTGCCCCGTAAAACGCAAGGAACCAACGCATCGGCGAAGGAAAGCGCAATTTCTGTCCGTGGATTAAGATCGCCACTAGCAGAAGCCCAGCCACGATCCTCTCCAGGTGCAAAGGCGCCAACTGCGGATAGATCTCACCGGGTTGCAATTCCATCACGATCAAGAGCGCGAGAAGGCCGATGTAGGGCCTCGTCAAACCCACCATCGCCAATATAAAAATCACCAAAACAACAATTATTTCCATCTAGACCTTGTCCTCACCAATCCCGATGTGCCCATCGCCACACCAGCACGCCTCATGCCAACTGTTATCCGCAGTTCCAATTAATAACCTCGCGGCAATCTTGAACGCTGCAAAATGCCCCAAACCTGCCTCCAACGCTCCCTTTTATGCCGCTCGGCCAAAAATCTCCAGCCAACAGAAGGGAATATTCCTTCTTCCCGCAACAAGAGTGCAAAAGTTTGCACATATGCGCCGTCCGAAATGCTTTTCCTTAACTGCTAGCCTCACTTTAGACGGATCGGGCGTTCCTGCCTTTGGCCAGTCACATGCACCAGAAAGACCGGTATCTGCATCCTCATTCGTAAACCGGGAGCTTCACTGCTGTGGCATCCACTGTCCCAAAGCTAGAACATCGCAAGCATTTTTCCCTGAAAAAGCTGGTTCGAGGTTCCAGCAGTCGCATGCTCCGCATGGTGATCCTGGCCCTCATCGGCTTCTTCATCATGCCTTTCACCGTTCATAAGCTAGGCGCCGAACAATATGGGATCTGGGCCATCGCGATGGCCTTCATCGGGTACTACAGCTTCCTGGATCTCGGGCTCTCAGGGGCGGTCTTCACCCATATGGCCTACGCTTTTGGGCAGGAGGACCATGAGGAAGCCCGCAATATCTATGGCGCGGCCACGCGGATTTTTGCGGCAGTCGCGCTGATTCTTCTCACTGTCACCATCGTGCTCGCTGCCGGCGTCTATTTCCTACACTATGCCCATAGCCGCGAACTGGCCGTCGTCTTTCTCATTGTTGGTTTTGGGACTGCGATCACCTTTGGCATGCGAGTCCCCTTCGGAACTCTGAATGCCGGACAGCATTTCGATATCACCGCGTGGGTGCTGATCCTTACCGGGTTGTTGCGGGCCACTGGCACTGTGATTGTCCTCAATGCACACTGTGGCGTGATTGCGCTCGCCTGGCTCAGCGTTCTGACCGCAATTCCGGCGAATGCCATCATTCTCTGGACAGTGAACCATGAGTATCCGTTCCTGAAGATCTTTTCCTGGCCCCGCTGGAATCGAAGCACATCGCGAAAACTCTTTAGCTTCGGCGGACCTGTTCTCATCGGGCAAATTGCGGATCGCATCCGCTTCCAGACAGACACGCTCACCGTCTCGTTCTTCATCGGCCTGACGGCGGTCACACACTACAGCATCGGCTCAACTTTGGTCATCTATTACATGGATGGAATCGACGCCATCGTCGGCGTGATGATGCCCTTGCTAAGTATGCAGAAGAGCGTCAGCGATCATGCCGGGTTCGAGCGCAGCTATTTCTCCGGCACGCGCGTTGCTTTGGCCAGTTCCGCCTTTATCGCCTTCGGCATGATTGCCTGGTCGCGCGACTTCGTCTCTCTCTGGATGGGCTCAGCCTTCACTGACGTATATCCCATCATCGTCATTCTCTCGATTGCGGTGTTTCTTGAGACTTCGCAGGCCACCTCCGTCAACGCACTCTATGCCAGCTTGCACCAAAAGGCTTACGCCCTTCTCAACGTCAGCGAAGCCCTTGCCAACCTCGTCCTTAGTGTTTTGTTGGTGCGGCCCTACGGCATGATCGGCGTCGCCCTCGGCACGTTGATTCCCAGCATTGTCTTCCGTGGCATCGTGCAACCAATCGTCGTGCAACGCGTCCTCAACATCAAAATTCGGGACACCGCAATCGTCTATCTGCGCACTGGCATTCGTTGTGCCGCGTTCCTGGCGCTGCCCTGGCTCATTTCGCATTTCCTGCTGCGCCGCACGTATTTCAGCTTGATCACAGTCGCCGTTCTTTCCTTCATGACATATGCAATCCCGGTGTGGTGGCTGGAGTTCAACGGTGTCGGTGCCGAGAAGCTCGCAGCCGCCTTCCGATCCGTGCGCCGTCTCCTTCTCGCCAACTAAAGGGATGTAGACTTTCCGCGACTGTGATACAGTTCGGCATCATGCTTGACCGTCGCCGTTTTCTTGCTGTCTGTTCGCAATTCGGGTTGGGTTCGACATTGTTGCCGGGTGCTCTTTATACCATCGCCGCCCAGGCGCAGACGGAGGCAACTCCCTCCGCCACCACCCCTCCATCGCTTCCACAAATTACACCCGACATGGTCGAGCAGGCGGCAGCGCTGGCCGGTGTTCCCCTCGCTCCCGATCAAATTTCCATGATGCTGGATGCCCTGAATCGGCAGCGCGACGGCTACTCTGCCATCCGCGGGCTTCACCTGCAGAACAGCGTCGCCACAGCCTATGTCTTCGATCCGTTGCCGCAGAACGCAATCATACAAACCCAGCGCGAAGCCGCAAAATACGGCAACCCTCCCACGGTCGGCGAACCTCCCATCAATCTTGAGGAACTGGCATTTGCCAACATCCCAAAACTTGCCGAATATATTCGCACAAAAAAAGTCTCTTCCGTCGCTTTGACGGAGATGTACATCGAACGGATTCGCCGCTTCAATCCGTCATTGCATTTCCTCATCACGCTCACCGAGGAACGCGCCATGGCTCAGGCCAAAGCCGCCGACGCCGAGATCGCCTCTGGAACCTATCGCGGCCCGCTGCACGGATTGCCGTGGGGCGCAAAAGACTTGCTCGCAGTCAAAGGCTATCCCACCACCTGGGGTGCTAGCATCTTTGAGCATCAGACCTTCGACTACGATGCCACCGTCGTCAAGCGCCTCGATGCAGCCGGCGCCGTCCTGGTGGCGAAGCTAAGCCTTGGCGCATTGGCCATGGGCGATCAATGGTTCGGGGGCCGCACCCTCAATCCCTGGAACCGCCACCAAGGTTCGAGCGGATCTTCCGCGGGTCCGGCCTGCGCCACCGCGGCGGGATGCGTCGCCTTCTCCATCGGTTCGGAAACCCTCGGTTCCATTTCCTCGCCCTCCACTCGATGCGGCGTGACCGGTCTTCGCCCAACCTTTGGATTTGTGCCGCGCACCGGCGCCATGGCGCTTTCCTGGACCATGGACAAACTCGGCCCCATCTGTCGCTCTGTGGAGGACTGCGCCCTGGTGATGAACAGCATCTATGGTCCGGATGGAAACGACCTAAGCGTGCAGAATGCCGCCTTCAACTGGGACGCCAATTTCGATTGGAAGACACTTCGTATCGGCTATGTCCCAACCGCCTTCGTGATGCCCAAGCGGTTGATAGAAACCATGCCGGCGGGATTGTCATCGGACAAGCAAAAGAAATGGCGCGAGGATTATGCTCTTCGCCGCGCCTCCCGCGAACGAACCCGCTATGATCGCAACTTTGATATTGAGGCGCTCGATCAACTCAAGAGCATGGGCGTCAAATTAATTCCGGTCGAGCTGCCTAAACTTCCCTATGACGCCATGGCGAATCTATTATCCGCCGAAGCCGCTGCGGCTTTTGACGAGCTCACCATGACCGGCCGCGACAAGCTACTCACCGCCCAAGGTCCAGAAGACTGGCCCAACGTGTTTCGCGCCGCCAGGTTCTATCCTGCGGTCGAATACATCCAGGCGAATCGTGCACGCTCTCTCGCCATCCAGCAGATGGCCGCCATTTTTAAAATCGTCGATATCATCGCCGTACCCAGCGGGGGCGAGCAGCTCACCATTACCAATCTCACCGGCCATCCCGCTGTAATTCAGCCCAATGGCATTCGCCAGAACGACTCGCCCAAACCTCCTGCCGTCGATACCGGCGACGAAGATAATATTGGAGGTCCCGGCACCCCGGTCAGCATTACATTTCTCGGCAATCTGTATCAGGATGCGAAACTCTGCGCCTTCGCGCGCGCCTACCAGCAAGCCACGGATTTTTACAAAATGCATCCGGATTTGTCCGGCATCGGCGGGTAGTAGAGCCATGCCACCAAGGCTCATCCCAAAAGAGCTGTCATCGCTGGTCGGCGTCGCGATGCGTGAGTCACCAAGTCACGACGGTGTCATCCTTGTCTCTCTAAAGCAGTGGCGCAGGGATCTTCGATACCCTGCGCCCAAGAAATTCAGCTGCCCAAGATTCTTTCTCCGTGGCGGACTCCCCAGGGAATAAAAACCCTTCACGAGCGCAAACTGCCGGCCATTTCGGCAAGCTTGGCGATGGTGTTCATGTTGCGCGCCGTCCCGTGTTTTGCCGCGGGAATTTTCAGCTTCGTATCGCCGATACCATCCGGATAATATGCGTATATTTCGCGCACTCCCAGTCGAAGCTGTTCGCGAGTTTGGTTCGTCACCGTCTGCAATGCATCGGCACTCGGCTTGGCATCCAGAAAATACGCCACCGTGCGATTCCCCGGCATCTTGAAAAATGGATTGTCTGCCACGACCGCAGTCAGTTCCGCCGCAGTGCGAACCATTACGCCAAGCGGTTTGCCGGCGTAGGCGCTCAACGCCGCTTCCAGTGCGGCTTTCACTTGCGCTTCGGTTTTCGAGGACCGAAATACCACATTGCCGCTGGCGATGTACGTGCGCACGGCAAGAAATCCAGCCGCTTCGCACATTGCCTTCAACTGTGTCATCGACAGCTTGCCCGTGCCGCCGACATTTACAGCGCGCAACAGGGCGACGTATGCATTCATCTTGCCGCTCACTCGTGCAGCCTGGCTTCTGCGTTCGGCGCGTCCCTTTTGCTGCCATTCGCGCGCTAGGATACGGTCAGCGCGATTGAGGTCGAAGCCACCGTGCTCCCGGAAGTTCCAGTTACCGTCACCGTCTGCGTCACCGGAGTTCCACGGGCACCACTGCCGCCAGCGCACGCTGTCATGCAGCTGGCGGCCAGCAATCCAGCAAACAACAGCAGAACGGCCATCCAGCGGGACGGGAAGGAACGCCGTTTCCGTCCCAGACCCAGCAGCGTCAATCCCAAAACCCCTGCAAACGCCATCCGCACCGGCGCTCCGGAATGCAACGGCGACGGAGAATGCCTCATCCCCGCGACTGAAGTCGCAGCAGCCGATAAACTGGCATTCAGCGTCAAGGTCACAGTTTGAGCGGTACCCGGACCCAGGCTGACAGAAGAGTTGGAGAAGCTGCACGTCACCCCTGCCGGCAGGTTCGAGCAAGTCAAATTCACTGTGCCCGTAAACCCTGAAGTCCCTGGCCCCGCGCTGCTCGGGTTCAGCACCACGGAGGTCGTTGCTGAACCGCCAGGAGCTATCGTCACCGAAGCCGGCTTCATCAGCAGACTGAATTGTCCATTCACGGCAACCAGCCTCGGCCATACCGCCGCGAGCGCTGCCGCGTCTACGGAACCCAGTCCGGTCGCCATGTCATATCCGGAACCCGCGTTGCAACACGACATCACCCCGTAGCCGCCGGCATTTCCAATGCAGTTCGGGCTCCCGGCAACGCACACCACCGCATTGCTTCCCGTGGTCACATCATGAAAGGCCCCGGGCGTGGTTTCAGCCGTCTGATAGAGAATCGGATTCATGTTGCCAACACCGCCCGTGTTCCCCGCTTTCTGGTTCATCAGCGTAAGAATCGCAGCCCATTGCGGGGTCGCAATCGAGGTGCCCCCGTAGAGGTAGCCGCTTCCTGTTGCGTCAAAGTACGGCACTTCGTTCCCTGTCACCGGATATGCGCAACTGCTTTGCCCGGTGAGGGCGGTGTTTGTCGAGTTCACTTCCTCCGTGCACAAAACATATCCGTCGTGATTCGGATCGGCGGCCAGTGAAACGTCGGGCACATCGCGCTTCCCGTCACTGGGAACTCCCCTGCCCACCTGCCAGGAAGGCTTAGTGAACAGAGTGCTGGCGCCTCCGCCGCCGGCACTTAGACTGCCGCTGTTGTTTAGCCCGGTAATGTCCGGGGTGTCATTCCATGTCGTCTCGGGAATGTAGCTGATCGCAGATCCATTGTTCGAATTATTCTGGCTGTTCCAGTACTTCGATTGATCTCCAATGTCTCCGCTGAATGAGGTTCCCCCGACGGCAGTCACAAACTGGCTGCTCGGCGGATAGTCGACCGCCAGGCCATGCGAGGCAGCCACCAGCGTCCCACTGCTGTCGGTACCAGTGTCACAGTCCGCTGAACCGCTGTCGCCGGCAGCTGCAAATACCGTTTGCCCCTGCGAATTCGCCTGCTCCAGGCTCTGCTCCAGAATTTGGACCGCACTGCTGCCTGCAAACGAGGCTTCACACGCTCCGTAGCTGATGCTAATCACCGGCGCGAAATTCGTGTTGTTCACCAGCGGTGTGTCAATGGCATACTGCAGCGCATCCAGCACGCTGTAATTCTGATTGTTTCCCACGGTTACGTACAGAATGTTCGCGTCCTTCGCAATCGCGCCCGACCATTCCACGTCGATATCCGCCTCTTCCAGGTCGCCCACACTAACGGTGGCTGTTCCGGAATTCGGTACCAGGATCTGTTGCGGCAAATTCGACGCATTCAAACCGCTTAACTTTCGGAAATTGGCAATATCACTCTGGTACTGCACGATGTCGGTTTGACCCACAATCGCCAGCACCTGATCCGTTCCCGTGACACTGCTGTTGTACAAGCCGGTCACGTCATAAATCGTCTGCGCATCGGCAGGCGCAATAAAGTTGTACTCGGTTCCGTTTTGATCCGTCTGCGTGTAGTTCGGGCCCACCGGATTCGCAGTGCTCCGCTGCGACTGCGGAGTTTCGTGGACTTGTCGCTTCATCACATGCGCCTCTGGGCGAAATGTGTTCAGGTGCTCCACTCCCAGCGCCATGCCCGCAATCGCCTGCGGCAGGCTGATGTCAGTCGAGTTGGCCCAGTGCTGATTTCCATGGAACAGATACTGATGCAGTTGCGTCTGGAACACGGCGTTCACCTGCGCCGCCGTCCCGCTGAAAATCACGCGGTCATTGCTCGGCGGAATCGCGGTCACCGTAAAACCCTGCGAGCGCAGCCAGGCCGCCACTTTCGCTAAATCCTGGGGGCTGACTCCATAGCGCGCCGCAAATTGCCCCGGCTTCAGCCATTGGTGATACAGCGGGGAACCCACGGTCTGCTGTTGCTGCAGCAGGTTTTTCAGGTCCGCCTGTTGGGCTGGAGAAAGTGCGAACACCAGTGACATATTTTCAATAGGAGTCGACCCGGACAACTGACCCTCATCCCGCGCCGCCGCCACCCGCGGAGACACCGTGCCTTTTACAACCTGCATCTGGGCGGACTGAATGGGTCCGTTGATACGGCTCGGCAAAACTGTCAATGCGCTGACCGGTGCGAGCGAAAGGCTACCCAGGAGCAGCGCTGCGATCCATCGTAAAACCAAGGTCTTGCTCATGTGATGCAACTTGCCATCCATACATCGACCGCACTTCGGTTCCGTCATCGGTATACCCGCAGTTAAAATTTGCTTTCGGCTGTCTGGCACCCAGATACTGAGATTCTATGTGTATGTTGCGAAAACGCCAAAAGAATCTGCATAGACGCGTTTACGAAAGAATAGTCTCGCCCGTCCACGCTTTTCTCCTCCAAAGTTGGTAGCATCTCCTTGGGGGTTGGCCTTTGCATCAGATTAGAAAAAATTATCGAGTTTACTCATGAATCAGTTGGATTTCTCGTTGTTTACGCTGGGGGGCTCACTTTTGGCCGGATTGCTCGGTTCCCTCACAGGATTGGGCGGCGGAGTGGTGCTGGTTCCCATGCTGGTGTTGTTGTTCAAGGTGGATATCCACTATGCCATCGGTGCATCGCTCATCTCCGTCATTGCCACATCTTCGGGTTCAGCCGCTGCCTATGTGCGCGAAGGCTATTCCAACATCCGCATCGGCATGTTTCTTGAAGTGGCCACCACAATGGGCGCCCTCGGCGGTGCATGGCTCGCAACCCGCACTCCCACGCGCGGTATTGCCGTTGTATTCGGTTTGGTGCTGCTTTACTCCGTGTATCTTTCTTTTCAGAGACATGACGACGAACTGATCGCGCACAATCCGTGGTCCGATCGACTGAAAATGAACAGCACCTTCCCCGGCCCGGACGGCAACGAGCAACACTACTCCGTCAAGAACATTTCCGGCGGCTTCGGTACCATGGTCGGGGCTGGCGTCCTTTCCGGCCTGCTCGGCATCGGCTCTGGAGCCGTCAAAGTGCTGGCGATGGACCACATCATGCGCATCCCCTTCAAGGTTTCCACCACTACCAGCAACTTCATGATCGGCGTCACCGCCGCCGCCAGCGCCGGTATATATCTTCGCCGCGGATACATCGAACCTTCGCTTGCCGCGCCGGTGATGATCGGAGTCCTCATCGGCTCACTGATTGGCGCTCGCTTGCTGGTCAAAACCCATGTCAAGTCCCTGCGCCTCGTCTTCTCCATCGTCATCTTTTTCCTCGCCGTGGAGATGATCTATAACGGCGTGGTGGGAAAGATCTAGCCATGCGATTACTCAATGATAAGCAAGTCGAAACTTTGATCGGGCAGGTACTTCGAGCCGGCGTCCTTCTGTCCTGCTTCGTCACCCTTATCGGGCTGGGTCTTTACTTAATCCACCACGCCACGGTAGTGCCCAACTACCACGTGTTCCATTCCGTTACGGAGCCGCTTCGATCTGTGTACCGACTGATCCCGGAGGCATTCCACGGCAGCCCGCTCGCGATTATCCAGCTCGGCGTTTTGCTGCTGATTGCGACTCCCGTCGCCCGCGTGGCCTTCCTCGTCGGCGCCTTTGCGTTGGAGGGTGATCGAATGTATATCGTGATCAGCGGATTAGTCCTGATCATCCTGCTGGGATCGATCCTGTTCGCCACCTGACGTACCTTCTTCTCACTTCCCGTTTCCCCAGAAATTGCGGATATCATCCATGCCGCCTGATCGAACTGTGTACTCGGATAGCCGTATGCTGCAACAGGTTGCTGTTAGTCCAGGCTGCGCGCGACATACGATTTGGTAACTCCAATGTCCGTTTGCGCGCATCGGGCAACCTCCCTATTCACCCGGCCATCCTTGCAAAATCTTCCGAGCTTCGCAGCATATATGGCCGCCACTGCAATCCCATTTTCCTCCCCATCCTCCTGCTATCCCAAACCTGCCGCCTGCATTACGATAGACAGATGAGCGAACGCAGCCGCGAACTTCGAGAACAGATCCTGCAACTCGCGGAAAAATTCTTCGAAGAGGAGTTTCGAGCGCAGCCCTTCTTCCCTGGCCAGTCCGCTGTCCCTGTGGCCGGAAAAGTCCTCGACGCCGCCGACCTGCGCAACCTGATCGACGCTTCGCTCGATTGCTGGCTGACCACTGGCCGATTCGCAACCCAGTTCGAGCGCCAGTTCGCCCGCTATCTGGATGTGCGTGGCACCACCCTGGTCAACTCCGGCTCCTCCGCCAACCTGCTCGCGTTTTCCGCGCTCACCTCGCCCAAACTCGCCGATCGCGCCATTCGTCCCGGAGATGAAGTCATCACTGTCGCTGCCGGATTTCCCACCACCGTTAATCCCATCATTCAGAATCGCTGCGTCCCGGTCTTCATTGACATCACCGTGCCCAACTATCAGGCCGACGTCTCGCAGCTCGATGCAGCCTTGAGTGATCGCACCCGCGCCATTATGATTGCCCACACCTTGGGCAACCCTTACGATCTCGATCGCGTTTCCAGCTTCGCGAAGCAGCACAATCTCTGGCTCATTGAAGATAGTTGCGATGCGCTGGGAGCGACCTTCAAAGGCAAAAAGGTTGGGACTTTCGGCGATCTGGCTACAGTAAGTTTTTATCCCGCCCACCACATCACCATGGGCGAGGGCGGCGCAGTTGTCACCAACAGCCCCCTGTTAAAAACTCTCGTCGAGTCTTTCCGCGACTGGGGCCGCGACTGCTGGTGCGACCCCGGTAAAGACAACACCTGCGGCAAGCGCTTCGACTGGGAACTGGGCGATCTGCCCTGCGGGTACGATCACAAATACACCTACTCCCATATCGGCTACAACCTGAAAATGACCGACATGCAGGCCGCCATCGGTGTATCTCAGCTCACCAAGCTTCCCGGCTTCATCGCCGCGCGGAGAAAACATTTCCAGCACCTGCACGACGGGCTCAAGCCGCTCGAAGATCGCTTGTTATTGCCGGAAAGCACGCCCGACGCCGAGCCAAGCTGGTTTGGATTTCCCATTGGCGTGCGCCAGGATGCACCCTTCGATCGCAACGACCTGATTCGTGAACTCGAATCCAACAAGATCGCCACCCGCCTCTTATTCGGCGGCAACCTGACACGCCAGCCCGCCTACCAGGGCGTCGACTTCCGCGTCATTGGCGACCTGAAAAACACAGACTTCGTCATGCGCAATGTTTTCTGGATCGGCCTCTATCCCGGCCTGACGGATGCCATGCTCAACTACGCCATCGACACCATCACCGCCTTCGCCAATCGAAAGAAGCAGCCGGTTCATGCGTAAATTCGCAGTGCTAATGAACCGCGCGATTCGTCTACCTGCAACGAAATGCGCGAATATAGGAATTTGCAACCAGCGGTTCGTTCGTCCACACCCAGCTGTTCCGGTCCTGCCAGGCGGCATCGGTCTCGCGCGCGACCAACACATCAATCGACAATCGCGAGCATAACTCGCGAAGATTCACCCGTCCCGGTTCATTGAAGAGTTTTGCAATCGCATCCTGTACCGGAGGACATTTCCTTGTATCACCGCCAAACTCTGTGCCACAGTTTGGGAACGCATCCACCGATTGGAAACTGTCGTACTCCAGCAGAGGCAAATAATCTTCCCTCATCGGATTGTATTGCGTAATCGCCTGCGCCGGCAGAAGCTTGTCCAGTTGGTCGTACGCACGCCGCGTCTCCATGATTCCCACTCCAACTTCATGGGGTGCCGGTAGCCAATCCACCGGAGATGGAATCATCCCCTTGTCATCAAGATAGGCGTATGTCCGCAAAATGGTCAGGCCGTAGACGGCTGCAACAATTCCCAGAATCAACGTCGAATGGACCACAAATCGCAGCCACCGCCCCTGATGCAACCGATCGCGATGCGGCCGGAAAAACCAGCGGTCCAGGAATTCCGCCGTCCACAGCAACAATACAAATTGCACCAGCATTGCGCTTCGGAACGCCAGGTCGTTGTTCGCAATCACCGCCGAGCGCACGAACGTGATAACGAACATGCCCACCGCCAGCATCGTCCATGATGCGACCTCCGCGTCACCCAGTCGCGATTTGTCTTTCCAGTCCCGCTGGAAACGCACCCATGCGATCACCCCGAAGATTCCAAGTTCTAGGATGTAAACAATGGCGACTCCGAACGGTGCCAGCAGTCCCGGATGAACAAAGCCCCTTTCCCTCAGAAATACCGGAGTGCTCAGAAAATTCGGCAGCACGCGCAATCCCAGGGCAAAGGGCCCCAAGCTGATTCCTGTCGCAGCCGCACTCGCCGCAGCAGAGTCAACCCCCGTCCCTGCCGCCGGATGTGATAGCAAATCGTGTAGATATGGAAGCGAGAACAGCATCGTGCCCCACGCTGTACCCAGGTACAGAAAAAAATCCTGATATATCCGCTTGGCCAGCAGCCGGAATCCCCAAACCAGCAGAAATATCGCGAACGCGAAAGTAACGTAAACCGATAATCCTGCCGCCGCGGTGAAGGCCAACGCAGCAAAAATCCCTGACAACAATCGCCGCTTCCACGATGGATACGGATTTTCCCCAACCTTCCGCACGTTCCACAGCGCGAGAAAACCAATCAGGCACGCCACCAAAGCCGTCACATGGTGAGGAACCCAGATCAGTGCATCGGTCCAGGATGTGATCTGCACAGGATTCCACCATTCCATATCGGGGGTTATCGTTCGAGCGCGAAAGAACTCATATAGGGTGGGAACAATATCTAGGCCAGTAACTGCAATCAAACTAAATCCAATGACGGACTTTCTTCGCAGATTCTCTGTAACTCCCAGAAAGTCTCGAAGATAGATCGGAATTAGCGCGGCCAGTAAGAACCCACTCCATACGGAGCTTCCGTAAAGCACACAGCGTGGGTCGATGTGGGTCAACCTGACCGGATAACTGCACAGGACATACCAGAAGTAATAGTAGCGGGCAATCGGAGCCGATCCGAGATAGGAAAATGGGTTCCGCAGCGGCGGTCCAGTCCGCATTGCGGAATGAAGGAATGCGATTCGCACCGCATGATCCCACAGAGCCGTACTCGGATAGAGTCGGCTTCCAATCTGGATATCAACCAGGGACGCAATCACTACAACTGCCCAAAGAATCGCCAGAACGCAAGCGGTCTTCGTTGTCTTTTCCATGCCGCCGGTACCAAACTTCGGCCGGCACAGCCACGTATACGCCAGTGGAATAGCAGTCACTCCCGCCACGATGCAAAATGCCCAGAGGATGACAGTCGAACTCAAATACCTTCCCACCAGGTTGGTCGCGATCGTGGAAATGACAAGAGAAATCGGAAGGCTCAGAAGAATTTTTCTCGACGTGGAACTGGATCGAAATTGCAGTAGATCAGTGATCCGGCCAAAGCAATATCCTGGAAAAAATAAGAAGATGGCAAATACAGGGACAATCGCGGCCGCCGATCGAATGTCGTGAACCGTGTAGCTATGGGTCAAGCAGTGCCCCTCTATTTCGATTCTCGCAACGCATCCGTGCCAATCCGCTCGAAACGCCCTCTAAAGATATATCGTAAACTGTACCTCAATCGAATAGAGTTACGATGAACACGCACCCACTCCGCGACTCGCGGAGAGAAATGCCAGCTTTACATTCGCGTATGGAGGCGTCGAAGAACTGATTATGAAAGCGATCATTCTTGCATGTGGACTGGGCAGTCGGTTGGCGGGGGAGACTTCCTCACGCTCCAA
>JAJYSL010000555.1 GCA_021793595.1 Acidobacteriota bacterium
ACCACAAAACGGTTGGGAATGGTGAAACCGACATAGTCCGCTTGAATGTCGCACAGACGCCTTTCAGGCTTATCCAGCAATGCCGCGATTTTCAGTGTAGCGGGGCTGCGCGCCAGCAACAGGTTTTTCAAATAGCAAAGCGTCCGCCCGGTATCTAGAATGTCCTCAACCAGAATGACGCGGCGATGTTCCAACGGCTGGTCCAGGTCTTTGATCAGCCGAACGGCACTGGATCGTGTCGCCATGCCATAGCTGGAAACGGCAAGAAAATCGAACGTGCAGTCGACGGTGATGGCTCTGGCCAGATCCGACACAAACGTCGCTGCGCCCTTCAGCACCCCCACCAGCACAATCGCCTGGCCGGCAAAATCCCGGCTGATTTCTACGCCCAATTCTTCCACCCGCTGCTGTATCTGCTCACGGCTCAACAGGCATTCCAGGGTTGGTTGTGTAGTTGGCTGGGTCATGGGAGATGAAAACGTACGCTTATTGTAGGACGGAACTTAAACGATTGTGTGAGCCATCTGCCATCGGCGGCCCAGGTTCGCAGAAAATGCCATCAAGCTGGGTATCTTATACTGGACCTATAGGAATTTTTCTCTGCATGTATCCATTTATTCACATCGGACACTTTCAAATCGGAACCTTTGGCATCCTGCTTTGGCTGGCGGCCGTTTCCGGCTGCTGGGTGCTGTATAAAAATTTTCAGCGCAAGGGCGTCGAGGCAGACGCCATCAATGTCACGGCACTGGCCACTGTGGCCGGCATCGTCGGGGCTAAGCTGTGGCATGTTTTTGAGTCGCCTCATCTGTTGATGCAGATTCCTATGCAGCTGTTGCTGGATCGTGCCGGCTTTGCCTGGTTCGGGGGCCTGGTCGCCGCCATTCTAGTTTTGATGTGGCAGGGACGCGTCGCCAAAGTCGGCGCGCTCGGCATGCTGGACCTGGCTGCCCCCGCTGCCGCCGTCGGCTATGGCGTTGGCCGTCTCGGCTGCTTCACCTCCGGCGATGGTGACTATGGCATTGCCACCTCGCTTCCCTGGGGCGTCAGCTTTCCCCAAGGCCTAGTCCCCACCATGCAGCGCGTGCAGCCCACCCCGATTTATGAATTTATTGCCGCTCTGCTCATCGCCTGGTACCTGTGGCGTCGTGGAAAGGTAGATCGTCCTGTGGGATGGATTACCGGCGAGTACCTAGTCTGGACCGGATTGGCGCGTTTCCTGGTGGAGTTTGTTCGCATCAATCCCAAGATTTATTTCGGCATGAGCAACGCCCAAGTTGCCAGTATCGGCTCGGTTATCGGCGGGATTGTTTTGATCGTTTGGGCCCAGCGGCATCCGCATTCCATCCGGCAGGCACGAAAACAAAAGCCGGCCACGCGTACCGTCAGCACTTGAAAAAATACGTGTGCTCCATATCTCTCCGCGTTCTTTGCGAGAAGATGTGGTGGGATTTGGTGAGAGCCTCACAGCCGCTTCAGAAATTCCTTCGCTTCTTCCATCTGCGGAAACATTCTCTCCTCCTGCTGGAACTCCCGTGAATGGACGCAGCGGCGTCCGCCTCGCATGCGCACCGGATGCTTTAAATGCAGCATCTCGTGGAACACCAGGTATTCCACCGCGCAACGCGGCGTTTCCGGGCGATCGAAGACCCGGCTCACCACAATGGTATTGTGGGCGGCATCGTAATGGCCCAGCTGCCGCCGCGCCGAGTGCGCGCTCCACGTCAGCACCGGCCTGCCCAGTAGCCCATGGAAAAACTGGTGGTTGAGCTGATCGAAAATTTCCTCTAGATCGTACACGTGCCCTTGGGCCGTAGATACATTCTTCCTGCCGCGACTGCGCCGCACCAGTTCCGCCTGCCGAATGACCGCTTCGCTGCCGAGATGCCGCCGATAGCGGTTTGCATGGACCGGCTCGATCGGCTTGCGGTAAAGCTTGGCCAGCAGGATATGTGCAATGGCGCGCGTCACGCTCTCCGGCGCGCCCTCCAGCATGTCTGACAATCGTACAAACGCTTTGCCGTCGCGCAGCCGTATCGTGGTGTTCAAGCCTGTGAATGGATAAAAACGGACATCGAACAGCGGCATCGGAGCCCGCGGACGCAAGCGCCGGTACTCACTCAAAAATATCTCCTGCAGGCGCAGTGCGGGGCTCAGTGATTCTGAATCGTGCTCCAGCACGGAGAGCAGCGCTAGTGGAGATGCAGTCAAATCAGTGGTCCCTTCTGCGGGTGATACTGTCTCGATTGTAGAGAATTTCGCTGCGCCATCCTAGAGTGATTTACAGATGCTGCAGTGGTAAAAATGTCATCCTGAGCGGGTGAGTTGCAATGCCATCACGAGGATCTAATTTTTTCTTGGTGTCATACCAATACTTAATGGCTTCTCATTCTTCGGATGTACCATCCAGGCCTTCGTGAACGCAGTCGACGCGACCGCGTTCACGAGTTCTATTTCTCCAGTTCTCGCAGCCGCTGCCGCGATTGCGACTGCTCCTCTGGATACAGATTGTTCGCTTCACTCAAAAATTTTCGATAGTACACGATCGCCGTCCGCGTGCGATGTAAATGGTCCAACGCTGACGCTCTCAGAAACAACGTTGCCGGTCCCTCACTTGTATATTGCGCCCGGTGGTCCAGTGCATCCAGCACCAGCGAGTATTGTCCATTCTGCGAAGCGGCGAAGGCCACGCCGCTCCATGCATCCACCTGTGTAGGTTCCATCTGCAGCGACCG
>JAJYSL010000095.1 GCA_021793595.1 Acidobacteriota bacterium
CCTTCACTTTCTGCATACCTGGGCCGCAGTCGTTATTCTCACGATGCTGGCGTTTGGAGAAATCGTCATGGACAAAATGCCGTCGACTCCCAGCCGCCTGAAACCGCCCGGCATGATCGGCCGCGTGATCTTCGGATTTATTTGTGGCATGGTCAGTGGTCAGGCCTGGGGCGCCAACTGGGAGATCTGCGCCGTCGTCGGAGTCGTGGGCGCAATTCTCGGCGCGCTCATCGGATATGAAATTCGCAAAGGATGGGTGCACACCTTCCGCTGGCATGACCTTCCCGTCGCTCTGATTGAAGATCTCGTCTGTATCGGTGGCAGCATCCTTGTCGTCTCACGCGCCGTCTTCCTCGCATACTAGGCCCGTTTCTTGGTCGGAGATAAATCGCGGCGCCCCATCCTAGCAAAGCCAGGGTGGGATAGAACGATGCCGCGACGCCGCAGGAAACGCCTTGATTTCACCCGGAAGGTCTCGACGAATTGGAGTAGGCGAAATGTCTGAAACAACCGCAGCGATGCACTACGACGCCATCATCCTCGGCTCGGGACAAGGCGGCAATCCTCTCTCAAAAGCACTCGCCGAAGCAGGATGGCGCACCGCGATCATCGAGCGCAGCTATGTCGGCGGCACCTGCGTCAACACTGGCTGCACTCCCACAAAAACCATGGTCGGCAGCGCTCGCGTCGCCTATATGAGTAGCCGCGCCGAAACCTTCGGCATCCACGCACAGGTCGCTGGCGTCAACATGGCGCGCATTATCGAGCGCAAAAATGAAATCGTACTCCAAGGCCGCAGTAATAATGAGAAGGCGATTCTCAGCACAAAAAATCTCGACCTGATCCGCGGCACTGCACGCTTCACTGGACCCAAGTCCGTCGCCGTAAAGAAAAACGACGGTGAAGAAATCAGCCTGACCGCCGACAAAATTTTCATCGACACCGGCGCCCGCACCACCCTACCTTCCATTGCCGGATTCGACGCGATCCGCTCGCTGCCAAATATTCTCGACAACGCTTCCATCATGGAACTGGACCATCTGCCGGAACACCTCCTTGTCCTTGGCGGCGGGTATATCGGTCTGGAGTTTGGGCAGATGTTTCGCCGCTTCGGCAGCCGCGTGACCATTATCCAGTCCGGGGGACAGTTGTTGGCGCGCGAAGACACTGACATCGCCAGCGAGGTTACAAAGATCCTGCAGGAAGATGGCATCGACGTCCTGCTCAACGCAAAAACGCAGCACGTCAGCGGAGACCAAAACAAAATCACCCTGGAAATCCAGGTCGAACGCGATCGACGAACCGTCGAAGGGACACATCTTCTCGTCGCCGTCGGGCGCACGCCGAATACAGACGATCTCAACCTTCCCGCGGCCGAAATCGAGACGGATGACAAAGGTTTTCTGCGCGTCAACTCGAAGCTGGAAACAAGCATCCCCGGCGTCTACGGCGTTGGCGATGTCAAGGGTGGCCCCGCGTTCACCCATATTTCCTACGACGATTTTCGCATCCTGCGCACCAACCTCCTCGAAGGCAAGCATGTCACCATTGAGGGACGCATCCTTCCCTACACCGTGTTCATCGACCCGCAATTAGGCCGCATTGGGATCACGGAAAAAGAGGCACGCGAACAGGGCAAACAGATTCGCGTCGCAAAAATGCCAATGACATCCGTGGCGCGCGCACGCGAGTTCGGCGAAACGCGCGGCCTGATGAAAGTGATTGTCGACCCGGATTCAAAGCAGATCCTCGGCGCAGCCATCCTCGGCATGGAAGGCGGGGAAATGGCCGCCATGGTGCAACTCGCCATGATGGGCAAAATCCCCTACCCCGTATTACAGGAAGGTATCTTCTCCCACCCAACCCTGTCCGAATCCCTGAACGTCATCTTCGGTCATTTTGAAAATTAACTCCAACCCAGGGTATGACTCCGGCAAAAATTCAGCAGGCGGCCTGTAAGCCGAATTTTGTCGAGGACGATCATTCCTCTAGGCGTCGCATTACTGCGAACGCTCATAGCGACCTACCCGCGGGTTTGGCGCACCGGGTCAGCACGCGCGTTGCCGCTTGCGCGGCAGCGCTTCCCGCCTATTTGGTCTTGCTCCGTGTGGGGTTTACCATGCCTCCGACCTTACAGCCGAAGCGGTGCGCTCTTACCGCACCTTTTCACCCTTACCTCACCCTTGCGGATGCGGCGGTATCTTCTCTGTGGCACTTGCCGTCCCGAAGCCTTGACGCTCCGGTCCCGGACGTTATCCGGCACACTGCCCTGCGGAGTTCGGACTTTCCTCTCCCGGAGAAGCCTTGCAGCTACACCGGCAGCGATCGCCCAGCCGCCTGCCATTCCCTATAATACGCGCGACGCTATGGCTGTTTTACGCAACTCACGAGATTGCCGCCTCAGCCAATGATCGCATTCGTGAGTTTGACCCACCATGCAGGGGGATGAAAGGCAAGCTGCACCACGAAGATCTGGCACGCGATCAGTGCCGGCAGCGCATAACGGTAAATGAGGTGGATTCGCCGATTCACAATCAAGTCGCGTGCGACTCCCAGCAAAATCAGCGCATCGACGCCTGCATAGGCCGAGCCGTGCGGCTGCGGCATCATCGGGAAGCGCGCGAAGGCTGCACCCGTAAGCGCACAGGTCGCGATCAGCACCAGGCGACGATGGAACTCCGGCTTTTTGCGCCAATAGATCGCCAGCCAGAAAGGAAACGCGAACGAAATCATGTCCAGTACCGCGGAGCTGAAGAACGGTTTAATCCCATACTGATGGAAGTGGGCGATCCTAAAACGGGCCATGACGATAAAGGTCGCAATCCCCAGGACTGGGATCAATACGCCGAGCGCCGCGCCGAACCAACCTGTCAACCGATGCAGCTTTACATGGTGGGTTCGCACCAGCGCTGACTGGAAGATAAAGAAGACCACCCACCCGGAAAAAACCGCGGCGTGAAGCCAGAGTATCCACGGCCGCGGCGGCGTTGCGTGGACAAGGCGGTTGTCTACTGTATGGCCGAAGCCATAGATGACTACTACTGCAACGAGCAGCGACATGCAGAAGTAGAAATACTTACTGAGAAACCCAGACAATGCGGACGCATTTCTCGCGCGGGATTGCTTCGCCTTTGCCGCGAAAACAAGTTGCTCAGTCGCCATGGCACGCCTTTCGAACGAACCCGGTTAGAAAATTTGGGGGGAGCAGGCGAATGTTACCACGCGGACAGAAGGACCCGTCTTTCCCCCGCAATTCAGGCCGCCTCACAGCTATCGCCCAGGCAACAGGCACCCCCATGGTTTCTTAACCCTAACGGAAGTACTGCGCAAGAGGACGCAGCTTTCGCCGAATTGTGACGCTTCGGTTGCTATGATGGTGCTTTGCGTAAGACGCTGGCTGCGAAGCCAGACGCAATCCCCTATTCGAAGGAGAAGTATGGCCACCTATTTGGTGACCGGAGCCGCCGGATTCATCGGCTCCTGGTTGACGCAGGCGCTTGTTGAGCGAGGCGAGACGGTTCGCGCTCTGGATAATTTTTCCACCGGCAAGCGTGAAAACCTGGCGCCCTGGAAAAACGACATCGAGGTTCTTGAAGTTGATTTGCGGGATGAGGATGGGGTCGCGAAAGCCTGCAAAGGCGTCGACATTATTTTTCACGAGGGCGCGATTCCTTCCGTGCCTCTCTCGGTGAAGGACCCTCGCACCAGCCATACCGCAAACATTGACGGCACGTTCAATCTGTTGGAAGGCGCGCGTCATGGCGGCGTCAAGCGGGTGGTGTATGCGGCGTCTTCTTCCGCGTATGGCAACCGCAATCCTCTGCCGCAGATAGAAAACATGCTGCCTGGTCCGCTCTCGCCGTATGCAGTACAAAAACTGGTGGGCGAGTTGTACCTGCGCAGCTATTGGGAAGTGTATGGACTGGAGACGGTGGCACTGCGTTACTTCAATATTTTTGGCCCGCGGCAAGCCCCGGATTCTCCTTACAGCGGTGTGATGGCGAAGTTTGCCACCATGATGCTGGAAGGCGAGCAGCCCACGATTCATGGGGATGGGGAGCAGAGCCGTGACTTTACGTATGTAGAGAATGTCGTGCAGGCGAATTTGAAAGCGGCGGCTGCGCCGGCAGAGAAAGTGGCGGGACGCATGTTCAATTGCGCTTGCGGACAGCCGTACACGTTGAACCAGACTTACAAGATGATTGCGGAGCTGACGGGGTACAAAAACCCGCCAAACTATGGCCCTCCCCGGGAAGGCGATATCAAACACTCCTACGCTGATATCTCGGCCGCCCGCGAAGCGTTCGGATACGACCCAAAGATCAATTTTCTGGAAGGGTTGCAGCGTACGGTGGACTGGTATCGCGAGCAGCGCCAGGCACAATCTCGAAAGACCGTCGGCGCAAGAGGCTAAAACATCCCAAAAAGCAGGGCTGGATTTGGTTCCCTGGCAAAGGCACAAAATTGCTGGTGCAGAAGTCGCGTTACCCAGGCGACCTATGAGACACCCGGATTCCCATCCCACTCAAGCCAAAGGACGGCTTGAATGGGGCACCGAGCATACAACTAATGCCGAGGCGGTGAAAAGATGCCCTCAGAGGGCCGCTGGACTTGGATCCTCATTGAGGTTCGTCCGCGTTGTTCCTACAAGCGACAAAAGAATCCCGCGCTGGATGATTACGAAAGACCATTTTGGAACTGTCAAGTTACTTCGGTGTTTTGACTCTGGCGCACAACACACCAATCATGGAGGGTACGTTGTACCACTTCCCGGTGTTGGATGTACTCACTCCCAAGGCGCTTGGCGTGCTGCCTCGCGCTTTTTCTGCCGATGGTCATCGACGCGCAAACGCCTGTGCGACCGGCTGCGCCGAAAACGATGGCCTTGGCGCCGCATGGAAATTACGGTCAGCGGCGGGCGCAATCCTTCTTATTGCCGAGGATCGTGCGGGGGAACTCCGCAGCCGTGCTGCGCCTGCGCGGGATGCAGCAAGTGCAGATGATGCCGCATTTGCAATCGAGTGACCAGCCATGGCAGCCGCTGGGGCCGAATCAAATAGTCACGCCGCAATTTGGAGATGTCACTGGCCGAGTGACGTCGATCGCCATTGCACCCTGGGATGCTTCGGGAAACACGGTGTATCTGGGGTCGACAGGCGGCGGAGTCTGGCGATCGAATAATGCGGCGGCCAGCGATTCGACGACGGTGACATGGCAACCACTGACGGACGATCCGCCGGCGTTTTCCGGCATCGATATTACGTCGCTGAGCATTGGCGCGGTGAGTGTGCAGCCGGGGTCCACTCCTAATAGCGTGGTGCTGGCCGGTACGGGCGATCCCAACGATGTGCTGGATTCGTACTACGGAGCTGGGGTTTTGCGATCGGGCGACGGCGGCGCGACGTGGACTTTGATTCGGCAAAGCAGCGATGGATTTGCTGGTGGGCTGACGAATTACAGCTTTGCAGGCGATGCGTTTGCAGGGTTTGCGTGGAGCACGATCAATACAGGTGTGGTGGTCGCTGCTGTCACGGATTCATACGACGGATTTATTAACAATGTGAACAATATGACCTCCCACGGAGGCGCGGCGAATGTGGCCGAGGCGGGACTCTACTACTCCACGGACGCGGGAAACACGTGGTACCTGTCGACGATTGAAGACGGACCGAACCAGGTGATCCAGTCTTCGCAGACGACATTGCCGGGCGAGTTTCCTGGAGTTCCAGCGACGGCGGTGGTGTGGAATCCGATCCGCAAGATGTTTTATGCGGCGTTGGAATTTCACGGATATTATCAGTCGCCGGATGGCGTGACGTGGACTCGAATGGCGAACCAGCCGGGGGCGGGGCTGACGACCTTAAACTGTCCAGCGAATCCGGGAACGAACGGGAGCAATTCCTGCGCGATTGCTCGCGGCGTTCTGGCGGTGCAGCCGGTAACGGGGGATATGTTCGCGCTGACGGTGGGAACCAATGCGCTGGGCTTGAACGATGTGGATGAAGGACTGTGGCGGGATGTTTGTAATGCGGGAGTGAATGGCTGCGCGAATCCTGCAGTGCAATTTGGATCGCAAATTTCGACGGCCGCGTTGGATGCTGCGGATGGAACGATTGTTGACGGAACGTATAACTTGGCGCTGGCGGCGGTTCCAAACGGCACAGACACGCTGCTGTTCGCGGGAACGCAGGATATCTTTCGATGTAGCTTGACTGCGGGCTGTGCATGGAGGAATACGACAAATACAACGACTTGTGTTTCAGGTAAAGTTGCGCCGGCGCAGCACGCGATAGCGTCCTTGAATTCCACAACGCCGCTGCTTTATTTCGGGAATGACGGTGGACTCTGGCGCTCGACGGATGGGGTGAACCAGACGAACGCTGCCTGCTCGGCGAGTGATGCCGGGCATTTTCAGAATCTGAATGGAGGATTGGGCTCGCTGGCGGAAATCACCGGGATGGCGAATAGCGAGACGGACATGAATGTGGTGCTTGCCGGTTTTGGAACCAATGGCAGCGCGGCGATGACGAACAGCAATCAAAGTGCATGGCCACAACTGCTGAGCGGTGAGGGTGGATTGACAGCGATTGACCCAAGCAATCCTGACACCTGGTATGCGACGGTGGGTCCGTATGTGGCCATTGGGCAATGCGTGGATGGCGTCAACTGCACGGCCGCTACATTTCCGCCATCGATCGGTGCGAGCGAAACAAGTGACGATCAGTCCTTACTGTTCACACCCTACCTGTTGGATCCGGCGGACAGTTCCAACATGATTGTCGGTACTTGCCGCGTGTGGCGTGGCGCTGCCAGCGGAGGAAATGCGTGGAGTGCGAGCAATGTTCTGAGTCCAATGCTCGATGGAGGTTCGGAACCGAACTGCAACGGAAATGCATTGGTGCGTTCGCTCGCAGCGGGTGGAGCGAATATGCAACCGGGGACCGGGGCGGAACATAGCGGCTCGCAAGTAATTTACGCGGGAATGGCTGGACTGTTGGATGGTGGCGGAGGCGTTGTCGGTGGACATGTTTTTTCCACGCAGGCGGCGAACCTGGCAAACGGAACGACCAAGTGGACGGATCTAGCGCTTTCGCCCGTCGCCAATGAATCGCTCTACAGCGGAGTGTTCAATCCCTACTTCTTCGACGTGTCGTCGCTGTACGCGGACCCACATGATGCTACTGGAAACACAATCTATGCGACGATTCAGGGCTTCGGCGTTCCCCACCTCTATATGTCCACAGACGGCGGCGCAGACTGGAACAATATCTCGAAGAATCTTCCAGACCTTCCGTTGAACGACGTGCTGGTTGACCCAAACAATGCAAGCGTGGTCTATGTCGCCTCGGACGGGGGTGTATTTGTAACTCAGAATGTTGCAAATTGCGAGTTGAGCGGAGGACAGTGCTGGAATGTTTTGGGAACCGGTCTGCCCATGGCCCCTGCGGTGACTCTGGCCGCGACGGGTGCAGGAGGAGGCTTCCTGCGCGTGGGCACGTATGGTCGAGGGATTTGGCAAGTTCCGCTGCTGAGCGGTGTACCGCAAACAACCATGACATTGACTCCGGCAACACTCACCTTTAGCGGGCAGTCATTGCAAACCATCAGCAGTCCGCAAACCGTCACGGTCACCAACACGGGAAGCACAGGCCTAACGGTGAGCAATATTTCGATCGTTGGAGACTTTCTTGAGACTGACAATTGCGGCAACGCGATCGGAGCGAATGGAACCTGTCAGATATCGGTGACGTTCGACCCTTCAGCGTCCGGAACACGGAGCGGGACATTGACTGTAGGCGGGAACATTGCAGGCGGCCAGGAAACGGTGAGCCTCAGCGGAACTGGAACCACGCAGTCTGCGATTGTTCTTCTGCCTAGCAGCGTCGATTTCGGTGACCTACAGGTGGCAACCGTCTCCACGGCGCAAGAAGTGACAATTTCAAACACCAGTGCCGCCGCGGTTGCACTCACATCAGAAAGCGTGACCGGACCGTTTGCAATCCAAACCAACACCTGTACATCCACCTTGGGGTCAAACACCGGATGCACACTTGCTGTTGTGTTTCAGCCCACATTGGCGGGAACTGCCAGTGGAACACTGACAGTGGTAAGTGCCCAGGGAACAGAATCGATCGGACTGAGCGGCAATGGAGAAAATCCAGCGACCGACACGGTATCGCCGACGTCTCTGATCTTTCCAGCCACTCCGGAAGATACGGTTAGCGCTCCCCAGACCGTCACGTTGATGAACAACGGAGGAGTTCCGTTGACCGGCATTCAAGTACTAACGTCTGGAGATTTTCAAGTGATCAACGGATGCGTCGCCTCGTTGAACGCTCAGTCGGCGTGCAGCTTGACAGTGCAGTTCGCTCCACATGCTACGGGTACAGAAACTGGCAACATCAAGATAACGGACAGCGTGGGGAGTCAGATCGTATCATTGTCCGGAACCGGAACGTCACCGCCGACGGACACGTTATCGCCAACATCGCTGACTTTTCCTGCGACACAGGTCGGGCAGAGTGCACCGACCCAGACGGTAATGCTGACGAACTCAGGCGGCGCGGCATTAAATCAACTGAGCATCCATGTGGCTGGCGCAGGATTTGGCGAGAATAATAATTGCGGTAACACGCTGCCAGCCCAATCGGCGTGCACCATTACTGTCAACTTCCAAGCCTCGTCCGTTGGAACTATCACCGGACAGATTGACGTTGCCGATTCGATCCGATCCCAAATTGTTCCGCTAACTGCTTCCGGAGTGACCGCGACAGGCGACAGCCTGACTCCCCTGTCGCTCGACTTCGGCGGTGAAATCATCGCCACCGCCAGCGCCTCCCAGACAATCACACTCAGCAATAACACGCAGACGACTTTGTCTGGAATTCAGATACAGTCCAGTAACCCGGATTTCATGTATACGAAAACCTGCGGAGCAACACTGGCGGCAGGCGGATCTTGTGCGATCCTGGTGGCGTTCGAGCCTCATGCAGGCGGAGCCGAAAGTGGGACGATTACCGAGGTGGACTCGAATGGCACACAACAAGTTACACTTACCGGGATCGGATATCTGCCGAACATTAGCCTGGCACCGGGAACCTTGAACTTCGGAGTGGTGGGTCTTCAGGTATCCTCGACTGCGCAGACACTTCGATTGACCAATGAAAGTACGGGGACGTTGACTGGGATCTCGATTGCAATGAGCGGGCCATTTGCGGAAACAAATAACTGCGGAATGAGCTTGGGACCGAACGCAACTTGTATAGTCTCGGTGGCATTTTTACCTGCTGCGACCGGAAATCAGAGTGGCACGGCTACCGTACGCAGCGCGGATAGCGCGCCAATGACGGCGCAGTTGACCGGTACAGGAATCGGCTTTCAACTGGCGCCTACCAGTCCCACAAGCCAGACGGTCAGCAGCGGAAATGCAGCCAGTTACTCGTTGGAACTTATGCCGGTCAATGGTTCCGCTGGAACGGCTGCCATAAGCTGCGCCAATCTCCCCCCAAATTCAACCTGCACCCTATCGCCTGTGAATGCCTCACTCAATATTCCGTCAAATATCCTGGTTGCCGTTGCAACAGGCGTCAGCAGCGCGTCACGGGCGCATCGCGCAAGCATGCTCGGCTGGCTGCCGTGGCCGATCGGGCTGGTCGTCCTCATCGCAACCCTCACCGGAATCCGCCGAGGGCGATCCGCACTGCAGTCGTCGACTCTTCGATTACTCGTCGTGATTGTTTTTCTTGGTCTGATCGGAAGCATGGCCGCCTGCGGAAAGGGCGGTGGAGTGCTTGGGACTGGCAATCCAAATCCCTTGCCCGACAATGCTACCACTCCGCCAGGGTCGTACACAGTTACCGTTTCGGCCGCGGCAGGTGGACTGAAGAAGAGCGTCAGCCTGACCGTTCAAGTGCAATAACAGCCTTGAACAAAATTGCCACGCCATTCGGACTGGCGAAGTCACCCGCGGACGGCGGCGGCAAACGTCCGACCTGAACAACGAAACATTTAGACTGAGAAAGAGAACTGAGAAGTCTTCTGGAATTGACAGGAAGGTTGACACAGATGCAGGATATCGTTGCGGATCAGCTACGCCAGACAGTATCAGTACTAACGGATATAGCGAAGGATTCCGAATTACATGCTGTCCTCGTGGGTGCGGCACAGAAAACTGCGAAATCGCTCAAGGCCGGTCATAAACTGATGGTCGCCGGCAATGGCGGAAGTGCCGCCGACGCGCAGCATCTCGTCGCAGAATTTGTCAGCAGACTCGTAAAGGATCGCCCAGCCCTTCGCGCCGTCGCCCTAACCACAGATTCTTCCATCTTGACAGCCGTCGGCAACGATTACGGGTACGAGTGCACATTTGCCCGACAGATTGAAGCTCTCGGACAGCCCGGCGACATATTTTTGGCAATATCTACCTCCGGCAATTCACCGAATATCTTGCGCGCTTTGGAATTGGCGCATTCCACTGGAATTGTAACCATCGGTCTGACCGGTGCCCGCGGCGGTCACATGGTGGAGTTGTGCGAATTTTGCTTGCGCATGCCCTCAGATCTCACCATGAAGATCCAGGAGGCCCACTTGGCCCTTGAACATATATTTTGCTTGCTTGTGGAACAGATTTACTTCGCGAAATAGCCGGCGATAGTCGGCATGCAATGAACACCGCAACCTTATGACAGACTTTCGGCCAGCTTTGTTTTTAGATCGAGATGGAGTTGTCAACCGCGAAATCGGCTACCTATATCGGCCAGATCAGGTTGTATTCACACCCGGCATCTTCGATCTCTGCAGACATGCCCAGGCCCTGGGGTATGCGCTTATCATTATCACCAACCAATCTGGCATCGCGCGACAACTCTACTCGGAGACTGATTTCCACTCGCTCATGAATTGGATGATTCAAGAGTTCCTGCGACAGAACATCCGCGTGGACGGCTACTATTTTTGCCCACACCATCCGGAGTATGGAGTTGGGCAATATCGTAAAGAATGCAAAGACCGCAAGCCCCAACCTGGAATGATCCTGAGAGCATCGATCGATCATAGAATTGACTTAAAGCGGTCGGTTCTCGTCGGCGATCGATGCTCCGATATTCAGGCAGGCGCCGCTGCAGACGTCCCGAATCTGATCTTGCTCCGAGGAACCGAACCCGCTGGATGCGCCGAGACATCTGCCATGTCAGTTGTCTCTGAGTTACACGAGATAATCCCACTTCTTATATGCCCGAACACTCCACCGTAGAACCGATCGACTGTGGTGTGGTTTTGCAGACTGGGCAGGCTTGCGTGCTGAAGGAGTTTCCACCGGTCTGGCAGCCATGCGGATAGCTCGCTCATTCGTGTCGTAGGTAGGTTGGTCAGCAGCTGCGTGAGATAGAGTTGCGGGTCCACATCGTGGCGGCGGCCACAATGTGATGCAACGACTGGTGCATCTGCCGCACATTGCCGGGCGCCAGCCGTGCTGCCATCGGCTCCACGCTCTTGCGCTCGATCGGCAACATCAGGCCCTTGGTGTAGTTCTCGATGGGCACAACGCGATCCGCATGCCCGGCGGCCTGGGTCAAACCATCCAGATAGGCTTGCAGCCGATCCGGCATACGCGAGGGGTCTAGCTTCTTGGCGCGTCTCATCGCCCTCAACCTATCGCCACGCGGTCAATAATGCCAGCAGAATCTGCGAAACAGGCATCTATCTAATAACACAGTAGTAGTAAGCGCTTTGCTTGACGTGATTTAGCAGATCGCTAGAGAAAATTCTGGGGAAAGTCCTGCTCCATAATTGTTGACGGCTTGCGAGATACATGCCTGGTGTTATGGTTACATCGAGGCCACCTGTAGATACTCAGGAGCGTCCCCGAAGGCCTTCTGCTTGCCGTCAGCCACCTGATACATTCGTTCGTGACTCGCCTTCGCTGCCTGACCCATTTCCGCATAAAGCTGGTTACACACATCAAAAAAGCCTAGGTTGTAACATTCGCCGTCAGTGCGACCTAGCGCGGACTGGTCGTACAGCTGGAACCAGTGAGCCCCTACGCAAAACGGATCGGCGACAGCGTCTTCAAGAAACGTGCGGTACGCTCTGCCCCGGTCCAACTGGTTTTTCAACCGGGGCGCGGGACCTGTGCCGGGTAGTCCGACGTCTAGCGCGCCTAATCCGAATTCGCCAATCATTACGGGTATTCCCAGTATTCCGAAAATCTGCTCGAACGCGTCATGCGGCACTTGCTTTGCATAGCAATTCATACTGAAAACATCGAAAGACTTCATTCCCGAAACAGCCCACATAGGGGGAACCTTGTTATACCGCGCGCCCAGGTTCAGGTGATTTGGATCTACTTTCCGACATGCGGTGGAAAGGAAATTGAAGTATCGCTCCGTCATCACTGTGCTGAACTCACGCAGGTCGTCCTGCGACTCGTCGCTGAACACTCCTTGCCATCTTCCGGTTTCCACCTGCGCAAACGTGACTGGCATCTTCCAATGGGCAGCGAACTCCGCATCGTCTGAGTACTTCTTCCTCAGAAATCGGGATAGCTCACCACGTGTGAAGCAGGACTCGGTGCTCTGTAGCATTCCCGCTGCCGGTAGAAGCGACGAGAATCCTCCCCATGTTGGTTCGTTCATCAGAAAATAACCGATGAAGGCCGGGTCGCTAACTGTGTCGGCTAGCGCACTGGCAAACTCGACAGTATCCGTCTCAAACTCGGGGTGGAATACGTCGGGGAACTCGCGGTAAATCCATCCGCTACGTTTAGCCTTGAAGTTCATCGGCCGGACGTACGGAAAGGCTGCCGCTTTCGCTAAAGTCCACTCTGACCAGTTACCAACGGTGTTGAAGCGAATGCGTTTCATCTCGGAAATCGTCATTTTTGCCCACTTGTCGTGCCAGCCATCAGCACCCAAGGCACGGATAAGGTTTGCAACCAGATAGTTGATGCCCGACTCCTCCCCGTCGTCTCCCATGATCCTTATGTGGGCATCTCGGAATTTGCCGCTGGGGTCAGGAATCCAAGTGAGAGCCGATTCCAAAGCGGCGACATGGGCGTACGTCTGATTCACAGTTACACAATCAGCCCCCGCCGACCAGAAGGCGCAGCCATCCGGATCCACGAGCCACCAGCGCTTCCCGTCGTTGTGCGTTCTGAAGTAACCCCGGTCATCCATCAGCTTCTTCGACTTCCATCCGCCCCAACGGGACAGGTCCTCAGACTGCACCTGCTTTAAGGCGGTCTGCCACTGGTTCACAATGCGCGTGTTGACCTCATTCGCGTTTTTCGCTTTGGCGGGCCATGTGCGAAGCTTGCTCTGACCTAACTCGTCGAGGAGCTTGCCCTTCGGCAAAACCGGATGCGTGATCGTCGAAAGATTCTTCGGCGCGATCGATAGCGGCGTCATGCACCATCGCACTGATCCGTCGTGCTTCGAAGCTACGGTGAGCTGGAGCCGGTCCACTTTGGCTAGATTTACGGGGTAGCCCCAGCACAGCGGTTTTAGAAATGCACCCTCCCTGTCGAGCAGCCAGCGGCGCTGATCAACGCTGTCTAGGGAAAAACGAAAGCGGGCAGAGCATTGCGGCAAGATGCCGAAGGATAGGCCAAAAGTACCCCCGTGCTCTCCGTGGCTTTCGTTCGCATCCCAATGCACGCCCCATGCGAAACTGAGACGGAATGTACCTCCGTGCTCTCCTTCCTGCAGCACAAGCCCGAACACAAGAAGGTCGTTACCGTCCACAAGCATATCGGATGTTAAGAACTTCGCTTGAAGGAGATGTCCAGGAGGGAAACAGTAATATAGGCCGTCTCCAACCGATTCGGCGGTGAACCAAGATGCCCCCGGAATCGGTGCCTCTCCGGCCCGCATCTGTAGCTTGCCAATTCTCTCCGTGATCGCCAACTCTGTCGCTTCGGACATAGCATCGAGCGGATTCGTAATCAGAGATATACAGCCGAACATCGCGGTTGTCTGAAGAAACTCTCTCCGGTTAACCCTCAAACTTCTTTCAGTGCGGTCCATGAATCGTTCTCCTTGACAGCTTAGGTCTAGCCAAAGATATTTGAAATTTTGAAAGCAGCGGTCACCCGTCCGCTGATCTTGTTATCTCGACGAGAGCAAAGGGAGGCATCCGATGGAGAGGCTCACCAAGCTGTTTGGCGGCCTGATCGTTTTTGTATATCACTGCTTCGACCACGTTGTCATCCACGTAGCTCAGCGGCTTGTCCCGGCCCGAACAGGTGGCCTACTTCTTCCGCCAGGTTCTGGGCATCCCGGTGGTGAGCAAGGAAGCTCTCCGCCAGCGCACCGACGATTACCGCAGCTGGGTGGAGGCCTACGCCCGCAATCACAAGGCGGCGATGGAATGGGCCGAAAAGGGCATCCGCAAAGAGGGCCGTGTTTTGCCCGCGCTGCGCCGCATGGAGAAGAAGAACGCTTTCGGCGTCTACTTCATCTTCAAGAGCATAAAGCAGAGCCGCGCCTTCCGCATCGGCATGCCGAAGTATCCAACGTAGGACCCCAACGACCGCATCCTGGCGCAGCAGCGCAGCCGCTTTACGCACTTGTCAACAACAAAGTAAAAGCAGGCCAGAGTTACAGAGGAAAAGTCGGCCAGTGAAAAACCACCGTCTAGCAGTCCGTGGTGCAAGTGTCTAAATCTGCGAGGAGCGGATGGAATGAGCCGAGGGAGAGGTGGCTGCGATCAAGGGCGAGCATTGGGTCGGTGCGGGATTCTGCCGCGCCATCCCGTCGATGGCGGCATGTGAGCCACTCAAAAAGTCGCAAAATGAGACTTGCAGCGCGGCCCTTCAGCTCTCGCGGCGTTCCCGCTCCCAGCATTTTCCGCAACACCAGGCTGATATTGAACGCACCGACGTGGATCAGCAGC
>JAJYSL010000556.1 GCA_021793595.1 Acidobacteriota bacterium
GAAGAGACTCTCCTGGGTGACTCGGGTCCGGCCGGCTTGTAAGTGGATCGTAGATTTCGTTCTTGAATTCCGGTCGGCCAAGACTGTCCGTGCCGACTTGAGGACCGAGTAACGCGGAGAAATCCCCCTTCAACATGGCAGCGGTGAAAGTACTTCCGAAATAACTCAAGGTCTGGGCGGAGCGGAAGCCTTCCCAATACACGGAAAACCACGAGTTGTCCTTAATGATAGGCCCCCCTAGATAAACGCCGTATTGGTTTTGGCTGTAAGGCGTGCGCTGCGTTTCGGGGAATTGCTGGGCATCCAACACGGCATTTCGGGCAAACTCCCACGCCGACCCGTGGAAAGTGTTGGTGCCAGAACGGGTAACTATATTGATGTTCGCCCCCGATGTGATTGCGAACTGCGCATCCGTGATGTGCGACTGGACATTGAACTCCTGCAAGGCATCGGGAGGCGGGCTAATCGCCCATATGTCCGTAAAAATCGCATTATTGAGGGTGCCATCCATGGTGAAGTTGTTCTGCTGACCTCTTTGGCCGTTGACCGACGGGCTGATGCCTCCCGCGCCCAGCGCCACGGTGAACGCGCCTTGCTGAGGGCCTTCTACCGGTGCCGCGCCAGGAGTCAGCAGCGTGAGCTGCGTGAACTCGCGCCCGTTGAGCGGCAAGTCGACGGTTGCGCTATGCCCGATAACATCCCCAAGCGTGGCTGAAGTCGTATTCAGCGCTGGTGGGGCCCCCGTGACTTGGATGGTCTGCGCCGTGGAGGAAACCGTCAGCTGGAAGTCGAGCGTAGCGTTCTGATTCACTTGCAACTGGACATTGGGTCGATCGACAGTTGCAAATCCCTGCTTCTTTATGGAGATGTCGTAGATCCCTGGAGGCAGTTGCGGAACGATGTAATAGCCATTGCTGTCCGTCGTGGTTGTCCTCAATTCACTCGTTCCCTGATTGGTCACGTTTACTTGTGCCCCAGCCACAACAGCTCCAGAAGTATCGGTAACTGTTCCCGTCATTAAACCATTCGTGGTCTGTGCCGGTGAGTGTACTACGAGAAAGAAAATACCGACCGCAACCAAACATATCTTTTTGAACATCGGCTAGTCTCCTTATGCTCCAGCGTTGCTGCGCACAGTCAAACGACCAATTTGTTTCGGGGAACAGCCTAAGCAGATCAAGGAAGATAGGCTAGAGAAAAGTGTTGGGAGAGCTTTTGTTTTGCTCTATGAAATGCCTCTGAAGGACGGGACACACGAGAGTAGCATCTTAAACTAGAGCATTTCCATAGTCACTGTAAGGTTTGCGTGGCATGTCTGAACCATGCTGTGGCGTTGTCTGGAGTGATGAGGGCGATGGCATCGGTGATGGCCTGATCGAGTTCCTCTGCGGTCCTGGCGCGGACGGAACGGAGATGTTGTTTGATCTTTGCCCAGGCCTTTTCGATGGGATTGAGATCGGGGGAATAGGGAGGCAGATAGAGCACCTCCGCTTTTCGGGCCTCGATCAACTCGCGCACCTCTTTGAGCTTGTGCGAACTGAGATTGTCCAGCACCACCACGTCGCCGGCTTCGAGTGTAGGGCACAGGATTTGTCCGACATAGGCGAGGAAGATATCGCCGTCGGTGGCTTCCTCGATGGTCATGGACCCCTTGATTCCGCCGAGGCGCATCGCCGCTAGGATGGTCAGGATCTTCCCGTGGCCGCCAGGCGTGGATTCGTGGATGCGGCGTCCTCCGACGCAGCGCGCGTAGAGCCCCGCGTCATCGAGGTGGTGACCCCGCTTTCGTCGAGGAAAATCAGGTGTTCTGGCGGGATCGTACGGATGCGCTCGACGAACTCTTCGCGCTTCCGGAGATTGGCTTCGGTATCGCGCTCGGTGGCGTGGACCGACTTTTTTTCAGACGCAGATGCAGCCGCTTCAGCACGTTCCCAACCTGGGCGATGCACAGCCGCACCCCCCGCTGTTCGGCCAGGATGCTCTGCAACTCCGCCAGCGTCCGGTCGGGACGATCCTCGATCGCTCGCAGCAGGCAGGCCTGGGCTGGAGCATCCACGCGGCTGACCGGCCCATGCCGTTGCTCGACCCGATCCGCCTGCCCGCTCTGCCGCTGTTGCCGGCTGATCTTCTCCACCCAACCCCGGCTTACCCCAAACAACTCCGCCAACTCACGCTGCGAGCCCTTGCCCGCCGCATGCGCTGCCAGAACCTTCCGTCGCAAATCGTTATCGTAGGCTCGCGGCATACTCTCCGCGGAAATACCAGAGCTGCCTCATAGTAACACTGGAAATGCTCTAATTCTACAGTTGCAGATAGCGAATTGTTTGGGGTAGCTGCGCTGTAAACCATTGATTTTTAGAGAGCAGTGAGCGAGTGGGGTCGCGATGGAAATCAGGGGAATCCATTAACTGCAACTGTAGTACTAAAGAGAAAATCGCTGTTCTGGCAAGACTCAGCTGCTGATTGGGGGCTTGCTAACTGTTTTACACAATGAAGCCAGCGAGACTTTGCCTCCAGACATCCTGAAGTGGGCGAAAATTAACATGAGCCAATTTTATAAATCAGGCGCAGGTCGGTGCCGGGAAAAGTGGTGACATCCACCGCGGCGCATTCCCGGATCTCCTTGCCGTCCGCCTTGCCGAAGGCTTCCCAACTCGCCTCCGGAACTTGCACAATCGCCCGATGCAAGGCCTCGCTCATGCACGCGCT
>JAJYSL010000557.1 GCA_021793595.1 Acidobacteriota bacterium
CTGCATAGGAAGGGTCGGTGAAAATTTCCTGATAGCCGGAAAGCGATGTATTAAAAACAACCTCGCCGTAGCATTCTGCCTTGGCACCGTAGCCGCGGCCCTGAAAGATACGCCCGTCTTCGAGCGCAAGTATGGCCTGCATCGCGTCTCCACGCAGTGGATTTTAATAATCTTATCAGACTTGGGCCGCAATCCCCTGTGGAAGATGGGGGACCTGCAATTGAAGTTTGAAATGCTGTGCTAGTGGACCACACCCATATCCACGGTAGGCCAGTACACAAAGGTGGCCTTACCATAAATCAGATTGCGGCTTACCGGACCAAAATCGCGGCTGTCGCTGGAAATCAGACGATGATCTCCCATAACGAAATACTCATTCCTTGGCAAAACCGTCTCAGGATAGGAGCGGTCATCTCGGAACCGCATCGGGACATAGGGTTCTTTCAAGGCTTTGCCGTTCACATAGACCTGTCCGTCGTCAATTCGCAAAGTGTCGCCAGGCAACGCGATTACGCGCTTGATATAGCTTTTTGCGGGATCGAGCGGAAAGTGGAAGACCACGACATCATCGCGATGAATCGGCTCAAAGTGGTATTGGAACTTGTTGATGAACAGCCGTTCCTGGTCCTGCAGACCGGGCATCATGCTGGTTCCTTCCACTCGCACTGGCTGATACAGGAAGGTGATGATCAGAAAAGAAATTGCGACGGCAAACAGCAGGTCTCGCGCCCAGGTTGAGACCGTTATAGGCGCGGACGCGGGCTTTACGTCCTCTGGGCTTGCGTTCTGAATGTTTGTTGGATCGACCGAAGGCAAAGGAAAATTCAACCTCACTTTCATTTTATCTGAAATTGTTCAAGTCGATTCTGTCCGGCCCGCGATTCCGGAGCGCCAGGGCCGCGGGTCTTCCGCAGGATTCGTTGAAATACACTAAGCTACATCCAACGTTCTATGCGAATTGCATTTTCCACCGGTCGTCCCGCGCACGCTGTGCTGCCAGCCAATTTGCTTTCCCGGCGCGGAGAGCAGGTGACGATCTTTACCGCCGCGTATCGCGGGCGATTTCCGCAGTTGGCCCCCGATGTCCGCCTGCGGTGGGTTCCGCAATTCGTTCCTTCCATCCATTTCTTGACCGGCGTACAACTTGCGCGGCCCTTCCAAAGAGCGGACACGGCGCTTTATGACCATCTTGTCGCCATGCGCATCGGCACGACCCGCGAAAGCTTCGACATCTTCTGGGCCTGGGCAACGGGAGCGCTCTCTTCCGGCCGTGCTGCACGCCGACGCGGAGCTCGGTTTGTTCTGGACCGCGCTTGCCCCCACGTCGACGCCCAGCAAGATTTGATCCGCACAGAGTGCGAACGGCTCGGTGTGCGCTATCAAGCCGAGCCGCCACGGTTCCGCGCTCGTCAGCTTGCCGAATACAACGAGGCGGACATTATTCTGGTGCCCTCCACTTACTCTCGCGCGACATTCCCGACGGCGCTGCAGTCGAAGACACTTGTCGCCCCACTCTTTGGACGAGTGCCAATGCTACAGGTCACGATGTCTACGAATGCAACTTCGGTGCTATCAAAGGATATTCGCGCCGGCTCGAATGCGCCGTTCACCTTCGGCACAGTGGGAGGACAGCCTTTGCGCAAGGGCTTTTTATATCTGCTGCAGGCCTGGAAACAACTCCAATTGCCCAACGCGCGGCTGCTTCTGCGTACCGATGCGCCACTTGACCGGTCGCCGGTGTTGCGTGGGCTGCTGCATGAGCTGCCGAATGTTGAAATCGTTCGATACGTCGACGATATGAGCGATTTTTACCGTCGCTGCGATGCCTTTGTCTTCCCCACCATCGACGATGGCTTTGGCATGACCTTGCTGGAGGCGATGGCCCACGGGCTTCCCGCAATCACCACAACGCATTGCGGCGCCGCGGAATTGTTTACCCCTCACAAGGACCTCATTGTTGTCCCCGCTCAGGATGCCGAATCGTTGGCGGCCGCGATGCAACGACTCTATTCTTCTCAGGAGATGCGTGCCTGCCTGCGGGCCAAAGCACTGCTTTCATTGCAGCGCATCGAGGGCGATGGAGCGTATCAGTTGTACTCCAATACGCTCGATCAGATTCTTGCTCCGCGACAGAGTGCTGAAGCCTGACGCTTATCTCCTAGTTTCCCGAATTTGTCCAGATTCATCCCTTCGTGATGACAGCAGTCCCACAAGGATCCACCAACGGAAAGCAGCTAATCTTTTCTTCTTCGCAGTACTGTCTCAGAGCCGCTTTCACACCTGGATAGTCCTTATTATTGTAGTCGTGAATAAAGATGAACCCCCCCGAGCTCAAGCGTGGATAGAAAAATGCAAGGCCATCGTAGATCGGTTTGTATAAATCGGCATCGATGCTGACAAATGCAAAGGATTCTGTAAAGTCTGCCTGCTCGACCGAATCAGGAAAATAGCCAGCCCGAATCTTTACCCTCTCCGGATGAGCCATTTTTCCCAAAACCAAATTCACGCTGGTGTCCGAAAAGTCTTCCGATGCCGATGAGAAACCGCCGCCTCGATCCACTTCCTGATCTTTCTGACTAAATCCCTGGAAAGTATCGAACAGATAAAGACTTCGATCGGGAAACATACCATGGATATGCTTGGCAAACTCTCCCTGATATACCACTAACTCTGCGACGTTGCCATTCACCGACTTCGAGTGAA
>JAJYSL010000558.1 GCA_021793595.1 Acidobacteriota bacterium
GTACCCGCATGCTCCCCAGCTATGGCACGCGCACGGCAGCCAGAACGTGGTGGGAGTCAGCGACGACCCGCCGGGAGAAACGTATTGGAAGGTCGCGAATGGAATTCGTCTGACGGGGATGCCGTCGTTCGAACAGGTGCTGTCCTCCACGCAGATGTGGCAGGTCAGCCTGCTGCTGGCGAATGCCAACAAGCCGTTGCCGCAGCCCGCAATGGATATTCTTGCCAAGCCGCTGACCTTCTAGACCGGGCGAACGTTGCAAAGTCCCGCAAACGTGAGGCAGCACGATGCATCCTCACGTTTGCAGCGACTCCCGCTCCTACTGAAGCGAGTAGGTCAGGCCAGTATTAAACTGCACGGAATTGCCTTTGAAGCCTGTCGGCGGATCGTTCAGGTAGCTGTCAATCACTCCCACTGAAAATCCGAAATTCTTGAAGACCGGGAAAGTCGCGCCGACAGAAGCATTCGCCGAATAGTCCGAAGGGGTGTTCCACGCTGGGTTGAACATGGCAATTTCGGTCAACACAATCTTCTTTGGAAATTTGCGGACATAGTTGTCGCCGAAGCTGGAGCCGATGAGGTTGTTGGTGTAGGCGGGAGAAGTTGCGGAAGCGGCAAACGCCTGCTTTGTATAGTCGACGATGGCGGTGACGTCCAGTTCCTGGATCGCATTTTTGATCGCGGTAAATCCGACTCCGGCTCCGTAGAGTTGCTGTAGATCCAATCCCTGAGAATAGTTATGGTCCCACGCCCCCTGCTCCAGCAGATAGAAGCGAGGGCTAAGATACTCATCCTCTTCAATACCGCCATGCAGGATGCTGGTTTTGACTGTGGGTGTATTCGGCTGCGTGACCTTGCCGTAGTTGCTGCTGAAGTTCAGCAAGGTGCGCTGGCGGGCCGGCATCCAGGTAACCGGGGGAACGGCACGTGACAACGCGACACCAGTATTGACGCTGGCGCTGTTCTGGGTGGAATTGACCGTGCTGGCGCCTGCAGAGACGGTACCGGTGATGCCCTCCGTGAGGCCTTGTTTCTTGTTGACGTTTTTGTCGAATGTGGGCTGATCGATGATATAAGCGATACTTTTCACCGGAATCTGCTTCGTGCCGCTTTGCGTGGTCACGGTCAAGGTATCGCCGTCGATAGAGATGGTGCCGACCGGGATCTTGAGGTTGGCCTTCTTGCGTCGGACGGGCGCGCCGGTTTCAATGACCGCAAACGGCTCCTGGGTGTGCAATTCTTTCAGCTTGGTCCACGGCACCTGGATCGCGCCGGCGCTGTCACTGGCGAAGAAGACGGTGCCGTCGGCCTCGTGGTCCAGCTTTCCAGTCAGCTTGTCGCCGTTGGAGAAGACCAGCACGTCGGGGCCTGCCTTTGCAACCGCGTCAGCGGCGTGTGTTGGAAGTGTGGAAAGCAAGCAACCGGCCAAAAGAAGGGACGGAACGATCGAGATCATCTGACTAAAGTGTCGGGAGGTTTTTGCTGGAAGTAGCATAGGTTTAGTTTTCCTGGAGCTTTCGATGCAGAGACATCGTGAATGTGTTGGTCGACGCCGCAGCTTTGCATGACCCGTACTACACTATCAAACGAGAGAGGGCGTGAAATGTCCAATGGATTCTTCAGCAAAATCGGTCGCGCGCTTTCGATTTTCGGTGTATCTAATCCCGACGACGTACGTAGAATGCAAGCCCGGAAAGCGCCTGCGACTACTGCGAAAGCCGCCCCCGCCGAGGCTTCGACCAATACGGCCGACCGCGCTGCGACGCAGGAAAAGCGGAAGGAAGACGAGTAACTCCTGCAGTGGAGATGCGACACTTTCTTTTGAGCGGATGACAATTCAGCGCCAGCGGTGTCGCGGGAACGACCGACCGGCTGCAAACTCCAACACCAGCGGGTAAACTGGAGCCATGGGGATTACGCGACAACAGGCTCTGGATGCATTTGAGTCGGATGATCTGATTGGGCTGGGCATGGAAGCCAACGCGGTGCGGCGCAAGCTGCATCCGGAGGGCGTGGTCACCTACATCATCGACCGCAACATCAACTACACAAATTTCTGCACGGAATATTGCACCTTCTGCGCCTTCTATCGCCCGCTGAAAGGCAAGCTGGCGGCGGAGGGATACATTCTCGACTTCGAGACGATTTACGGCAAGATTCGCGAGACGGTGGAGATGGGTGGGACAGGCGTGCTGATGCAGGGCGGTCTGCATCCGGATTTGAAAATCGACTGGTTCGAGCGGTTGCTGACGGGCATTAAGCAGCGCTTCCCTTCCATCTGGCTGCATTGTTTTTCTGCATCGGAGATTCTGGCGATTGCGGAATATAGCGAATTGTCGGTGCGGGACACGATTGCGCGGCTGCGCGACGCCGGACTGGATTCGATTCCAGGCGGGGGCGCGGAAATTTTGGATGATGAGGTGCGGCATCGCATCGCGCGACTGAAGTGCGGCACGGAAGAGTGGGTGCTGGTGCACCGTACCGCGCATCAACTGGGCATCCGGACCACCGCGACCATGATGTTTGGCGTGGGCGAGACGTTTGAGCAGCGCGTGAATCACTTTGAAACACTGCGCCGTCTGCAGGACGAGACGGGCGGGTTCACGGCGTTTATCCCGTGGAGCTTTCAGCCGCACAACACGGCGCTGGGCGGACGTGGCTGGGACGAAGCGACGTCAGTGGAATAC
>JAJYSL010000559.1 GCA_021793595.1 Acidobacteriota bacterium
CAGCCTGAGTCCAATCTGCCTGCAAGGAACGCCCGCAAGCCTCATCAGCGATTCTCTCCCTTTCGTCATGTCCGGCATCGGAAGATTCCGCGTGATTCGCGGACACACTGATACTCTGGTTGCCATCGAGCCGAATTTTGTCCTGGGAACGCATCCGTGATCCATGCAGAAAAACATTCCGAAACAGTGTCGACTGGCCAGAAGGCGGTGCTGCTTCTGCTTTACAGTCTGCTGGTCGCGCTGCGTGATCCCTGGTTGCTGTTGCATGGCCGGCTTTGGGCCGAGGAAGGTACCGTCTATCTTCGCAGCGCCTGGTCCAGCAGCATTTCCGCCACATTGTTTTCACCCCACCTTGGCTATTACGCACTGTGGCCGAATTTCTGCTCCTTGCTGGCGGCGCATGTCTTCCCGCTGCCATGTGCCGCCCTCGTCGACACATGGTGCTCTTTTTTCATCCAGGTATTTGCCGGCTGCCTCATCTTGCAATGCGAGGCTTTCTCCACTGTCAGAATCAAGTCGTTCGCTTTACTTGTGTTGTTGTTGGCAGCGCCCAGTCGCCAGGTCTGGCTGAACACAATCAACAGTCAGTTTTATTTGGTAGTGTGCGCAGTCATTGTTTTTTTCTCCCGCACAGATCGGCATCAGCTCCAGCGGAATTTCACGCTGGCCCTCGCCGGATTGACTGGCCCTGTCACAACTTTCCTGACACCGTTTTTTCTGCTGCGAGCGCTTTTCGCAAAAACCAGAAGCGCGTACTTGCAGGCAGCGGTGCTCACAACCTGCGCATGCACGCAAATCCTGGTCATTCGGGAGTCTCTCCACGCAGGGGTCCGGAGGATCAGTTTTCAACCCTCCGGCATCGCGCCGGAATATCTTGTCGAGTACATCATTATGCCGTTCTTCGGCAGAACTAGTAAGAAGCTGGCGTTATCCCTCATCCTGAACCAGATGGGCGCGTATGTATCGACCGCGCAAACATCCGTTGGTCATTTCAAAACCCTCGTGATGAGCTACCATCTGCCTCTCATCTGGCCGTTTCTACTTCTCTGGGCAGTCGTGGATTCCGCCTTTCTCGCGCTGCTGCTTTGGTCTACCTACGATCGAACAGACCGTTCCTCCTGGTGGCTCCTCATAATGTCGATTTGGTTGGCGCTGTTCTCCATCTATGGGGCCGTGGGCGGCACCTACGCCGTGGGAGAGCGATACGTTTTCCCCAGCGTGGTGTTGATGGGACTCGCCCTCTTGCTAGCGGCTGCACGAACCACCGCTGTCCATTCGCGAAAAGTCGTTGCGGCATGCCTGCTCGGCTGCTTTTTATTGGCCGGAGCTCTCGATTATTTCTCGTATCCTCAATGGGTCGGATGGGAAAAGCCCGCCGGCCCTGGCTGGCGCACCCAGGTACAGATGTGGCAGCAGGATCCTAACCGAAAAGTTTCTGTATGGCCGCCGGAGTTTCATGGCGATTTCACGCTGCCGCACGACCATGGACGAACGAAAATGATTAACGGCTCCACCGCCCATCCGGGGGCTCAGTAAATTGCGATGTTGATATCTGTCGTCATTCCCACCTATAACCGGCCTGACCTGTTGTTGGAGACATTAGAGAGCGTCTTGGCGCAGACATACAAGGATCTGCAAATCATTGTCGTCGATGACGGCAGCACTGCCGAAACGAAAGAGCTTCTGGATAAGTTTTCCCCTCGTGTGCAGTCCATACGGCTTGGTCGAAGCGGAATCAGCACCGCGCGAAATACCGGCGTCGACGCGGCGGAAGGCGAATTCATCGCGTTTGTGGATCACGACGATTTATGGGATCCGCAAAAGATTGAAAAGCATGTGGAGTTTGCATCCGCGCATCCTGAGCTGGCCCTGACCTATACAGACGCCATCGAATTCAGCAAAGAGGGGCCGGCGAAAATAACCTATGTCGACCACTTCTCGGCGCTCAACCAGCCGTCCGACCTTTTCGCGCCCATGATCGCCACCTACGCCGTACCACTCATGTCCGCCACCATGATCAGAAAATCCTTTCTTCGCGAAAAAGGTCTTCGTTTTCCCAATTATTTCGGCATTGACGACGTTGGTTTATTCCTGATGATGCTGGTCGAAGGCGGCAAATTCGGATACTTGCCGGAACCGCTGACGATGCGCCGGATGCACGAATCGAACACCTCCAGCAACCATCGGCGCCGCTTCGAGCAGCGCAAGCTGATGTACCGGGATATGCTGGAGACGGATCGATTGGGTGCCTACCGCGACCGCTACACGCCGGAACAAACATCCGCGCTGCAACATGGATTGAGGGATGCTACCTACCGGGTCGCGGAATGCGACTGGGAAGATTGCAGCTTTGCCAAAGCGCGGCAGGGGTTCTTCCAGACCCTTGCCATGGATTCCAGAGGAATGCGCGCCTTGGCATACGGTTCCCTGACTTTTCTGCCCACCAGCTTGCTTGTCGGTATGCGAAAACTGAAAAAACCAGCGTAAATGCGCGCCAAAAACATTGCGTGCAGATCCGCCAACCTACACGCAATGCTATGGAGCAATTTGCACGGCACGACTACTCAGTCGGCTTGCAGACTGTTACCTGGCCATTCACCGCAATCGTGGCTACGCTATATGGGCCGCATGTCACCTTATTCGGTAATGCATCGGTGATATTGATGCTTACCGGACAA
>JAJYSL010000096.1 GCA_021793595.1 Acidobacteriota bacterium
TTTGGGGAAGCGTTGTGTTGGTCTGTGGCTGTTCTGCTTAGATAAATTGTGTTTCATAACTCCCTACCATAGTCGGCGAGCAAATCCCGCACTGCAAAGACCCGCACTCGCTGTAGGCGAGCGCCTACAATTTTCTTCTCCAGCCGCTTCCATATTGCGATCGCAATGTTCTCGGTCGTCGGAACCACGGAGCGAAATTCGGGCACCTCCAAGTTTAAATGCCGATGATCGTACACCTGGATTACTTCGCGCTCGATCACGTCCTTCAGCGCTTTCAAATCGACAACAAAACCCGACACCGGATCAATCTCGCCCGCAACCGTGACTTCCAGCGTGTAATTGTGTCCGTGGCCATTGCGATTGGCGCACTTGCCAAACACCTTCTCGTTTTCCTGTTGCGACCAGGCGTCGTTCCAGTAGTAGTGAGCCGCGGAAAACTCCGCCTTGCGCGTCAGGAGCACCATAAACCTAGCATATTGGATTCATCGAGCCGCCGTCTTGACGCACTATTTTCTGGGGCTATTCGATACAGCAAGGCCGTAGCGTCAGGCCTTGTACTCGCGGCCTTTCCAGGTGACTCTGTGCCGCACGTGTTGCTGCATCCAGGTATCAATAAGCAGCCACGCATACAGGGGCAACGCCAGTGGCGACAATAGAACATCCGCGACCGGGAAATGCGCCTTCGCTGTGTTGGCGTAGTGCACCCGCACCCGCCACGCCCACCACAGCCCCACTGCCCAGATGACTGGCGTGCGCGCCACCGTAAGGTACAGCCAAATTGCCAGCAGCGGCAGACCGAACAGCAATGCCGCCTGAAACAGCTTCCACAGGCCACGACTCAACGCATCCGGAAACAGCAGAGCCAGATTTTTTCGCCACCCCGTGCACGTCTCACTGAGCGAACCGTACATCCGAGTGCTGGCGGCATCTGCCGCAAATCGCAGCCGCAGCGATTCTCCGGCATGTTTCGTGTTCCGCGCCAGCTCCACATCTTCAATCAACGAGCCGCGCACCGCCTTATGACCGCCGACGCGCATATAGGTGTTGCGCCGTATCAAAATGAATTGCCCGTTCGCTGCCGCCACACGCGAGTCGGAAAGGTTGACCAGACGCGGTGGATAGGTCTGCGCCAGGTCGGCAAAGATCAGCGCCATCAGCGTTCGCTGCAAAAACCCGCGCACTAGTTGCCGCGGAGAATACGAAAGCAGTGCCACCTTGTAGCGCTCCGCTTCATGTATGGCGCGCCGCAGATCGCCGGGTTCATGAATCGTATCTGCGTCGGTGAACAGCAGCCACTTTCCCCGAGCCTTCTGCGCCGCAAACCACAGCGCATTCGACTTGCCTGTCCAACCTTCGGTCAGCGGCGGCGCTTCCAGCACGGTTACGCCAGAAAACTCCGTCGCAATCTCGCGGGTAGCATCCGACGATGCGTCGTCGATAACCATGAGTTCCCAATCGCGGCCCAGGGAAAAATCATCCTCGGTCTGCTTCACCAACGAGGCGAGGCACTCCTGTATCGTGCCTGCCTCATTCCGCGCCGGGATGACCACCGAAAGCTGCAGCTGGGTTGGCTCGCTTTCTGCCGGCTCCGTTAAATTTGTGATCGCCGATTTCGTATCCATCCAACAAATTCGTATCATAGATATGACATGCAGAGACGGCAGAAATCGAGAGGCAGTCAATTCGGGCGTTCGGTGTTGTGTTCCCTTGTGGTCGGAGCCCTCTTGTTCGCGACCGGATGCAACCGCGGGCAGCTACCGCGCGAGCTTGGCAAAGTGGCCCCGGCGTTCACCATCCACGATGGCGCGCAGACCGTAAGCCTCAGCCAGTATCGCGGGAAAGTCGTGCTGGTCACGTTCTGGGCCAGTTACTGCGCTCCTTGTATGGAGGAGTTTCCTTCCCTGCTGGCCCTGCACCAGCGTTTGCCGCAATTGAACATTCTCGGTGTCAGCATTGACGACAACGCGCAGGCTTATCGCAATTTCCTGGCTGCCTATCACGTCGATTTCCCGACCGTTCGCGACCCTTCTCAAGATGTCATGCATCGCTACGGTACCGTGCAAATTCCAGAAGCCTACGTGATCAATCGCTCTGGCCGCATTGTTCGCAAATATGTCAGCGCGCAGGATTGGAACGATCCGGAGATCTACCGCACCCTGTCCGCCACGCTTAACTCGAAGCATTGAGGCGCGCCTTTAGGAAGCGTCTCGAACCTCGTGGCGACTCGTCCGCTCTCCAGCGGTCCCGGCCATTTATGATAAAAGTATGACGATCATGGACATTCAGTTTCGCTACACCCAGCATCCGACCGAAGACACCATGCGCGCGGTTGCGGACCTTTACGATGTCTACGGTATCCGCCGCTTGCGCCTGAACCAGGCGGAAAGAACCATCCTGGTGGAATACGATGCCACCCGCCTTAGCACCGCCGTGGTCTTTCAGCTTCTTCGCCACGCCGGGCTTGCCGTCACAGAACAAATTTCGCCATTCCCCCCGCCTGCCCCGCCGGCACCTGCGCCCGACGCAAATAAGAGTCCCGCCGCCTGACCTCGTCACCGTGCCGCATGCGGTTCGGCCCGGTGAGCCTGGGATGATGCGGAGTATTTGCCAATGATCAGCCCTGTAATTCTGATGGCGGCTATTGTCGCTCTGCTCCCTTTTCTGACGGCTGCATTCTTCTCCGCAAAGCTGGCAACTGCAACGGAAAGACTTCCAGCGAGCGTGCAGTTTTTTGCGCCATCCATCGTGTGTGTACCCTATCTGCTGGTCGCTTTTTCCACGCGAACCTTCCGCTGGGAATGGCTGGCCCTATATGCGCTGCTGCCGGTCACCATCTCCTTCTTGATGTGGCAGGCGAGGCGAAGCGACCCGACGCAACACGGCAATTGGCGCGATTTTCTGGTTCTCGCGATCCTGGGTCTAGCTGTCGATCTTCGCTGGTTTCAGCATGCGTGGCCGGCCCATCTTATCGTCTTCAATAAGATTCTTCTCCTCGATACCGGCATGTGGGGATTCCTCGTGGTGCGGCGACTGGATGCGGTCGGATTCAATCTTCGCCTGCAATGGCACGATCTGGGTATTGGGTTGCGGGAACTGGCTTTCTACACGCCTCTGGCGATTCCCCTGGGTTTGAGCCTCGGATTTCTGCATCTGCATCCAAGCGTGCCCTGGCTGCCGCGATTGCCGGGGGCATTTCTCTTCACCTTTTTCTTCATTGCCGTTCCGGAGGAGCTTTTCTTTCGCGGATGGCTGCAGAACCTGCTGGAACGGCGCATCGGTCGCTATCCGGCCCTATTTTTCACGGCAGCGCTATTTGGCTTGGCGCACTTTAACAAGCGCGCCATTCATTTCAACTGGCGATACGTGCTGCTGGCCGCATTGGCTGGAATCTTCTACGGACGTGCATGGCGTCAGCGGCGCCGGGTTGGAGCCTCCGCAGTCACCCATGCCTGCGTGGACACGATATGGTCACTCTGGCTGCGTTAGTGGCTCCGAGGAAGCCGATACTGCAGATATCCCAGACCGACCCGCATATTGTGACTGCCTGACCCGGGAACAGTAATGGCAATGCAGATGCCCAGAATCGCGTGTGCCATTGCCAATGGGTAGAGGTTGCGATAGCGCAGAAAGATGAGGCACGCGGCAAGGCCCCATAACAGCGTCAGAGGCATCAGAATAGGGTTCGGCAGATGCGCCAGCGCAAAGATACCTGCCGTCATCACGACTGCGAATGTCCTTCGCGGCATCAACCGCAGCAAACGCCACAGAAAAAAATCGAGCAGGAGTATCTGTTGCACAAACGACCAGATGATATACCCCCAATATCTCTTAAGGAACAACGCAGGGCCATCCGGCACGTGCAAGGTGTGGAGTCGAATCGCAAGAAGCACAGCGACTGAGGCTAGCATCAAGGCCACGCCCACCACCCAAAGCGAACGAAGGAAATTCGCCGTACACAGCCCCATGGCCGCACAACTCTCGAATGACCCCCAGAAGATCGCCGCCAACGCGGCAATGGCGACGTAGTAGAGAACCGTTTGCAGCGGGCGAGACGTCCAGATCACCAAAAGAATCAGTCCATAGGCCACGCTAAGTTCCATTAAATCTCGCCGCTTGCGACCAGTCGTAACAGGATTTCCTGCAGTCGGCATCGTGGATTTGCTTCTACTGACGCAATGCATCATCGCTTCTGTCCTGTGAGCGGAACAATGAACCACAAGCAATTGTCCCCATTACACCCCATCAATGCACATTCCAAAAACCCACCGGCTGCGTTTCACGCAGAAATTTGCGCTGAAACACGGCTCCTGATAAGTTAGAAATTGCTGCTTTTCACGGAAGCACGCACATCCGCTTCATGTGCGCCCCTAGCTCAGTTGGATAGAGCGTCTGGCTACGAACCAGAAGGCCGGGAGTTCGAATCTCTCGGGGCGCACCACTCCTTACATACAGCACAACCGAAGGTAGCCGAACCTTCACCGCTGCGCACGCTAACAATCTCAGTGGTACTAATTATTACCCGACAGGCTACTCGTTGCGGATGCGCAACCCTGGAAAAGCTGCAGGATCGAGTAGTTTTTACGCGGCTCAATATGCGCTTGCAAGTGCGAAATGCCTGGGGATTGGGCTCGACTGGTTGGCCATTCATCTCAAGAAAGCCGACTGGTGGGAATCGAGCGCCGTGATGGCGAGCACCTGCCTTAAGTAACCACTCGCACCCTGTAACAACGTCCTCTGGTTACATCCTGAATGTTACTCGACTCGGTGGAATTCAATTCAGAAATGATCCGCAGGCTTGGCGCTTCGGTCTATTCGCGCGGACTGGAAACTCGCGGCGTGTAGCGAAGATTCGCGATGAGGATCGCATGGGGACTCCTGGTCGAGATGGTGTCATCGTACCAATTCATAGCGACTTCATGAAAACCATCCGCTACGTGATCCCCGGGTCATCATGGATTGCTCTACACTCTCCTGCAGAGGGGTTCGTATGCCAAAATTTTTGATCGAACGTGAAATACCCGGTGCCGGCTCCATGTCGCCGGAGCAGTTTCAAGCTGTCGCGGAAAAATCATGCTCCGTTCTGCGGGATCTGGGTCCCAGGATCCAGTGGGTGCAGAGCTACGTCACCGATAGCAAAATCTATTGCATCTACATCGCGCCAAATGAGGAGATGGTGCGAGAACATGCCGCACGTGGCGGATTTCCTGCAAACCGTGTGTCAGAAATCAAAAGTGTGATCGATCCCACCACCGCCGAGCCTGTGGGCTCCCACTAACCATCTTCCGATCTCTACCGTGTCGGACAGTCGCCGTTCTGGCGATGCGCTTGAACTCTCGACTCCGTCGGACCCAGATATTTGCTCGGTCTTAATATTGGCAAGACTGCAACCGCCGCGTTACACTCCATCCACTATGCAAGGTTCTACGAAAGTCATCGAAGAGTTGAACAAAGCACTGCGGGAAGAACTCACCGCCATCAATCAATACTTCCTGCACGCGGAGATGTGTGAAAACTGGGGCTATGCCCGTTTGGCCGACTCCATCAAGAAACAGTCCATCGGCGAAATGAAACACGCGGAGTCCTTGATGGAACGTATTCTCTTTTTGGACGCCACCCCCACCATGCAGCCGCTCGACCTCACCGTCGGCAAAAAGGTGAAGGACATGCTGCAGAGCGATTTAAACCTGGAGATCTCCGCCGTCGCTCAATACAACGCCGCCATCCAGGTCGCTGTGGCGGAAAAAGACAACGGCTCCCGCGATCTATTCGTCAAGCTGCTGAAAGACGAGGAAGATCACGTCGACTGGCTGGAAGCCCAAATGCACCAGATTGGCGAACTCGGCTATGAGCGTTATCTAACGATGCAGATGGGTAACGACCAAGAATAGCCGATCTATCGCGACAGTGTTCGATGAACGGCGGCAACTCGTCACTGCGTTGCCGCTGTTCTCGCTCAAGGGTTTAATGGATCACAGACTGAAACAACTGTGAGTTCAGCAGCGATGCGAATTGATCATCCGAGGCGGCGAACCGCACCTGCAACACGTTTCCATTGGATGTGATATTCGTCGCCGCGATCGCCTGCTGCTCCGTCGGAGTCGCGTTCATCTTCTCCATCATCGCGGCAGCACCCATCAAAGACGACATTGTCGCAGCGGTAATTGTATCGGGTGTAACCACATCCAGAGAAAATCTAACGCCCTGGTTAAAGTCCATAGTGTACCGCGAGCCCACCAGGCTGTTCTTGACGGTGCTAAAGTCAGCCACCTGTGCAGCCTGACCCAGAACGGATTTCATCATTTCCTGCGTACCTTTTTGATCGAGGATGCTCCACACCGCTTCATCCTGCAGCGCCGGTATCAGGCTCTGCATGGCCGTATTGGTCAGGAAGCTGGGCTTGATCCCGTCCCGCGCGTCCAGCGAATCCCTGATCGCCTGGAGAGAACCGAAAATCATCGTGGTCTGATCCAGAAACACGACGCTCAATCCCGTGTTGCCCATGGGATAGATCATCTCGTTCCGCACTAACGTGCCTTTGACGTGGTGCTTCTTGAAATCCTCCGTAAACTTCTGCACAGGAAACTGGCCGGAAGCGATGCCCACAATCCGTGGCGAAACATCCCCGGGGATCCGGTAGGAGGCGAAGGCCAACTGAACGACGCTCTGGTTGACGTTCATGCCCGACTGCTGCAACGCATCCTGCAGTCTCTTCAGCTCCGGCGGCAACACCTTGGCGCGCAGTTTCATGGCAATGTCGGAGTTCTCCATCGCCTGATAATCGACCACGATCAGCTGCTGCACATCCCTGGGCACGGCTGCCTGAGACTCCGTGGCAAGCTGCGATGCCGACGCCGACAATGTCAGCGTTGCGAGGACGAGGGCCCCGACGCTGTAACTTAGAACATTTCTCCAACAATTCATCTACAACTCCTCAAAAATTTGGGTGCGGTCTCATCCCCGCCCGACGATATCGGTGCGCTCTCATCTTCGACGCGCGATGGCTGCGGAAGTCATATTGGGAGCCTACACACTGGCCATTAAGGCCAAATCATGGGTGCTTCCAGTCTACTCTCCAGCGTCCGCGCGACCGAGAAGTTCGTCGCCAGCTCCATCCATTCGCTGCCGAGTTCGACGGCCGCTTCGGGCACTAACCCGATCAGTTCTACCCGATCCGGCTGCGCGCCCAACTGAGCCGCGCCATCTTTCACTGCCTGATACACCTTGCTCACCGGAGTGGCGCGAAAATCTGTGATGTTCATTGACACCTGGGCCTTGCCACCGACCAGCACGCCCATCGCCTTCAATCCAGCAAGTCCACCGCTGGCTGCGCGAATATCCCTTGCAATGGAACGCGCAATGCCAACATTTCCGGTGCTCAGGAAGACGTTGCAGGCAATCAGGAGTTGCCGTGCTCCTACCGCCACCGCGCCCGCCGTTGGATGCAGCGAAGGGCCGCCGACATCGGGCCGGCTGGCCGCATCCTGCTGCACTTTTTTCCGCAACCCCTCGAATTGACCGTTGCGAATGTTTTCCAGCAATCGGCGATCCGGACGCAGTGCCGCCGCTTCGTAGAAGTACACGGGAACATGATGGCGCTTCCAGATTTCCTGCCCTAGTTGACGGGCCAGCGCAGCGCATTCCGGCAAAGAAATGTTGCGAATCGGCACCAGGGGAACCACGTCGGCCGCTCCAATGCGGGGATGGACACCGTGCTGCGCCGTCATATCAATTAGTTCAGTCGACTTGCCCACTCCTCGCAAAACAGATTCCATCACCGGTCCCGGAGCCCCCGCAAGAGTGACGACCGACCGATTGTGATCTGGGTCGAGCGAGTAGTCCAGCAAGGAAACGCCATCCACCTGCATGGCATGCACAATCTCGCGCACAGCGGCGACATTGGTTCCTTCTGAGAAATTCGGAACACACTCGATTATGGATTCTCTGGTATTCATCGAGACGCGTTTCTCACTTCCACCACGTGTAGCCAATTTGGAATTGGACAGTTGCATTGACGCCCGGGTTCGCATCGCCGAGGCTGGCATTCGAAATGTGAACGGCATTCGCCGCAAAGGTGATCGCCCGGTCTGGCTTTACAAAATAATGCATGCCCACACCAATCTGCGGCTCAAAGTTCCACACGCTGGTGCCTCGCGAACCATTCGGCGGGAACTTATGATTGGTCCAGATCAGGCCGCCGCCGCCTTGCAGCCACGGCATCATGCGCTTCCAGCGAACCAGATTCCAGCGAAAGATGACCGGCGTCATGCTGAGCCCGGTGTAAGTGCCCCCGGTGGTGACCGAGGGCAATTGCGGTCCAAGCGTGTAAGTCTCTTTCGGCGTAAATGCCTGCCAGTATGGAATCAGCTCGATCGCGTATTCGAACTGCCCACGGAGAATTCCCGGGCCGGCTGCGTCCGTCAACACTTTTCCGATGCGCACGCCTGCGTTCAGAAAATGATCGCTGGTTTCTCCCGACGTACCAAATCCGCCGTCGATGAAAACTCCGCGGTCCCACGGGTCACGCTTCATCACGCGCGAAACATAATCATCGCTGGAAACTGTCTGGATTGACGCAGTGTGACCAGCATCCGAACTTACAGACGAGGAACTTGTCTGGGAACGAGAAACCGGCGCCAAGCCAAGCAGAAACACAACAAGCACAACCATCTGCTTCTTCAAGAGCACTCCAACATACCGCAGCCATCGCCCAAGTTGAGCGCCTGGGCATCGACCGTATTTGCTTTGACGTGTGTCAGGACAGGTCTACCTCAGCCCGCGACTTCTTCCATTTGCTTGGCGTCGATGTCGAAGTTGGAATACACATTCTGCACATCATCCTGATCTTCCAACGCCTCCAACAGGCGAATCATCTGCGCTGCCGCCGATCCTTCCAGCTTGGTGTAGGTGGAGGCCAGCATCGTCACTTCTGCCATCTGCGTTTCTATGCCCGCGCCCTTGATGGCTGCCAGAACGGCCTCAAAAGCGGCCGGCTCGGTAATGATTTCCCACGAATCGCCTTCGTCGCGAATATCGTCGCCGCCGGCCTCCAGCACCAGGTCCATCAGTTTGTCTTCATCCGCAGCCGACTTGGCAATCGCGATGAGGCCCTTCTTCGAAAACATCCATGACACAGAATTCGATTCGCCAAGGTTGCCACCGTTCTTTGAAAATCCATGGCGGATTTCGCTGACGGTGCGGTTGCGATTATCCGTCGTCGCTTCCACGATGACGGCAACGCCACCGGGACCGTAACCCTCAAACGTGATTTCTTCGTAGTTAGCACCTTCTAACTCACCCGTACCACGCTGAATCGCGCGCTTGATGTTGTCCTGCGGCATGTTTTCCGCTTTGGCAGCGGCAATGGCGCCACGCAGCCGCGGATTGCCATCTGGATCCCCGCCGCCGGCCCTGGCAGCCATGGCAATTTCCTTGATCAGGCGCGTAAAAATCTTGCCGCGCTTGGCGTCGGTCGCGCCCTTCTTATGCTTGATAGTGGCCCATTTTGAATGGCCGGACATGGAAGACCCTCGTGAACTGCTTTCGATGAAGATTTAGACGCTGGCGCGGTCGCAAGTCTCCGCGCAAACCCTAATTTTATCACGCTGAAGATACCCGTCTGACGGGCAGGATCGTCAATCCGCGTGGCTAGTCTACGCCTTCTGTGACCGTGGCTTACGAAATGCGAAGACTATTGCCAACAAGGGTGGCGCCAGCAACACTCCCCAGAACGGAATGACGATTCCCAGCAGTATGGGCCCGAAGATCGAAGCCCAGATCGGCACCCTGGTGTTTTGCTTCATCAGCCATGGCTGCAGGCCCAGCTGGTCAATAACGACGATAACCGCGTACAGACCCAGCAACAGCCCAAAATTCACCCAGCCTTCATCTGTAAAGAGCAGTGTCAAGCTCGGGCCAATCAAAGCCAGCATGCCCCCGAACTGGGGAATGAATTGCACCAGTGCGGCGATCAAAGCCCACAACGGTGCCAGCGGAATATGCAGCAACCATAAGCCGATCAGCCACAGGATTCCAACCAGGACGCCGTCGATGAACATCGCTCGCAACCAATGCAGCAGCGCACGCCCAGCTTTTCCGGCGGGAGGACCCAACCTCGCCGGATGAAGATTGGATCGCTGGATCTGTGGCTCATTCATCGAATGCTTCCCCACGCATTACCCCGAAAAAATCCGCGCCGCATGGAATTCTGTGATGATAGCAACTCAAAATCCGCTGATAAACTACCAGTAAATGAAATTTGGCGTGCTTGTTTTTCCCGGATCCAACTGCGATCACGACACCTATCACGTCATCTCTGAAGTGGTGGGCGAGCCGGTCGTCTTTCTGTGGCACGAAAGCGAGCAGCTTGAAAACTGCGATGCAATTCTTGTGCCCGGCGGCTTCGCCTACGGCGATTATCTTCGCACCGGCGCCATCGCTCACTTCGCGCCCATCATGCAGTCGGTCAAGAAGTTTGCTGCGTCCGGCGGCCTGGTGCTGGGCATCTGCAATGGATTTCAGATTCTTACGGAGAGCGGTTTGCTGCCCGGCGCACTCATGCGCAATTCCGGATTGAAATACATTTGCAAACAGATTTATCTGCGCACAGAAACCAGCGATTCTCCCTTCACCAACCTGTTGCAGGAAGGCCAGGTCTTGAAGATTCCCATTGGCCACATGGAAGGTAACTATTTCTGCGACGCAGCCACGCTCAAGCAACTGCAAGAGCAGCGTCGCATTGCCTTTCGCTACTCGACAGCCGCAGGCGAGATTACGGCGGAAGCCAACCCGAACGGATCGCTGCAGAACATTGCCGGCATCTTACGTGAAGGACGCAATGTGCTGCGAATGATGCCGCACCCCGACCGGTCGAGCGAAGCATTGCTGGGATCGGCAGACGGACTGCGCATATTCCAATCGATGGTCGCTGCATTGGCGGGACAGGATTGAAACAGGAACGGCCGTTCGGCACACTATGATCGACATTCATCACCACCTGTTGCCCGGACTCGACGATGGCGCCAGAGATATGGAGACCTCGCTCGAGATGGCGAAGATTGCCATCAATGACGGCATCACTCATATCGCCTGCACGCCTCACGCCAACAGTGACTACATGTTTCGCCCGGAAGAAAACGCAGCGCTGCTGGCGGAATTGCAACGGACACTTGGCGACCGTCTGACCCTCGGTCTGGGCTGCGACTTCCACCTGAGCTTCGACAACATTGAAGACGCGCTGACCCATCCGACCAAATACACGGTGAACGGCAAACGATATCTATTAGTGGAGTTCCCGGATTTCGGTATTCCGCAAAATATATCGTCCAGCTTTTACGAGATGGCCGTCGCCGGCATGGTGCCCATCCTGACCCATCCGGAACGCAACCTGACCCTGATGCAGAGGCCGGAGAAGCTTGCGCAATGGCTGCGCATGGGCTGCCTGGTGCAGGTGACTGCGGGTTCCTTGGTCGGCGGTTTCGGGCGAGGACCGCAGCGCATTGCCCGCGAGCTTCTCGACTGGGGATGGGTACACATCATCGCCACTGACGCCCACAATACAACCTCGCGGCCCCCAGTGATGAGCACGGCCTTCGAGTTCCTCTCCCAGCACTACGGACAGGAAACTGCGGAACGATTGTGTGTGCAAAATCCCGAGGCGGTGTTTGAAGGTAAAGGACTGCCGGAGCAACCCGAGCCTACGCGCGCCTTTGAAGGAGACGAAGAATTTACCGAGCACAAAAAACGTGGGCTATTTTCCATGTTTCGGCGCGGATAACGTGCCGGAAAGTCGAAGCTCCTCGACCGGGCTACGGAACCAGAAGCAGTTTCCCTGTCGTGGCGCGGGACTTCAAAGCTTCTTGCGCTCTTGCCGCCTCCGCGAGCGGAAAGGTTTGATGGATGCGCAACTTGAGCGTGCCGCGCTCGATACGACCAAACACATCCGCTGAACGCGCCTCCAGTTCTTCTCTGCTTTCCACGTAGTGCACCAGACCGGGACGCGTGAGGAAAAGCGATCCCCGGATCGAGATCTGGATCAGATCAAACGGCGGTACTGAGCCGCTGGAGGCGCCAAACAATACCATCATCCCGCGATGTCGTAAACACTTCAAGGATCGCTCGAAGGTTTCCCTGCCAACTGAATCATAAACAACGTCCACGCCGCGGCCAGCAGTGATCTTTTTCACCGCAGGCTCAAAATCTTCCTGCGAATACAAGATCACGTCATGCGCGCCTGCCTCGCGGGCCAACTTCGCCTTGTCCGGCGTCGACACGGTGGAGATGACATGCGCCCCCGCCTCGACCGCCATCTGCGTCAGCAGCAATCCCACGCCACCGGCACCGGCCTGTACCAGCGCTATGTCACCGGATTTCAGCGGAAACGTAGCGGTGGTCAGGTATTGCGCAGTCATGCCCTGCAAAAGGCTGGCGGCGGCCTGCTCGTATGTGACGTTGGTGGGAACAGCGACCAGCGCCGCCTCTGGGACGACGGCAAACTCCGCATACGCACCCAGGGAGGTACACCAGGCAACTCGATCGCCCACGCGAAAATGTTCCACGTTGGCGCCGACTGCGACCACAACCCCCGCGGCCTCCTGACCCAGCGTCAGGGGCAATGGCGCAGGATAGACGCCTTCGCGATAGTAGATGTCAATGAAGTTCACACCGATGGCTTTTACTTCCACCAGCACCTGTCCAGCGGCGGGCGCAGGACGATCCAATTCGACCGCATGGATCACGTCCGGTCCACCGGTCTTGGCAATTTGAATGGCTTTCATGCGCTGCCTCAACTGGGTGTGACGGGAGATGCAGCGGACGGAGAGTTACTCTCCGCGCAAGATGCTCGCTTCTCCCGATGCATTCAAGCGAATGACTCGGTCAATGGTGTATGGAGTACGCCCTTGACCCTGATAGAAATGCCGCACCAGAAGTTCGCCAATCAGACCGATGGCCAGCAACTGGATGCCTGCCAGAATCAGAACTCCCGCAACGACGAATAGTGGACCGTGCTGATCCATGATGGGCTGATGCGTCAGCACCTTCAATACCAGCAACCACATGGAGAGCGCCAGACCGCCCAGCATGCTGGTCGCGCCCAGCGAGCCGAAAAAGTGCATGGGCCGCGACATATATTTCAGCAGGAAACGAATCGTCATCAGGTCAAAAAATACCCTGAACGTGCGCGAAATGCCGTAGTGCGATTTCCCCTGCTCGCGATTGATATTCCTGATGGGAATCTCGCAAATCGAAGCGCCGTACCAGGAAGCCAGCGCGGGAATAAAGCGGTGCATCTCCCCATACAACGGAATATTCTGGATCACTTCCCTGCGATACGCTTTGTAGGTCGTGCCAAAGTCGTGGATGTCAACGCCGGACAGCTTGGCCATCAACCAATTGGCGCAACGGGAAGGAATGCGGCGCATGAGGAAGTTGTCGATGCGTTCCTTCCGCCATCCGCTGACGACGTCGTAGCCCTCTTCCAGCTTGGCAAGAAAATTCGGGATCTCTGCCGGGTCGTGCTGCAGATCGCCGTCCATCGCCAGGATGAAATCTCCCTGGGCGTGATCGAAGCCCGCGGCCAATGCGCAGGTCTGGCCGAAGTTGCGGCGCAGCTTCACCACCATCACGCGGCTATCGACGGCTGTGATTTCTTCCAGCAGGCGATAGGTGCGATCCGTCGAACCATCGTCGACGAAGATCAGCTCAAATGTATCCCCCACCTGTTCCATAACGGCTTTCAAAGTGTCGTAGAGGGCGGTGACACTTTCTTCTTCGTTATGGAATGGAACCACGACAGAGTATTTTGGCATACAACGTAAGTATACCGCTGCTACAACATAGATTTCTCTCTAAATCTTAACCTTTTTGCCCCTGAAACATTGCATTGGGGAACACGCGGTTTACCGCCTGCATTGGCCTCTCTTGCGTCACACATTGCCTTTAGTTCCGAAAGGAGGATCGAAGCAGGCTTCAACCCTCGAAATTCGACACATCAGTTCGGTCGCATCGCACACGTGCAGCCTCGCGCGCTCTGCACGCACTCCCGCCCTTGTGGTAGATTCAAGTGTCAACGCCCTTGTCTGGAGAGGTGGCCGAGTGGCTGAAGGCGCACGCTTGGAAAGCGTGTTTACCGCAAGGTAACGTGGGTTCGAATCCCACCCTCTCCGCCATAAGCCTATCCAGCCACGTCCCAGCAAGTCCAATCTCCTACATAAAATCAGCAACTTACACGGAAATAGCATCCAAAGCGGTGCAATTATGTCTTGCTGCATCCGGCTCTAAGTTGTGGTAAGGTTCTGTGGTAGAGCAGCCCTACCACAACCGGCGACTCCAAACCCTACCACGGTCTACCACAACTATGCCGACCAAACTCTTGAATGACGTGAAGCTGAGAAAAGCCAAATGCCCTAAAGACCAGTCCATCTTGAAGCTCTCCGACGGCGGTGGCTTGTACCTTTGGATTTTCGCCAACGGCAAGAAGCATTGGCGGTTTCGATGGCAGGTGGACGGCAAGGAACAATCGCTAGCGCTCGGCGAGTATCCGCACGTCAATCTGACGCTAGCCCGCTCACGCCGCGATGCTCTGCAAGAGAAGCGCGCGGCTGGTGTAGATCCATCGGAGTCACGCAAGGCGGAGCAGCAAGCCAAGATCGCAGCAGCAGCCAACTCCTTTGAGGCG
>JAJYSL010000097.1 GCA_021793595.1 Acidobacteriota bacterium
GCCATCGACCAGATGGCGCGGCAGAATCCCGCACCGCCCCGATCCGCTCCTTTGATCGCAGCCACCTCTCCCTCGGCTCATTCGATCCGCTCCTCGCAGATTTAGACACTTGCACCACGGACTGCTATCGCGGCTATCGTATGCCCAGCCTTTATCCCGGAGTGCAGTGGTAGTCGCTGTCCGAGACAATTCAACATGGAGCAGGGAGAGTAACCCTTGCTGGCTGATTCTAGCGAGTCAGCCGGCAAGTAATTTGCATGCTAAGTAAATCCCTCAATAGCCCAATTCGGAAGCCATCAAGCATTCACCATCAATCCTTGGATGGATTGAGAGGCATCGCCGTAATCATGGTTCTCCTGTTTCACGCTGAACCTGACTTAGGTAGGTGGGTGCATTTGGGATATACCGGCGTCGCGCTGTTTTTTGTGTTATCTGGCTTCTTGATCACCGGTATTCTGATGGACAGCCGCAAAGCGGTTAACTATTTCCGATCATTTTATGCGCGACGTGCTCTTCGGATATTCCCTGTTTATTATTGGACTCTTCTCTTTTTGTTTCTGATAGTGCCATGGGTTTTCCCCACGGCCGGCATACCACCGGCGCACGATCGAATCTTCTATCTACTGTATCTAAACAATTGGACCAGATTCCTCCACGAACCCAACAATCTCCCCTACGCAGGGCATTTATGGTCATTATCAGTCGAAGAACAGTTCTACTGGCTCTGGCCCTTGGTAATCTTCAGAACGCCAGAAAGAGCGTTGAAATGGATTTGCGTGGGCGCAATGATCCTGGGTATTGGGGTCGCTGTATACCTTAGCCATGCAGGTGCGTCATCCGACAGTATCGGAAGAAATACTTTCGTTGCGCTGCCGAGCTTGATGCTTGGCGCTCTGTGCGCCATCTTTTTTCGTCATCCGCCAGCCGTGGCTCATATGAAAAGGTGGTCGAGATCTATTCTTCTCATCGGGTTCGGTCTTGCCGCCTTTTTTGCAATCTCCTCTAGAAGCCGCTATAACGGCTCGTCAATCGGGTGGTTCAGCGGTATGGGCCTTAATTTGGCCTTTGCAATTTTTCTTCTGAGTGCGATGTTGGGGCCTGCGGTTTACAGGCGCTTTCTCGCCCTTGGTCCGCTCCGGAAAATCGGTCGGTATAGCTATGGGATGTATGTTTATCACATACCCTTCTATACATTTTTCAATCATTCCCATCTTTTTTCGCCGGGTCCGATAAGAGCGTTCGTTCGCATAGTTTTGGTTTTTATCCTTGCCGCTCTCAGTTACGAGATTTTGGAGAAGCGGATCAATTCGCTTAAAGACAACTTCCGAACAAAGTATTCCGCGTCCTCGACGGTTTGACGTCCGTTTCTTCCTTGATTTAACAGCTCTCCTTCCCGTCAACTCTTTTTCACCCGCTCGTTACAGAAACAAGACGTTCCCGCAATACTTCCGGCCTACGCGCTGTCATCGGGAGATTTTGCCCATGACAGCCGTAGGGATCATTCGTACAAATTATCGGAAAGCACTCTTCACCGGCCTCGCAGCGATAGACTCGGTGCGAGAGCGCAGCTGTGCGGAGAAAGGTCTCAAGCCCCACTCGCAGCGTGACTCTTTGCCGGGTGCCGACCTTTCAGCCAAGAAACATTGCATCCACGTCTTGCCAGCTGCTCACGCGACGATATCCGGTTGTGTTCACGTTATGAGGCGCAGTAAATAGAATGCCTTCGCCCTGGAAGGAAGCTAGGTTGCGCGGCATGTCGTCGATCAGAAAATCCGCATGCACAATACTTTTATCGCCGCAGAAGACGAAATTCTGCGGAGAAAGAAAATCGTAGTGGCGACGCAGCCAGCGATATTTTGAACTGAACGAACTCGGGAACGCCATCGCAGCCGTTGCGATAAAGATCTGGTAGCGGCGGCTCAGCCGCAACAGCACTTCCTGGCTGCCCTCGATAACGGGAATCTCCTCAAAAAAACCGTCGCTCAACAAATAGGAGTCGATCAGCTCCTGGCCTTTCGGCGGAAGCACCTGCCACAGCCACTTGCCTTGAATGTCCTGTTTGGTGATTAAGGTCTTTTGTTCGCGGCTGTAGCGGGCCAGCAATTCGCCCAGCGTATCCGCCATCACCTCATCCATGTCCACGGCGATTCGCTGCATACGGATCAGCCGTTATTCCTCTCGCTGTGGACGGTCGGAGCCGGTCGGCTGGGGGTGCGACCCATCTTTCGCCAAGCCAGCCGGCTTTTTCGGCGCCGACGGCAAATGCATGGCATCGCTCAGATCGATCGCAGGATTGAAGTAGAGAAATCGCCCGCAGGATTCGCAAAAATGCACTGCCCCCTGGCGAATTTCATTCCACCGCTGCGGCCGAACCATCATCTGACATGCGGAACAACGCTGCTGCTCGACGGTCGCAATCGGCACCTTGTGCGCCTGGGCCATTCGGTCGTAGTTCGCCAGCAATTCCGGGTCCGCCGCCTGACGCGCCGCATCGCGTTGCCGATACAGCTCCGCCAGTTTCACCTTGTCGCGGTCGCGCCCCAGTTGCGACTTCGCCTTTTCCGTCTCCAGCAATTGCATTTGATTGGCGCGCGTTTCATGCAACAACCGCTGCTTCACCTCCAGCGCTTCGGTTTCCATCAGGCTGGCAAATTCCAGCTCGTCTATGCGATCGATTTCCTTCTTGCAGAACTTCAGCTGATGCTCCAGCGCTTTTACCTGGCCGTCGCTTTTGGCATCGTTCAGCTGAATACGATAGCGCGCACTTTTCTCGCGCATATCTTCCGCATCCAGCTCCAGCCGGCGTCGCAGTGACGCCTCTTTGGCAAGCGCCGTCGCAACTTGCTCCAGCAGGCGTCCGGTATCGTAGAGCGCCGCTTCGCGCACCTCCACCCGCCCGGTATATTGCACAATCTGCAGGCTCAACGCCTGCGCCTGCTGCTCCAGCTCCTGCAGTTGAACGAGTTTTTCCAGTTTTTCGTGCATAGGAGGAAGGCTAAAAACGCAGTCTAGCACGGACGCCGTCGCCAGTGCTGCCCACCGCATCGCACCCAGCCACAAAATGCTCGGCAATTCCGCGCGGGCTCGGCCCCGCCAGGTCGCGCTCTTGCCGAAAAACACGGAAAATCCGTGGCTCTATACAATAGATGCTGGAGTTTTGACCTACATGCGAAAAGCGCTTTTGCTGGTGGCCTTGTGTTGTACTGCATTCAGCGCCATTGCCCAAACACCCCCCCAAGGGCAAGGCAAAGTTTGGACCAACGCCGACATCTGGCAACCCGGTGGCCCTCTTGGACGCCCTCCGCAAGAATTTCTTTGGCGTCCCGATAGCGACAGCGTCACCTATCTCTCCGGCGACACGGAGCACGGCCAGCCCCATGACCTGATCGCCGTCAGCGCCGCCAACGGCACGGCCTCCGTATTGGTACCCGAAACTCGACTGGCCGCCATCTACGGCGCGAAAAACGATGAGCGCGACCGCGACCATCGCTCCCGCTACCATGTCTCCAGCTACCATTGGTCGCCGGACTCCAAGCATCTGCTCTTCGACAACACCGGCACCCTGTGGATCTACGACATGCGGAAAGATACAGCGGTAGACGTCGCCAGCACCGGAGCAGGCAGCGGCGACGATCCCAAATTTTCTCCCGACGGCAAATCCGTTTCCTTTGTCCGCGATCACAATCTGCATGTGCTGTCGCTGGACAGTAAGCACGACACCGCGCTGACCAGCACCACCGAAGCAACCCTGCTCAATGGCGAAGTTGATTGGGTGTATGAAGAAGAGCTTGACGTCCGCAGCAATTATTTCTGGTCGCCGGACTCGACGCACATCGCCTATCTGCAAATGGATGAGAACACCGTCCCCACCTATCCCATTACAGACTGGATCCCGACCCACAGCACGGTCGACCAGCAACGCTATCCCCAACCGGGCGATCCCAACCCCGGCGTGCGCGTCGGTATTGTTGGCGCCAATGGCGGTGATACGTTGTGGCTCCGCGTGCCGGTGAGCCAGCACAACGACTATATTCCCCGCTTCGGTTGGCTCGACGCCAATCACGTGTGGATTGAGGTCCTGCGCCGCGACCATCGCCATCTGGAGTTATTTTTTGCCAACACAGAAACCGGCGCCATTCGCAGCGTGCTGCAGGAAACCGCCAATAAGTTCTTCGATGAAGCCTACAATGTCTGGTTTTTGAAGAAGGGTCAGTTCTTGTGGAGCAGCTGGCGCGACGGCAACACCCACCTCTACCTCTATCGCTACGACACCGCTCATCCAACCGCATCCGGTGCAACACTGGTCCGGCAACTGACGCATGGCAATTGGGAAGTGCTCAGCGTCGCCGGCATCGATCGGAAAAAACGAATCGTCTACTACACCTCCAACGAGACCGATCCGCGGGAAGAAATGCTGTGGCAAATCGGGCTCGACGGCTCCGGGAAAAAACTGGTCAGCACCACGCACGGCGTCCATCACATCACGCTGTCACCTGACGCGACCCATTACGTTGACTCTGCCTCCAGCACGATGCAGCCTCCCGTGGTCAGCGCTTGCAGCGTGAGCGGCCCCTGCATGCCCTTCTGGAATTCGCGCCCTCTGGATGGATACAATCTAGTCGCGCCGATCATGTTTACCGGCAAAGCCACCGACGGCACCACCTTATATGGGGAACTGCTCTTGCCGCCCAACCTGCACGCAGCCGCCAGCGTTCCGCTGATTGTGAATCCTTATGGTGGCCCGCATGCCCAGGTTGTCCGCAACCAGTTCGACGGCCAGGCTTTCTTCTTCGATCAGTTATTGCTTCAGCACGGTTTCGCGGTTCTGCATGTCGACAACCGCGGCATGGGCAACCGGGATCGAACATTTCAAGAAGCTGCGTATCGCGACTTCGGCCCGGTGCAGCTGCAGGATCAGCTGGCCATGGTCGATCAGGTGTTGCAGCAATATCCCCAGCTGGACTCCAAGAGAATGGGCTGGTGGGGTTGGAGCTGGGGCGGCACCTTCACCCTGTATGCCATGACCCACTCCGACCGCTTTGTCACTGGAGTTTGTGTCGCCCCGGTCACCAACTGGCGCTTGTACGATTCCATCTATACGGAGCGCTATCTCGGCCTGCCGGATGAAAATCAAAAAATCTATACAGATGATTCGGTCATCACCAACGCCTCCCACCTGCATGGAAGCCTGCTGATGGTGCAGGGAACCGGCGATGACAACGTTCACATGCAAAACACCATTCAGATGATTCAGCAATTTGTAACTGCAAATGTTCCATATAGGTTGTTACTGTACCCGCGCAAGACTCATTCGATTGCAGGATCGCCTGCGCGGACCCATTTGTTCGATGCGATTCTGCAGCAATTTGAAACCGGCCTGCGGCCCTCCGCAGCCGGTCGGTAGATAGGAGCTACCTGCATATGCCTCACCCAGCCGAAGGCCCGCACACCCATGATTTAGTACGCGGTCGCACTACCGTCGGCGACTTTGAACTCACCGTCTGCACCGACGGAACCTACCTGTTAGACGGCGGCGCAATGTTCGGCGTAGTCCCCAAGCCAATGTGGGAGAAACGCGCTCCCGCCGACGAAAAAAACCGAATTCTGTTAGGCGCGAACACCGTAATCGTACGAACCGGCCGCCACACCGTGGCCATTGAGACCGGCCTGGGAAACAAGCTGTCGCCCAAGCTGCGAGACATATACAAATCCAGCCAGTTGCTGCCAAATAGTCTGGAAGCAGCGGGCGTGCGGCCAGAGGAAGTCACCATCGTCATCAACTCCCATCTGCATTTCGATCACTGCGGATGGAACACGGTGCGCAGCGAGTCCGGCCAGATTGCTCCCATGTTTCCCAACGCCCATTACTTTGCCCATCAAGGCGAGGTGGAGCATGGCCATCGTCAATTGGATCGCGATCGCATCAGCTACATCAGCGACAATTACGATCCGCTGATCGCATCCGGACAGATGACCCTGTTAGAAGGGCACACCCCGGGAAAGATATTTCAAATTGTTCCGGGAATTGCGTGCGAATTGTTTCCTGGCCACACCGCGCAGTTAATGGCGGTCCATATCGATTCCGCCGGCAAGCGCGCCACCTACATTTCAGATTTGATTCCGACCAGCGCGCACTTGGATAGCACATGGGTCATGGGCTACGATCTATTTCCGCTAACCTGCATCGAAGAGCGCAAGCGTTTTTATCGCCACGCGATTCCAGAAAAGTGGCTGGTCCTGTTCACCCACGATCACGATCGTCCCATGGGCAGGATTGGTGTCAACGAGAAGGGAAAACCGATCCTGCGCCCAATTGAAGAATAAATGTAACTATTAAAGTTACACTTGCCGACTCACAGCTTGGTCGCCAGGGTAGTTCCCACCGGCGATCCAAGCCCGGTGCATGCATCCCAGCCGACGCCCGCTTTGTATGCGCCATTGCTGCCCCGCGTAATGTCGCGAAACGCCGCGCTTCCCAGCAGCGGATAAATCTGCGGATTCAAAAATCCCACCGGCTTGCCAAGCTTCTGATTCAACAACGCGATCAGCCCGCCCCACAACGGCGCCACCGCGCTCGTCCCGCCAACTACCTCTGTCTGCCCGTCCACCTCGATCGAGTAGCCGGTCTCCGGCGCTGCATCTCCCGCAACGTCCGGTACACCGCGTCCGTTGCCCCCGTTGGTTGCCCCCGATACATTCGCATTCTGTTGCCAGGTGGGCAGCGCAAACACGGTACTGACACCGCCGCCCGTCGCGCCCCCGTTTTGCGCTTCGTCATTCCAAACTACTTCGTGGATCAACTTGGTTCCGTTCACTGTAATCTTCGTGCCTCCGCACGCAAGTACGTGCGGACTGGACGCCGGAAAATCCACATGGTTCGCGCCATCGCTCACGCCATCGGTTGACCCGCTGTCTCCGCACGCCACCGTGATGCTGACTCCAAGCGCCGCCGCCGACTGGCACGCGTCGTCGAGCGCTGTCATTGCCTGCTGCGTCCAACTCGATTCCGGCCCTCCCCAACTGATCGAAATCACCGACGGATGATTGGTTGTGTCGTGGATCGCGGTCGTCAACGCATCGATAAATCCCTGGTCCGTGTTGGGAGTAAAGTACACGGCAATCTTTGCCGCCGGCGCAACGCTGGCCGCCACTTCAATGTCCAGCATCACTTCACTGTCGGCGCCGCTCGGATTGGTTGGCGAGTTTGTGCCTCCATCCACCGAAACGGCTACAACCTGCGGCGGAGTGATGTTCTGATTCTGGAAATATTGTTGAATGTCCGTCGTCGTGAATCCGCCTCCCAGTTCCAGAATGCCGATGGTCTCGCCGCTTCCATCCACGTCTGTTGGAAAGCTGTAAATCTCGGCGACCTGCCGCGGCAGAAAGCTTTGCGCGACTGCCACTGCCGGTCGCAAATCCTTCAGCTTTCGAAGATGCGATTTCGCCTGCGGCCGCGTGTCCAGCCCCAGCACCGCATCCACAATCGAGGCACAATCCCGCGGCATACTCACGGGCTGTTTGTGAATTCGATAGTGCCGCCCGTCATGTTCCACCTGCTGCAGCTCAACTCCAAAAGCTTGTTGCATCTGTGCGGCCGTGCCTGTCAGCACCAGGGTGCGCCGATCCAGGCTCGATGCATTCTCATCCACGGACAAGCCATGTTGCTCCGCAAACTGGCGCAGCAGATCGAATGCCTCCGGACTCGCGGCATACTTATTGGCGAATTCTGTTCGCGACAACTGTCGACCCTGCAGGTCGGCGAGATCGAGCGGCTGCTTGCGCTTGACGATCATCGACACGCGCACCGCTTCATCCGGCGGCATCGCGCCCACCACGCGCGCGGCGGCAGGAAGTTTGCGATCAGTAAAGGGAAGCGAAACGCGCGGCGAAGAAGAGGAATAGGGCTGCATCGGGGGATTGCCTCCAGTCTTAATTCTTATTTGAATAGAGATGCAATTCTCGTGCGATAGGGTTGATGGCTAGTTAGGATCCAAAGGAGATAATTTCCTGCAATGGCCGTAGTTCTTTGTATCTTCTCCTCGTGGCGAGTGCTAGACTTGGGCGACTTTCAGCCCAATTGATTCAAGGAAGCGAAAACAATGAAGACTCGTGTTCTTTTTGTAGTTCTCTCTCTATGCCTTGGTATCGCCTCTGCTCAGCAGTTTACGAATACCAACGATTCCGTCATCAAGATGGTGAAGGCGGGGATGAGCGACAGCATTGTGATCTCTACGATCAACTCACAGCCGGCGCATTTCTCACTGGCCGCCAACGACCTGATTGCGCTGAAACAAGCCGGCGTCTCCGATGCCATCATGGCCGCCATGATTGCGAAGAGCAATCCTGTGGCAGCAGCGGCAACTCCACCTGCAGGAACCTATCCCACTGATATTGGCGTCTATTACGTGCAGAAGGGCGTTGACACTGAACTTCAGCCGGAAGTGGTCAACACCAAGACCGGCGGATTTCTGAAATCTCTGGCAACCGATGGAATCGTCAAAGGGATATCAACGGCAACATTAAAGGAGAGCACAGTCCGAATACTGTCACGTCACCGCCGGAATTCTTGATTATTGCCCGGGACGGCGACGACCCAATTGAATATCAACTGCTTCACCTCCACGCCAAATCGAAATATCGCGAATTTCGGTCCATCACGGGTGGCGTATTCCACGCTTCAACAGGAGCCTCTCGTGATGCAGTCGAGTTCAAAAGCGAGAAGGTGGCCCCGCTAACTTACAAGATCACTCTGACTGCCCCATTAGCACCGGGCGAATACGGCTTCTTGCCCCCCGGAGCTTTCACATCGCGCAATCTTGCCTCCAGCGGAAAGATGTATACCTTCACCTTGGTTGAGTAGGTGAGGGCGGGTGTCCATCCTTCGCGCCTCATTCCAGCCAATTCTGAAACGGATTGAAGTGCGAAGGGTGGAAACTTCGAATCTTGAGAGCGAGACGCGCTGCCGAATGCAAGGACTGGATATTTTCATCCCAGCCGTGCTCAAACAGCACGCAAAATATCGGCAATCTTGACGATCTACCTCATCTCTACAGCGGGATGTTGCCGTGTTTTTTCGGAGGATTTTTCTCGCGCTTCGTATCCAGCATTTCCAGCGCACGAATCAGGCGCAAACGCGTTTCGCTGGGACGAATCACCGCATCCACATACCCGCGCTCCGCGGCAATATATGGATTGGCGAATCGCTCGCGAAACTCGTGCACTTTCTCCTGACGCGTATCGGCAAGAATCTTCGACTTATCTTTTTCTGTGAAGGCGCGGCCAGAGGGCCACACCGCCTGCGCCTGCCGAACGCTTTCTTCCATCTCCCGCCGATACACAACGTTGACTGCGGCATCCGCACCCATCACGGCAATCTCCGCCGTCGGCCACGCCAGGTTCAGATCGGTCCGCAGATGCTTGGAGCTCATCACGCAATAGGCGCCGCCATAGGCTTTGCGCATGATCACGGTCAGCTTGGGAACCGTCGCCTCGGCATACGCATACAGCAGTTTCGCTCCATGGCGAATGATGCCGCCATGCTCCTGCTGCGTCCCAGGCAGGAAGCCGGGAACATCTTCCAGCGTAATCAGCGGAATGTTGAATGCATCGCAGAAACGCACGAACCGCGCCGCCTTATCGCTGGCGTTAATGTCGAGAACACCCGCCAGAACCGAGGGCTGATTGGCCACAATCCCGACTGCACGACCGTTCATCCGCGCAAATCCGACGACTATATTCCTCGCATAGCGCTCGTGAATCTCAAAGAAATATCCCTCGTCGACGATGTGCTGGATGGCGAGCTTTGCGTCATACGCCTGGGTCGGCTGGTCCGGAATCAGCGTGTCGAGCTCCGCATCCGCGCGATCGATGGGATCGTTCGTGGGCTTGCGAGGCGGATCTTCCAGATTGTTCTGCGGCAGAAACGTCAGCAGCTCGCGAATCATCGCCAGGCATTCCGCGTCGTCCTGCGCCATCCTGTGGGCAACGCCGGATTTCTCGTTATGCGTGGTCGCGCCGCCCAGCGCATCCTTTGTCACTTCTTCATGCGTGACAGTCTTTATCACGTCCGGGCCGGTCACAAACATGTAGGAGGTTTGATCGACCATCAGGGTAAAGTCCGTGATGGCGGGAGAATACACGGCGCCGCCTGCGCATGGCCCCATGATGGCGGAAATCTGCGGCACCACCCCGGAGGCTTGCACGTTGCGCAGAAAAATGTCCGCATAACCGGCCAGCGAGACGACGCCTTCCTGGATGCGCGCACCCCCGGAATCGTTGAGCCCGACGATCGGCGCTCCCACGCGCATCGCCATTTCCATCACCTTGACGATTTTTGCGGCGTTCGTTTCGGAGAGTGATCCGCCGAAGACGGTAAAGTCCTGCGCGAAAACAAACACGATCCGCCCGTGGATGCGGCCATGCCCGGTGATAAAGCCGTCGCCCGGAATTTTCTGCTCATCCATGCCAAAGTCGGTGCAGCGGTGCGTGACCAGACGGTCCATCTCCTCAAACGTTCCCTGGTCCAGCAGCAGTTCGATGCGTTCCCGAGCCGCAAGCTTGCCCTCGCGATGTTGACGCTCGCGTCGAGCCGCGCCTCCGCCCGCTTCGGCCAAGGCATTGCGGCGTTCCAGTTCCTCAAGTTTCGCTTGTACGGTCACGACTGGATTATAGAGAGATTGGCACGACGGAACACGCGCCACCAGAAAGAGGTGGACGAAATCGGAGGCTGACAGGGATCAGGCGAGGGTAATATACGGCAGACACAACTGCTTGTCAGAAGCCACAGCACCCAGCAAGGGCCCCGACTACATCACGTGGCGACGAAACAAGCAATCTTCTTTTCTGGACGGGCATATCCAGCTGGCCACAGCACACCCCAGCAGGATCAGCGCACTCGCCCCGCCCATCACTACCGGCAACGCCGGTTCGAGGTGTTGCCATCCTTCGTGAAACGTTGCCAAGTTTGCCCATGCCATAGCATTGCACCCCATAGCGAAGTTGATGCCTATGTCTCGATAGATTCCATTTTACGAACTTAGGTTGACTTTGCATCAAAAAAATGAATCCAAAGCTAATTTTGTGCAAAACAGGGAGACATTCTTTGCAATGCAACGGATGAATTGCGCTCCGGCATATCGCAAGCGCACAATAAGGCGAAAGAGTGGCGAACTCTATGGCACCCTCGGATGGAAACCCAATGGGATCGGCGATGCCAATGTCCGGGCCACCACGTGTACGCTGGCTGTTTCTCGACCTGAACTCCTACTTCGCCTCCGTCGAACAGGAAATGCAGCCAGACCTGCGCAATCGACCCGTAGCAGTGGTGCCTCTGATGGCCGACACGACCTGTTGCATTGCTGCCAGTTATGAAGCCAAAGCCTTCGGCGTGAAAACCGGTACGCCGGTGGGCGAAGCCAAGCGCCTGTGTCCGGAGCTGGTTCTGATCGAGGCACGCCACCAGCTCTATGTGAACTACCATCGCCGCGTCGTCGAGGCAGTCGAAAGCTGCGTGCCGGTGTCCTCGGTTAGATCCATCGATGAAATGGCGTGTGAGTTAATCGGTCGTGAACAGCCGCTGTTGGCCGCCATGGATCTCGCGCGACGGATCAAATCTTCAATTCGCGAACAGGTCGGAAGCACCCTCTGCTGTTCAATTGGCCTGGCGCCGAATCGTTATCTAGCCAAGATTGCCTCCGACATGGAAAAGCCCGACGGCCTGATCGCGTTGACGCACGACCTGCTGCCGCAGGCGTTGCTGCGCCTGAAACTGCGCGACTTGGTCGGCATTGGTGGCCGCATGGAGCGGCGCCTGAACACGCGCGGCGTGAAAACCATGGACGATTTGCTCGCCTTGAACGCGGAGCAACTAGGGCAGGCATGGGGTGGCGTGCAGGGCGAACGCCTCTGGCACTGGCTGCGGGGAGAAGACTTCCACGATGCCGACTTGGAGCACCCCAAATCCATTGGGCACGAACATGTCCTGGGGCCGGAGTTGCGCAACCTGGAAGGCACCTATGCCACCGCGCATAAGCTGTTGCACAAGGCCGCGATGCGTTTGCGCATGCAGAAATTATGGGCCGCAGGAATGTCCCTTTCGCTGCGATTTACAGTGCCGAAAGATGCAGCCACCGGCAAGCATGGCTCTGGCATTCCGCAACAGACCTGGACCGAGCAACTGCGGCTGGTCGAGTGCCAGGACTCGCAGACGCTGATCGAAGGGCTGCGAAAATTATGGTCGATGCGCCCCGTCGGCCCGCTCTATGAAAAGCCTTTTCTAGTGAGCGTCACGTTGATCCATCTGGTGCCGGACGAGCTGCACACCCTTAGCCTGTTCAGCAGGCTCGACCGCGAAGCCAGCCGCGATCAACTGGCCGCGACCATGGACCATCTGAATCAGAAATACGGGCCGGAAACGCTCTACTTCGCCAGCATGCATTTGGCGAAGGCCGCCGCCCCAACGCGCATCGCCTTCCACACCATTCCGGACTTGTTTTAGAGCAGACTGTCAGTTTGGCCCGCGATTGTCCGGCTGACGCTGCGGCGCGGGTCGAGACTTTGGACGAGCTTGTGGAACTGGTCGCGTCTCAGGTCTTGGCTGCGGCGTCGCTCGCCATTCAGGACGGCCCTGCTGCGCACTCCGGTTTTGCTGCTGCATCGGACGAGTCTGCATCGGCCTGTTGCTCTGCACCGCTCCGGGGCGATTCGTATTCGGAGCCGGTCGGGCCGCAGTGCCCGGACGCCCGCCGGTGGTGGGACGCGTTCCGGGTGCGGGCCGTGCACGATTTGCCGGACGAAAATCCTGCGGTCGTGCCGCGGGAGCCTTACGACCGCCATTGACGGGTCGCGTGTACGCCGCCTCGGCGGGCCTTCCACGATTCTCCTTGGCAAACTGCGCCCGCTTTGCCTGTGCCTGGCGAACCAATTGACGTTGTGCCGGTATGGCGCCGAAGCGGCGCGCGCGGGCTGCATTCAGTTGGAATTGATTCGGACGAACATTCAGCCCGCCACGTCCGCCGTTGTAGCTGACCCGAGAGCGGTTGTTATAGCGGAAATTGCGCGTATACACGTTGCGGACCACGTTGACGTTGACGCGCGTAACGGAACGATTGTAATAAAAAGCGCCGCGGTTCCAGTAACCGCCCTGATAGCCCATGCCAAAGTAGCCGAACCCATAGTTGATGCCGCCATAGAAGCCGACGTATGGGCCCCAGTAGCCCCCGTACCAGAGATAACGGCCACCCCAGAATCCCCAATAGCCCGGGGTCCACAACGCACCGATATAGGGAGCAAGCACCCAGGCTCCTGGCACCCAGTAGTAGCCCATTGGCGACCAATACCAATATCCCGGCGTCCAGATGTAGTTATACCCCGGGCAGTAAGGTTGCTCGTACTCCGGTATCGCCGGCGGCGGCTCGGGAGCATAGACCTGCTGCTGATCCTCGCTGTCGTCGTTGCCCTGGGCGTACGGAGTTTGATTGTATCCACCTTGTTCGTAGCCAGCCTGCCCCGGCGGGGGCGGGGGCGGAGGCGGCGCATTCTGGCTGTACTGCTGCAGCGCCGCTGTGGGCACGGCGGCGTTGTCATAGGCCCATGCGGGGCCGTTGACCGGTGCGCTGGTGGCATCAACAGCGCGGCCTGGATCGTTCTGGCTGGCGGAGGCCTGGGTGGTTGCGGCTGGGCTCGGTTTCCCATAGCAAGCCGCCACGCCGAAGAGAAGGACGACGGAAAGCATTGCGCTGAAAGCAGGCTTCTTGTGGGTCGTCATACGATATCTCCGCAAACTAAGATGCGGAATTTGTCCTGCCGACCACATTTATTTCTGCACGTTTCGCACTGCAGGCTGGGCGCTTCCACGAGAGTCATGCGATTCACATTCATGAAGCCGGAATTTGTCATGCCGATCGATGCACAGTAAATTGATAGACGCCTATTCAGTAACGATTTTCTCGACGTGAAAGAAGGAGAAAGATTATGTCTAAATCGTTTTTGCTCGCCCGCGCTCATGGCCGAATGAAACGCTGCTTCGCTGCAGCGATGGCTGCCGCAGGTACGCTGCTGGTCCTCGTACCCGGCTGTCTTGCACAGGCAAACCCCGCTAAAACCGCTCCGTATTTGAATTCGGCGGTACCGATCCAGAAACGCGTGGACGATCTGGTGTCGAAGATGACGCTGGAGGAAAAAGTGTCGCAGATGCAGAATCACGCGGCTGCGATTCCACGGCTCGGTGTGGCCGAATACGACTGGTGGAGCGAGGCCCTGCACGGCGTCGCGCGATCTGGATATGCCACCGTGTTTCCCCAGGCGATTGGCATGGCGGCGACCTGGGATGCGCCCCTGATCCATGAAGAAGCCCATATGATCGGCATCGAGGCGCGCGGACGGTACAACTCCGCCGTTCGAGAAGACAATCACGCTATCTTTTTTGGCATGGATTTCTGGTCGCCGAACGTGAACATCTTTCGCGATCCGCGCTGGGGTCGTGGACAGGAGACATACGGTGAAGATCCATTTCTGACCGGACAGCTTGGCATTCAGTTTGTGACCGGCCTGCAGGGCGACGACCCCGATACGTAT
>JAJYSL010000098.1 GCA_021793595.1 Acidobacteriota bacterium
AGTTGCAGATAGTGAATCGTTTGGGGTAGCTGGACTGTAAACCGTTGATTTTTGGAGGGAGTGCGCGAGTGGGTCGCGATGGAAATCAGGTGGAATCCACTAAGTGCAACTGTAGTACTAAGGCAGCCACCCCCTTCCGGAATTACAGCTTCCAGACCGCCGCTTGCGCATTGCCGTCGTCAAATCAAGCATCTGTGCAGGGGTTCCCTAGAAGAACCATATGTTTAGCGCCAGCGCGGCCAAAAGCACCGCTGCTGCCATCGTCTCTGGCTGCCGATACCACCCGCCATTGCGAACCTGAAGCCGGTCGGTGAGAGAATAGACAAGTCCCCGCAGGAGGCTTTCGTCCGCAGCGCGTGTTACAAGGCTAACGGCAACCGTGACGCCGACGCACACAGTGAAGGCGACGATCGCCGTCCAGAATGCCTGGCCAAGATCGCTGCCATAGACGATATGCACCCCGAGAAAGCCGCCATGGACGCCGACAACCGCGCCTCGCGGCAGGCTTAGGCCGTGGTGCAGGACGGCGGCCATCATGCCAGCGAGCAATCCGAAGAATGCGCCGTTTCCTGTGGTGCGTTTCCAGAACATTCCCAGGGCAAAGGTCGCGAAAAGCGGCGCGTTCACAAAGGCGAAGACGAGCTGCAGCAGGTCCATGATGTTGTTGAACGAGGCTGCCAGGTATGCAGCCCCGACTGAGAGCGCAATACCAATGACCGTTGCCCAACGTCCGATCAGCACATAATGCCGATCGGAAGCGGAAGGCCGCAGATACGCCTGGTAGATGTCGTAAGTCCAAACCGTGTTGAACGCGGTCACATTGCCAGCCATTCCTGACATAAACGATGCCAGCAATGCCGTGAGCCCCAGGCCCAAGAGTCCCGATGGCAGGAAGTGCACAATCATCATCGGTGTGGCGAGGTCGTAATCTGGAACGACATGGCCAAGCGTATCGTGCTCGGGTGACCCGTCCGCTGTCAGCTTTGCAGGCAACATGCCACTGGTCACGACGCTCTTCACGCTGTCCGCGGTGCGCGGCGGCGTGGCCTCTGTTGCGACAACCGCAATCATCCCTGGAAGAATCACGAACAGCGGAAGGATCATCTTTGGTATGGCCGCAAAGATGGGCACGCGCCGGGCGGATTCCTGCGATTTAACCGACATCGCGCGCTGGACCACAAGAAAGTCCGTGCACCAGTAGCCAAAACTGAGTACAAACCCAAGCCCGAAGCCGAGGCTGATCCACTCCACGCCCACTGGGTTTTGTCGGACGCTGCCCATGTAGCGCCACACATGCGTGTATGCGCCCGGAGAAAATCCCTGGGATATTGCATGCTCCCCAAGCCGCGCCTTCAGGCCACTCCATCCGCCTACGGAGCGAAGGCCCATCCACGATAGCGGCGCGAGTCCGATCACGATGAGGAAGAATTGAAGCACCTCGTTGTAGATCGCGCTGGTTAACCCGCCAAGCGAAACATAGCTCAAAACAATGACCGCCGACACCAGGACGCTGACATTAAAACTCCAGTCGAGCAGCAGATAAAAAAGTTTGCCCATAGCGTACATCGACACGCCGGAGGAAAAGATGGTCATGGTGGCAAAGGTGATTGCGTTAAGCGCGCGCGTCTTTTCGTCGAACCGCAGGCGGAGATATTCCGGCACGCTGCGCGCACGCGAACCGTAATAGAACGGCATCATCAGCAACCCGACGAAGACCATCGCCGGAACCGCGAGCCAATAGAAGTCGCAGGTCGCAAGCCCGTACTTCGCCCCCGACGCGCCCATTCCAATGACCTCCTGCGCGCCGAGGTTGGCGGAAATAAAAGCGATCCCGGCAACCCATGTTGGCATTGAACGGCCCGCAAGAAAGAAGTCGTTGCTGCTATGAACGCCGCGCTTCACGAAGTAGCCTATCCCGATCGTGAAGACAAAATAGGCCCCCATGACGGCATAGTCGATCCTATGGAGGTGAACCAGTCCACTCACGTTGAGAGCTACCCCTTGCCTGTGCCGGTGAGCTGGAATGCCGTGCCGCCGCAGGGCACCAGTTGGCCGCCGTCCACGACGATCGTCGCTCCGGTGATGTAGGAGGCCATACTGCTCAGCAGAAAAATATTCACATTGGCAACTTCTTCCGGCAGCCCCATGCGCCCCAGCAGGGCCAGAGAGTGACACGCTTCCAGCACGCGCTCCGGATGAGGGTCCAGGCTGGCGCTCCAGCGAATCATGGGAGTGTCGATCGCGCCGGGAAGCACGCAGTTCGCGCGAATTCCATACGTCGCAAAGTCGAGCGCCACGGAACGCATCAGGCCCAGCAGGGCGTGCTTGCCCGTGACATAGGCGGCTGAGTTCTGGTGGGCCACCAGGGACTGCGTCGATCCGATGAACACAATGGAACCGCCGCCCCGCTGCTTCATTTGGGGCAGGACAGCGCGGGACATATAGAAGGCTGAATCGAGATCGACGCCCAGAGTCTGCTTCCATGTGTCAGGGCTTGTCGATTCCGCGCTGCCATAGCTTTGCCGGCCCGCGCAGTGCGCCAGCAGATCGACTCCGTTCATGGACACTTTCACGCGTTCTACCGCTTCACTCACTGCGCTTGCGTCCGCCACATCGACAATGAATGGTGTCGCGCTGCCCGGCCGCTGCTGCTCCAGTTCCGCAGCAAGCGCATTGCAGGCTTCGGCGTTGGTATCAAACAGCGCAACTGCGGCCCCGCGCTGCGCCAACGCGATGGCCGTCGCGCGACCGATACCGCTTGCCGCGCCGGTGACGATCGCAACCTTGTCGGCAAAATTCAAGTCGTTCACAGCACGCCCGTTTCGGTGAACACATCCTGCGCCCGGGCGCCGTTCAGCAGCATGGAGCGCGCGGTCCGTTCCTTGCGCACCTGTTCCAATGCCTTTGAAATGACGGCCTCCTCGTGTTCGCGCGGCAACACGACCACACCATCGATGTCGCCGACCAGAATGTCGCCCGGAGAGATGGCCACACCCTCGACCTCGATGGGGACACGATAGTCGAGGACCATCCCGCGGCCGCGCTGGTCTTGCGCGTAACTGCCGTAGCAGAAGGTTGGAAAATCCATGGCCAAGATGCCGCGCGTATCGCGGGCGTAACCGGCAAGCACCGCACCCGCAGCTCCACGCATCTGCGCGGCAGTGGACATATTCTCACCCCACAGCGCATAGCGCGGAGCGCAACCAGCCGCAATGTAGATCTCATCTTGCCGCAAGCTGTCGAGCGCCTCCAGCATCTTGCCGAACGGCGGGCTGGGAACATGGAAGACATCGGCTTCCAGCACCGTCATCGCGCGTCCGGCAACCACCATGTGCGGGGCCAGCGGGCGGCATCGCGCCGGCAGAAATTGATGATGGAGCCCGTTCATGTCAAGCACGTCGCCGATGATCGCGGTAAAGAGATGCTGTTTGATCAATGCAAAGAGTTCCGAATCGGTTTTCCAGTCCATGACGGTGATATGCCTCCGGGAGTATTGCGCTACACGTAGAAACCGGGGCGTCGAACGGTGACGCCCGGATGCCGTTCCATCTCTTCTTCGACCAGATCGAAGCCGAGGCCCGGCTCGTCGCCGAGTTCATAGAAACCGTTCTTCACGGGCAGCGGACGGTCGAGCACGGTGTCGCGCCAGGGAACATCGTTCGCCATGAACTCCTGGTAAAAAAAGTTCGGAATGGAAGCCATGACGTGGGCGGACGCAATGGTTGAAATAGGACCATTGGGGTTGTGCGGCGCGATGGGTACGTTGAACGCCTCCGACATGGTCGCGATCTTCTTCATCTCGCTGATGCCTCCGCAGCGCGTAATGTCCGGCATCAAAATGTCGGCAGCCTGCGCTTCAAGGATCGTCCGCGCCTGGAAGCGCGAGTGCAGCCGCTCGCCCACGCATATCGGAAGCGGAATCTGCCGCTTGATTGCGGCGATCTCTTTTGGGAACTCCGGACCCGCTGGCTCCTCGTACCACATGCAGTTGATTCCCGCTCTGGCGATTCGGTGCGCCATCTCCACCGCTGTCGGGCCGTTCAACATCGCGTGCGTTTCAACAGCGATCTTGAAGTCCTTGCCAGCCGCCTCCTGCACGGCGATGAGACGCTCGATCGCCAGGTCCTTTGCACTTTCCGTCAGCCCAAGATTGTCCTGCAGGTCTTCGCCGTACCAGTAGTTCACATGCGCGAACGGATCCATCTTACAGGCGAGAAATCCGCGCTCCTTGATGTTGCGCGCCTGCTCGGCATAGTCCTGCGGCGTGCCCGTGCCCTGCAGAAACCAATAGTTCGCATAAAGGCCGATCCGCTTACGGTAAGCGCCGCCAAGCAACTGGTACACCGGCATACCCGCGCGTTTGGCCGCAATGTCCCAAAGCGCGATGTCGATGGCGCTGATCGCACTCAATACCGGGCCGCCCTGTCCAAGCCAATTGAAATCCCGGTAGAGCTTGGTCCAGATGTAGTCGATGCGCGAGCTGTCTTCCCCGACAATGACCTCGCCCGCGTGGCGGCACGCTTCTAATATCATGGGGCTGCCGGGCCAGTTGGTGCCCTCTCCGATTCCGGTAAACCCATCGTCGGTATAAATCTTGACGAGGGTCCAGTTGTACTTGACCCCCTCGACCATCCACGTCTTCACTTCGGTGATCTTCATCCCGCCCATCTTCCATCGTCAAGTATATTGGAACATCAGGTCATACCAATCTACAATGAAACCTGCTATCTTGTCGAAGGCGTTTTCTGCACAGGTGAGAATCGCCAGCAGGGGCCAAGAAGCTGCGTTGAATCGCATAAAGCAGAGAGAGCCGGGGACGAGGATAGAGTGCCCAAACTGGACCCATTTCGATCTAAGCCTCAGAAAAGGTCATACCAAACAAAGAGACCAAATCGGCGGAAGGCGCTGGACGACTCCAGCGTTCTTTCCATGCTGCGCGCCTTCATTGAACAAGGTTATGATGCGGGCATGATGTTGCCTCCGGAGCGCGTTCTCGCGGAGAAATTTGGCGTAGGCCGCCAGGCGATTCGGGAGGCGATCAAGGCTCTCACCATTCTCGATGTCATAGAGAGTCGGCGTGGCGATGGAACCTACGTGAAATCGCTCCATGGCCTGCGCAGAGATTGGCCTGCAATGGTGGTTCTGCGATCTTCCGATTTCAATATGCTCAACCTGCTGGAGGTCCGCAAGATGATCGAGCCTGCCGCGGCGCGACTCGCGGCCGTGCGCGGCAACGAGCGCGAGTTGAAACGCATAGAAGCTGAATGTTCCCGAATCGAGGCCACCAAAGACTGGGACGGCATCGCACACTACGATATTCTGCTGCATACCGCCGTCATCGAAGCGGCAGGGAATCCGATCCTTACAGAACTGAACAGCTCTCTCGCGGCATTCCATCGCAGAAGCCGGGAGATTACGGGCCACAGCGCGCCGGACTGCCGTCAGATGATCCTGGACCATCGCCTCGTGGTGAACTCGATCGTACGCGGGGAAGCGGACGCCGCCGAAAATGCAATGCTGGAGCACCTGCACCACGTCGGCCTAGATCTGATCTCGAACCGCAAGCGCTAACGCTGTGCGCGAATCAAGTCTCGGGTCCAAAGAGTAGAGCAGAGAAGCGATTGGCGCGAATGCGTGGTGCGCGCTTGAATTGGTATGACATTTCGATTGTGGTACGGATTGAGACGACACAGCCTTTTTCATTCCGCACATTCCGTGGAGGAGTTTCTGGTGGACCGTCGAACGTTTGTTGAAATGCTTGGCACATCTTTGATCGCCACAAGGCTTGGCACTCCTATGAAAGGCTACGCCGAAAAGGTCTCCACTGGCTTGGCCGCTTCGCCTGAACCCCGTGCGAGCAGACACGATCTCGTTCCCGTACCAATCTCGGTAGCTGGAGTGGAGAAGCCGGTCATCAGTCTGTCCGGCGAATGGAAGTTTATCGCGGCCCCTCCCGCGGAGTTTTGGCAGCGCGATCTGGACACCTCCGCCTGGCGCGCCGTGGAGATGCCCAACGAATTCGCGACGCTTGGCATTGCCATTGAGCCGAACACCGAATATCCATGCCGGAAGAGAATCGAGATCCCGTCCGACTACGAAGGACAGCGTATTTTCCTCCGCTTTGACGGGGTATACAGCTATGCCAGAGTGTGGGTGAACGGCGTGTTCATTCGTGACCACTCTGGAGGCTTCACGTCGTGGGATTGCGAGATTACCGATCATGTAGAGGCCGGAAAGGCGGTCGACCTGGTTCTCGGCATCACGGATCGAAGCGACGACATTTCGCAGGCCAGCTATTATGCGAAGCATTTGATTGGCGGCATTCTCAGGGGCATGCGCCTGTTCGCACTTCCGCCGGTACACCTCAGCAGCCTCTCCGTATCGTCCCAACTTGATTCTCAGTATGAAAATGGCGTCATGCGCCTCAAGTGCGAAGTGTCTTCCCCGGCGCCCAAATCGGCCCAACTGCATTTAAAGCTGACGGACGGTTTCGGGAAACGCGTTGCAATGACACCCGAGGTCATTTCCATAGGGCCGTCTACGGCCATCGAAGCGCAGGAAGTGGTGGTTCGCGGGCCCAAGCGCTGGGACTCGGAACACCCAGATCTCTATGAACTCGAGACCTCCGTCGTAGTGGATGGGAAGGTGGTCGAAACTTTGCAGCGGAATGTCGGATTCCGCACCGTCCACCGAAGCGGCAATCTGTTGCTGGTAAACGGCCAGCCGGTCAAGCTATTTGGGACCTGTCGACACAGTATTCATCCGATCTACGGCCGCGCCGTTCCCGCTGAGTTCGACGAGAAGGACGCCGCCCTGTTCCGTGAGTGCAATATCAACTTTGTCCGTACTTCCCACTATCCTCCGACGGAGCAATTTCTAGATGCCTGTGACCGGCAGGGGATTTATGTGGAAGAGGAAACCGCCGTCTGCTGGTCGAATGTCGATGATGGCCCGTCGTCCGATCCAGCGTTTGCTGAACGATTTCTGAACCAGCTCGATGAAATGGTTCAGCGCGACCACGGCCATGCGTCCGTTCTCTTCTGGTCGCTGGGGAACGAAAGCCAGTGGGGAGGCAATTTTGCGCTGGAGCGGAAGCAGACGGCTGAACTGGATTCCACCCGGCCGATGATCTTCAGCTTTCCGGACACGGTCCCGCTGGGAACCAATGCGTATGACATCTACAGCAAACATTATCCAGACGCCGGTTCCGACCTGAGCAGCGAGAAGTACCCTCTACTGAACGATGAATACGCGCACGTCGCTTGCTACAACCTGGATACGCTGCGCCGCGACCCCGGCGTACGCAATTTCTGGGGCGAAAGTATTCAGCGCTTTGGCAATGCGTTCATCCGGGCGGACGGATGCCTAGGAGGCTCCATCTGGGCTGGAATCGACGAAGTCTTTCTCCTGCCGGATGGCCCTGCCGGATATGGTCCATGGGGAATCATCGATGGCTGGCGCAGGCCCAAGCCTGAATATTGGCTGACAAGGAAGGCATATTCCCCCATTCGCGTTGACGACCGGCCCATCGCCCTCCCGCAGCCGGGAAGCGTCTTGATCATTCCCATATCGAACGCGTTCAGCCATACCAACCTGAGAGAGATAGAGATTCGATGGGCTGTAGGTCCGCAATCCGGCCTGCTGAACGCGGGCGACATTCCTCCACATCAAGCTGGCTATCTGCAGGTTCCTCCGCGCCATTGGAAACAAGGCGAGATCCTTGAGCTGCGTTTTTCCGCTCACGGCAGAGTGGTCGATGAATTTCACCTTGCGCTGGATCCGCTGCAGCCCGCGTTCGCAAAGACGTGCTCAGCGCCTGCGGTTTTACGTGATTCGATCGACGAGATTTTAGTCACAGGTCTGGACTTTCAGGTGGCCGTGAACAAGGCCACCGGTTTGATCGGCAAGGCCACGTTGAAAGGCGAGGTCGTGTTGGAGGGCGGTCCGTTTCTCGATTTTGGTCAGGGACCATTGACCTCACACTGGCTTCTGAGACGATGCAAGGCGACGGCGGAGAATGGCATTGTCACGATACATACGGCCGGAGAAGCCAAACGAGGGCAAGGAATTGGCACGATTCCCGTCGAGTTTGAGATTGCGATCGACGGCTGCGGGTCGATCACGACGCGGTATCGCGCCCACGCAAATCCCACATCCTATACTCAGTTGGGCGTCTCCTATGTACTCCCATCCCGTGTGGACCGGCTCACGTGGAATCGGAAGTCTCTCTGGTCTGTGTATCCGGAGGACCATATTGGACGAACGAAAGGGACAGCCGCAAAAAATGCCAGCCATGCGGACGCACGCTATAGAGTGAAGCCCGAGTGGCCATGGTCGGAGGACATGGAAGATTTCTTTTTATCGGGAAGCAAAGTTCCCGCGCCGCAAGCGACCAACGACTTTCGCGCGACAAAGGAAAACATCTGGTACTGCGCCTGTATCCTGGCGGGAAGCAATATTCGCGTTCGCGCCGAGGCCGAAGCCAACGTGGCTACACGAGCCTCGATCCTGCCGGATGGCCGAGTTTCGTTCAGCCTTTATAACTTCTGGTCCTATCCCGATTTGGCCTGGGGAAACTATTGCGGTCCACCGGCGGTGCCTGCCTTGACCGATCCGCAGGTCAAGCTGCGGATCGTCGATGTTGCCGAAGAATAGGCGTGTTTGGCGAGAAGCACTTTCTGTCATCATTTGCCCCCAATGTGAGATGAATCAGATCGGGAACAATCGCCGCCGCAGGCGCTATCCGAAGTTTCGCGCGCAAGGCTTCTGCACCTCGACCGGTGTGGTAGAGGCAGGATGTAAGGTAGTGGTCGGCACGCGCCTGAAACGCGCTGGCATGCACTGGACCGTCAAAGACGCCAACGCTATCACTGCCCTGCGCCAAGCTCAGCGGCCGCTTCGAGGATTTTTGGGAACGCCGCTCAGATCGAAAGACGGCCGCATGACTTCACCTCACAAATCTGACGTGCGCCCGGGAAATTGGCCCCAGCAGGGTCAGCTCATCCAATCGAGAGTATTTTGAAGGCTGGCGGGTCGGGACGAAGTTGTTCCACGCGGAAGGCCCGGTGCGATGGCCAACGCAATGGTATGCCCCTCAAACCAAGCGAGAAAACGGGCCTGATCCGCTCCAGCCAAGCGATGTTGGTTGATCCAGGTGTAGTACGCCCCCATGTCCGCATCGACCAGGGAGCCTACCGGATCGACGGCTTGCGTGCGGGGATCCCGCTTCAGCAATTCGTTCATGGGAGCCATTTGTTGACGAGGCGCAAACCGCGCCAGCATTGTCGACGGTTGGGCGCGCTTCATCGACTCCCGGGCTGCCCATTGAACGAACGTGGTGCTGAAGATTTGTGTACCGGCGTCTTCCGTCAGCAGAGTTGCTTCAAAATGACGCAGCGCAGTATCCGTCGAGCTCCCCGTCAGGCCCAAATCTTTCGGCCCCAGGGCCGCCATGTAAGATTGTAGCCGCTCCGGCCCCACGGCCGATCGTTGCATAAAGCGGGTTGCAAGTTGGAGCTCGCGTACGGCCGCCGATGCTACCCGCGCGTAAGAGGTGAGCGTGACACCCTGATCCGGACCGCAATCCGGTTCTGGCTGGCCTCCATCAATGTACCAGTGGGCGTAGTTTTGGGGGTATTTTTTTGCCCGCTCCTTGACGAAATCCAGCAGCGTCGGCAATCCCTCGTGTGGACTAAGGCCGGTAAGGAGCACGCCATAGGGTCGCAACGGTCGAAATAGTTCCAAGTTAGACTGCGCCACGCCTTTGCCGACAACGACGATGGTGAAGCGCGGCATTTCAGGAGGTTTTCCGGCAACTACCGGCGACAATGCGCGCTCGTAGGCCAATGCCGCGCCGCGATAATAGTCCATCTGCAGTGTGGACCATAGCATGGCGCTGAATTGTTCCATAAAATACTGTGGCTGATTCACCCAGTCGATCCTGCTGACTTTTGCGGGCATCCGTAGGCCCGATAAAGGCTCCATCAACTTGGCGAATGCTGCTGGTGTCAGCCCGCGGAGATACTCCAGTTGCGCTCGCAAAGCGCGTTGTTCGGCGGGAAATCGCCAATCGTAATCGATCAACTCACGGAGGATGATCGGCAATAACCCAAGAGACATTTTCCGGAACTCGGGCAGATATTGAACCGCCAAGGTTGCCGCTTGCGGAGGATAATGCGAGAAGTTTCCTGCCTGCAGTTGCGAGGGCTGCATTTTAGAGCACCTCCACAATGGGCTTGCCCTGCGCGCCGGCGGTGCTGAATCCCATCAACGCTCCCAGGGTTGGCACTAAATCCAAGGAATTGAGCGGCCGGTCCACGGTGGCGTTCTGCCGGGTGTGCGGGCCCAGGGCCAACATCCATGTCGTTCGTGAGAGTGGGTCGCCGGTGCGATGATGCTGAAATCCATTGCCGGCGCCATCGAAGTCGGAGTCGCGACCAAAATCCGGAAGAATCAACATGGTCGTTCGACCGGCGTACTCCGGATCCTGGCTGATTACGTTCCAAATCTCACCGCAAAGACGATCAGTGCGACGAATGCCATCAATGTACAAGGAGTACGCGCCGGAATGCGCTACGTCCATATCGTGGAGTGTGATCCATAGAAGGCTAGGAGAAAAACTACGCATCACCTGCCGCATGACATACACGGACAACTCATCCGCGCTGGAAATCGCCTGGGCATGGCGGACGAAGTCCTCGACTGAAATGTGCAGCACTTTGTCCAACTGGGCCAAAGTGACATCGGAATTCACCAATGGAGGTACATATAATGGGTTCTCGAAGTTGTCCTGCAACAAGAAGTCGAACTTTCCGGTATCGTTCTCATGCTTGCCGAGTGCGGCGGACAGGAGTGTCTTCGGCAAGACTACGCGCGCTCCGTAGCCGAGGCTGAATTTAGAACCATTGCTTTGCCCAATCTGATTGAAACCATTGCTGGGAGCGATTACCCACGCATCTTCAGCCGGTCGCCCGAGGCCTTTGCGAAAATACTCGAATACGGTTGGATTTTTTGGAGCGACGTCCTCAAAGTTGTCGAAGGTCTCATAAACTCCCGTCGCAAGACTGGCGGTCGCCACATAGTGCCCCAGGATGCCGTGATTGATGACCTGTGTGCAAAATGTGCCTTGCGGAATCAACTCATTCATCAGATGAGGAATGTTCTCCTGACCCTGTGGCGCAAAAGTCTCCTCGTCCCGAGCACCCCCTCCGAAAGTAACGATCACGGTCTTTTGACGGCTGGCGCGGATTGCAGCGCTTAGTGGCGAGCAACGTGAGGCCGCCATTGCTGCCCCCGTTCCAAGAGCAGCACGGAGAAAATCGCGGCGAGTGTGGGCCCTCTCCTGCGCGAACTTTCCCAGAATGCTGTTCATACAGTTCAATCTCCTCAGAAGCCCTATAGCGGCTCTTTCCCTCCAGCCTCAATCCTCGCGGCCCCGGCGATCCTCAACGTTACTTCCGCTGCATAATGCGGAAGCTATATGCATACATGCCGACATGCTCCGGCGGGAATGTAACATGCAACCCGTCAGAACCTTGCTTCCAGCGGACTGGGCTGCCCGAACCCAGCAAGGATACTCCACCCACTCGAACTCCGGCTCCGCTGGCGAGGGAGTGAATCGTCAACTGCCCATCCGCCGGCCATCCCATCGCAATGGCGTAGAGAACGCCGTTCTTCTGCGTGAACCGGATGTCCTGAGCTGTATATCCGTTCACCGCTGTGTCGTGGAACGACCCTGGAGTGATCTTTGTGGGCCCTTCTCCGTACGTAGTCCATGGTCGGGTTCCATAGATCGCCTCGCCGTTCATTCGAAGCCACTGGCCCATGTGACGCAGAATGTCCACCGCCTGCGGCGGTATCGTTCCATCGGATTTCGGGCCAATGTTCAACAGCAGGTTTCCGTTTTTGCTGACGATATCGATGAGTTGCCATACCAGCGATTGCGGCGTTTTGTAAGTGTCTCCCTGGACATAGCCCCACGACTTATTGCTGACCGAAGTGTCCGTTTGCCAATGCTGTGCTTCGATATGATCAAGCTCACCGCGTTCGATGTCGAGCACCGTGGTCCCGTCGGGGAAGGCCCCATTCTTGCGGAAGAGCACAGGTTGTTGGCCACGGCTGGCGGCCTGATTGTAATAGAACGCGGCAAAGCGCTCTAGGTAAGGCTGAAATTCCTTCTGTTCCACCCACCAGTCGAAGTAAATCAGGTCGGGATGGTAGTCATCGACCAGTTCCGCCGCCCGGGCAAGCCAATCATCGAGAAATGCCGCATCGGGATGACCCGTATCATTTTTTTTCGGGTCAATTCCGACATGGGCTGGCCCATAAAGTGACGCGTACTTCGGATCCTGAACGTCAGACGGAAACTCGCGTCCGCCGTTGAAGAACCACCAATGTTCCGCCCGATGATTGGAGGCGCCGAAATGCAAGCCCTCCGCGCGGATGGATTTGGCAAGTTCTCCAATGATGTCGCGGTGCGGCCCCATTTTTCCCGCGCACCAGTCAGTGAGATTCGAAGGATACATGGGGAACCCGTCATGGTGCTCGGCGACAGGAATCACATACTTTGCGCCGGACTCTTTGAAAAGAGCGGCCCATGCCCGGGGATCGAAATGCTCACCGTGGAACATTGGGATGAAGTCTTTGTAGCCGAACTTCGTTTGCGGCCCATACGTCGCCACTTCGTGCTTGAATTCGGGCGATCCCTGGATATACATATTGCGTGGATACCATTCATCGCCGAACGCAGGAACGGAATAAACGCCCCAATGGATGAATATCCCGAACTTAGCGTCCTGATACCAGGTGGGTATTTGATAATGCTTGAGCGATTCCCAGTTGGGCTGGAACGGACCGGCATGCGCTTCTTGATCCGCGGATTTTACTAGCGCCGCACGCTGCGCGTCATATTTAGCGACGGACTGCTGCCAGATCGCATCATCTCGATTCGGCTGCTGCGCAAACGAGAACGCTGCTGCCGTCAGGATGCAGGCGCTGAACGAGAGGACTGCCATCTTCCATTTGGAACCACACCTTACCATTGGAGAAATCCTTGTTTGAGATGTTGTGCCTTTCTACATCTTCGAGCAGGCCATGGTTCAGCGCCTACGACCATCGCGAAAGACCACCCTGCGGGGCGCGGACCGCTGTCACAATCCGACGTTTTGACACCTGAACCCCGAAGACTATATAAGATGATCTGCCGGTAACGTACACATGCTAGTGCCTCGCATCCATAGGAGTCAATCCGTTCGCCAACCTAGATGAAAGAGAGGACCTGTGCAACTCCATACGATCAGACATCAATTTCTCACTCCCAAATTTTCCAGTTGTAGCGACTTTCAATATCCGCGAACGCCCAGAAACAGCACATGGGGATTCCAGGTTGTGCTTTGCGCGACGCTGCTGTCTGCATGGCAGATGCTGGCGCAGACTGCGGATCGACCGGCAGCCCCGGTGCAGGCACCGGCTTCCACCCAATGTCAGGACGATGCCAAGCAAGTGGTCGAAATGAAAGCTCAGCTGGCCGATTGGGCCCAACTGGATCGCTATCGCGCGGCCGATGCGACACTTCCTCCGCCAACAAGCGGAGAACAGCGGGTTGTCTTCTATGGTGATTCGATTACGGATTTCTGGGGGCATCCGACTGGCGTCTTTTTCCCTGGAAAGCCCTATGTCAACCGAGGGATCTCCGGCCAGACAACACCCCAGATGCTGGTGAGGTTTCAGCAAGACGTCGTCCATCTCTCGCCAGCCGTCGTGGTCCTTCAGGGAGGGACAAACGATATCGCCGGGAACACCGGCCCCTCGACGCCAGAGATGATCGAAGACAACTTCACCTCCATGGCGGATATTGCGAAGCAGTCAGGCATCAAGATGGTGATCGCGTCGATCCTGCCGGCATCCGGATACTTCTGGAGCCCCGCAGTCCATCCCGTAGAGGAAACCCGCACGATCAACGCATGGCTCAAGAACTTCTGTGAAAAGAATGGCCTGGTCTATCTGGACTACTATGACGCCTTGGCGGACGCACAGGGAGCCATGCGGCCGGGTCTATCTTCAGATGGTGTCCATCCCACTGCGGCAGGGTATGAGGTGATGGCCCCTCTCGCAGAAAAGGCGATCACAGAAGCCTTGCAGAAGTGAAGCATTGGCCATGGCAGGAGGGCACGAAGACAAGCAGGCCCCAAATGTTATTTTGGGGTCGAAGTTCCATCGCAAATGATGAGCGATTCAATTTCCGGAGGACGTATGGGCGAATTTACAAGACGAGACTTTATCCACAAGGCGCAACTCGTGGCCATCGCTTCAGCGATTTCTCCGGAGTTTTTGCGTGCCATTCCGGGCATGGGTCAGGATTCACAAACGACTTCCGAAGACCCGTCCGCACCATCCAGCCTTGAATCTCTGTCCCCAAAGCCCATCATTCTCGCAAGTCCGGGCGGAAACCTGACCGCGTCGGTTGGCGTCACCAAAGCAGGCCGTCTCT
>JAJYSL010000560.1 GCA_021793595.1 Acidobacteriota bacterium
CTTCCATAGATGCCGGCGGCATTTGCCGTGAATTTGTTGGTGAAGTGGCTGTAGGAATAATTGGCTTCCACCGCCCCGTTCGGCGTTAGCTGGTAGCGATAGCCCAGATAAAGGCCCAGTCCTAGCGTCGATTTCTGCTGAATCGGCGGACTGGTGGTCCCTTCCACATAGGGCTGAATGACGCCCATGACGCTCAAATTCACGTCTTGCCGCATACCCCGATCCTGGTCCTGGGAAAAAGCACCGGTCACCAGCATCGGAAGCAAAATCAATAAAAGGAGCAACTTCTTCATTCGGTAGTGGACCTCTGGTCGATCAATTTCCCTGTTCCATTTCCCATGCGCTTGCCGCGCCGACGTGGGGCCGTAATTTTGGCCCGTGAACCCGGCGCTCGACCACCGGCACGCCACCCGCACAAACCACCCCACTGCACGTTTCGTTCGATTAAAAGTGATAGGCGAAGCCGATGACCGGCTGTTGTATGACGTACCAGCGGTTTGTGTTGAACTGATTAATTCCGAAATCGATAGACTTCAATACGTCCGCCCGGTACTGCACCCGCAAATCCCAGCTCGGACTCAATTCATATGCGATCCCGACTCCCAATACTGCAGCCGGGGCTCTGGTTCTGGCGCCGGAGTTGGTCGTCGTTCCTGAATCGTCGATCGGGTCGAACAGTAACAATCCCACCCCAGTTTCGGTGAATGGATTGAAATTTTTGTACACAAAATTGTGTACGTACGCGATCGACCCTTCCTGCATCGAGTTATGGAAGCTCGCGTTGGAAAAGGGCGCAACATATTTCATGTTCATCTGGGAATATCCGTAGTTGCCCTCAATCGCGCTGCTCGGTGTCAACATGAAGCGGTATCCCAGCAGGACCCCTTTGCCCCATGTCGAGGTCTGAGTCACCGCATTGCCCGTAATGATTGGCTGATAAGAACCGATATAACTTACGCTGGCGTCCTGCCGACTCTCCTGTGCAAACCCGATTGCCACCAGCATGGGCAATAGACAAAACAAAAGAAACAACTTCTTCATGCGGTAATGAACCCCTCATCCGCCATCTTCACACACACTGCATCGAACTTTTCCGCGTGCGAAGTTTGGATTGGCACTGACTCCGTAACCTGTTCCCAATTGTACCTGTCAGGATGTTTCTTCGGCAGCACCCCACTGTATTTTTCCATCACTCTTGGGGTGAATATCTTTCTCCAAAGCAACAGGCAGGGAGTGAGCAGCTCCCTGCCTGATCATAGACGCCACTCGTGATCGCTCTGGAATTGCGACGGCGGCGCTCCTTCCTCGCCGCCTTGCCACATCATCCGGCGTCCCCTGCAACCACGCCGCTGCTGCATCTGTTCGAACTGCTGCTTCTGGCTATCCATCATCAATGCTTCCAGCTTTTGACGACTATCCTGCATGGCATCCATTTACCCGCCCTTTTCTACCTGAAAGTAAAATGGGTCGCCACGCTCCTTGGCCATCGACTCCACCACTTTCAGAAACGCCAGCGAAGCGTGCGACAGATTCGCTTGCTTCCTGTGCACCACGCGCAGACGGCGCTCAAAGGACAATTCCGGCACCCGCAGCTGCACCAGCTCTCCGCGCTCAATCTCCTGCCGCGCCGTCAGCCCCGGCAGCAGAGCCACTCCATTTCCCATGGCGACGAAGCGTTTGATGGCCTCCAGACTGGGCAATTCCACCTCCATGTTCAGCGGAGTGCGGTGACGCTGAAACGCCTGCATCACCTTTTGCCGCAATGGGGAGGGAACATTGTGCGCCACAAAATTCTCCGCCCCTAGATCGTGAATGGAAACCTGTTTCGCATGCGCCAGCGGATGGCCGGGATGCATCACGAACACCAGCTCATCGCGGTACACCACAATGGAGCGAATCTGCGGATCGTCCGGGCGATAGGAAACGATGCCCAACTCCACCGAATGCTGTGTCAGCTCCTCGGCCATGCGGCTGGCCAGCGAACGTTGCACAGTCACGTGAATCTGCGGCGACAGGCGGCGAAAGACATCGATCACCGGCAATAGATAGAGACAGGTATATTCGTTGGCCGCCACACTCAGCCGTCCGCGATGCAGCGAGCGCAGTTCCGACAGGGCCGTCGTCGCTTCTCCGCGCAGATTCAGCAGTCGTTCCGCATATTCGCGCAGTACCTCCCCGGCAGCGGTCAACGTGGCGTCGCGCGCGGCGCGGTCGAACAGCACCTCGTCCATCTCCACTTCCAGCTTGCGAATCACCTGGCTGACAGCGGGCTGGGTGCGATGCAGCTTCGCCGCGGCGCGAGAGAAACTTTTCTCCTCTGCGACGGCCATAAACGTTTCCAGCTGAAACAAGTCCATTGGATGTCCTTATGAGGCGGAATGCCAAGCCTTCTTCGATAACATATTCTAATGCATTTTGCTATTAGCATTAGATTCCCTTATGTTATATTGGAAAAATAAAGCCCGTCCTCTGCGGACGCAATGAGGAAATGATGCATCAGGAACAAATCTTTTTCTTCGACACTACCCTCCGCGACGGAGAACAATCGCCTGGCTGCAGCATGTACATCGCAGAGAAACTGCGTATGGCCCGGCAATTGGAGCGGCTCGGCGTCGACATCATTGAGGCTGGATTT
>JAJYSL010000561.1 GCA_021793595.1 Acidobacteriota bacterium
TTCGCCCAGCACCTGGCGCGACTGCTCGAGAGTGAAGCGATCATGCCCGGCAGGAACCGGCGTGTGCGTGGTAAAGATGCAGCGGGTACGGACGGCGTCCAGATCGGCCTGCGTGGCATCGAGCAGATTGCGGCCATTGACTTCTTCTTCCAGCAAGCCCAGGGTCAGCAGCGAGGCATGGCCTTCATTCATGTGATACACGGCGGGTTTACAGCCAAGTGCTGCCAGAATTCCCACGCCGCCCATGCCGAGGACGGTTTCCTGGCAGAGCCGATAGAAGGTATCGCCGCCGTAGAGGTGGTCGGTGAGCTGGCGGTCCTGCGCATCATTAGCGTCGAGATCGGTGTCGAGAAAAATGACAGGAACCACGTGGCCGTCGACGCCAGTTATATCTTTGCGCCAGGCGCGAACCATGACGGGTCGTCCCTGGATAGTGACGGCAGCAACCGGCGCCAGCCGCTGCAGGGTCGCTTCAGGCTCCCAGGATTCATCGTCTTCGGTCTGTACGCCGTCGGCGCTTAAATGCTGCCGGAAATATCCCTTGCGGTGCGCCAAGGTAACCGCGACCAAGGGCAAACCGGTGTCCGCGGCCGAGCGAAGCGTATCTCCAGCCAGAACACCCAGGCCGCCGCTGTAGGTGGGTATCTCCGGAGAAACTGCGATTTCCATGGAAAAATATGCGATTTGAAAACGAGTCCAATCGTTGCGAGACGATTCCGATTCCAATGCCTCTTGGCTATTAATTGCCATAAACCTCTATTTCTCCCGGGGATAGTGTGTGTGCTCTCCACACTTTTAGGAGTGAACGAACCACATTGGAGTCGCTACCGGTGGAACGAGCGAAAACTGACGCTGGAAGCACTTCATTGCATACTGCGAATGCCACCTGAAAGTCGCATAGATTGCATCTTATCAGGGCTGGCCGGGACGGCGCTGCCGAGAAATGCGCGGGGGAATCACAGTCTTCCACTTTCCGGAAACCCCGCTGCCATAAGTTCCTTATCTGAGACGACTTAGGGCATGATCGCGCGCGCGGCGGCGTCGAGCCGATCCCATATGGGGTCGATCCATGCCAGGTGTTCCGGCTTCATCAGCACCGAGCGAAGGCAGGTCACCAGAGCAGAATCCCGGGAGACGTGCGAATCGGGTGGCCAGGACTCCGGCGGGAAAAACCTGCGTGGAAGCTGCACCAGAGCAAGGTGCAAATCTTTGCGGGCCGCAGCGTCGAACAAGGCGCGGGCACGGTTGGAACTTTGCTCGACCGTCGTGCCGTTCACCGCCCAGACAACAATATCCAATTGCGGAGGAATAGGTGCGACAAACATTGGGGAAGCGCGCAGGCGGCGATGGAGTTCGAGAGCGGCCGAGCGGCAGGATTCCAGCATGTGGGCGAATTCGCCACCGCGGATTAGAGGCAGCGCCCGCTGGGTTGCCCAGAGCGCCACGGCGGCAGCTCCGGCGCGCGAGCATTCGAGGGTAATTTCTCCCAGATGCAGTTCCTGGGAAGTGAAATAGGTATAGGGCGAATCGTGCTTATAAAAAGGGCCAACGGAGGGATCGCGGAAGAGAATACAGCCGCAGCCATAGGGCTGTAGGCCGTGCTTGTGCGGGTCAATCACGATGGAATCGACCGCGGACAGTACTGCATACGTATCCGCAACTTCCGCCTCTAAATTGGAGGCGAGGGTGAAATAGCCGCCGTAGGCAGCGTCGGCGTGGAGGCGAAATCCATAGCGATCGCGCAGCGCGAGGATTTCCGGTAAGGGATCGATGGCTCCGAGAGCGGTGGTTCCGATCGTCGCGACGACAGTGCCGACATCTCCCTGGCGCAGCCTGGATTCGAGAGCGTCGAGAGACATTCTGCCGCGCGAGTCGGTTGCTACGGATGCGAAAGGCAGTTGCAAAACCCCGCTGATGCGGGCATGAGTATAGTGCGCTTGGTCGGAGGCGAGGATGGTTTTGCCGGGATGCAGTTGGCCCGCGATCCACAGCGCCTCCAGATTCGCGAAGGTGCCGCCGCTGGTCAAGTGGCCCAGGTAAGTTTGCCAGCCGAACATGCCGGCTATGGCTCGCACGGCTTCGATTTCCATTTTCGAGCTGGCGCGGCCGCCATCGAGCGCGTGGTTATTAGGATTGATCCGCATGGCCAGCGCGTAGGCTGCCTGCGCAATCGGATGCGGCGGCTTGAGCATCTGGCCGGCATAGAGGGGATGGAAATAGGGGTAGTTCTGGTGCAGCCGAGTCGCCGTTTCGCGCAGCACCTGGAGCATGGCGGCTGAATCCAGAGAGGGGGAAAGATCCGGGGAAGGTGGAAGACAGGCGGGCAAGGAGGCGAAACCTTTCCCCAGCGTAGCCAGCGCGTCTTCCAGCCAGTCGAGCGATTCCCCTTCAAAAATCATAGATTTAGCTAGCATAACGCAGCGGCGCTGCGAGGTGAGGGTCCAGTGGCGCGGCGTGAAATCCGCGAATTTTCGGACGGGTCGCTAACCTACATTTTTTTCTTGCATTTGGCCAGAATCTGCTACACTATGCATGCGTCCGAATAGAACCGGGCAGTTGTAGACTTTGCCCAAACGTGCAAGTTTCTGCTTGTAGTCGCTCCGATTCCCTTCAACGTAAATTCAAAATGATT
>JAJYSL010000099.1 GCA_021793595.1 Acidobacteriota bacterium
ATCTTGCCAGTCTCGATGGCGGCTTCGGCCACGCTCGATTCGTTAATCAACACGGTATAGATCGAAGAGCGATCTTCGTCTCGGGCAAAGCCCAGGCCGCCAGTGGAATTGGACTGCGGATCGCAATCGACGAGCATGGCAGGAACGCCCTCAAGGGCAAATCCGGCAGAAAGATTGATCGCTGTGGTCGTCTTGCCAACTCCGCCTTTTTGATTCACGACCGCAATAATTTTTCGCATGGGCTGAGTCGGTAGGGTACCGAACGCGGGACCTTCGCGCAATTGGGAACGCTGTGCATTTCCGGGACAAATCTGTGGAGAACAATAGGATGCCAGCAGCACAGTCGCGCTAGGTCTCATGGCTTGTATGAGTTAGGGCACTCCTCAAAATCGTACAGAAAGGGAACCGTATCCGCCTTGCGGTGGAAAACTTTTTGGCGAGAGCGGTCTCCAGGGATGTTCCACGTGGAACAAATTGGATGCGGCGACAAGCTGAAAACCGAAAATGTTCCACGTGGAACACGTGGACCGCAACGAGAAACGCAGCAAAGGAGCGACGCGGACGGCGCTACCCGACCCGCAACCCGAATAGAATAACTCTCTGATCGGTCCCCGGGATCGGTTCTGGCGGTAGCCAATCGATGCTCGCGGTGTTATCTTCCCCGCGCAAGCCGCTGGCAGTAATGGCCGGGACCTCAGCTAGCGAGGTCAGCACCATGCATTGGCCGCCGTGAGAGCCTTGAAGTGGCCGGATACGGGGAAGCGCCGCCTGCATCGCTTCCCCCATCTTGTCCACGGCCCTGAGCGTGACAAGATCGAAGACCGACAATGCCGGCATCTCCTCGACACGGCCGCCGTATATCGAGACGCCGCTCAAACCCAGTTCGCGCACCGCTTCTCGCAGAAAGGCTGCCTTTTTCTTTTGCGATTCCGCCAGCGTGATCCGCAGCTCCGGCCGAGCGATCCGGATCGGAATCCCCGGTAAACCCGCCCCTGAACCGAAATCGAGCACCGTTTCTACCTCCGGAGGAATTCTCTGGGCCGCACGCAGGCATTCCGCAAGGTGCAGGCGGACAAGAACCTGCGGATCGCGCACAGCCGTGAGGTTCATCTTCTGATTCCAATGATTTAGCAGTTGTTGATAACGCGCAAGCAGGGAATAGGCAGCCGCAGGCAAGGGCTGGACCAGCATGGGCGAGACCGCCGCCTCAATCTCGGACGCAGATGGACTAAATTCTTGAAGATGTCGGGGGTTCACTCCCATGATGGAGAGTTTACTCGAGAGGGTCGCTAATCGGGCGAGGTTCCCACGCAGCCGCTGCCTCGACAAAGCGCTGAAATAGAAGCCGGCTGGCCGGGCTGGTTTCCAAGCTGCGCTCCGGATGCCACTGCAGTCCCAAGACAAAGTGGTCCGGCCGGGTTCCCTCGATCGACTCGACCACGCCATCCTGAGGACAGCGAGCTGTCACGCGCAAGCCATCGCCCACAATTCCAATCGCCTGGTGATGGCTGGAATTGACTGGCAGCCGCAGATAGTCCGGAGCCTGCGTCACCTCCGGGCTCTCGCCCACGATACGCGCCAGCAGAGAGTGGGGCTCGACGAGCACCGAATGCGCCACGACCACGCTGCCACCGGCTCGGTGGTTCACCGGAATCTGCATCAGATCCTGCACCAGCGTGCCGGTGCGCCAGCAATTTAGCGATTGTGTTCCATAACAGATTGTCAGCAACGGTTTGTGCAGACTATGGGCGTCCTGCAGCAGCAGTTCGTCGACATTCTCCCTCGCCAGATCCGGTTCGGCAGTTTCAGTGAGCCGCTCCTCGCCATACTTCGCTGGATTCAGATCGGCGTGGCTCCCAGGGAGAAGAATTCCCTGGCAACTCGTCGCCAGTTTGGCAATGGCAGCCGGATCGAGCGTCAGCGGAATGGCAACGGGTTCACCGCCGGCCTGCGCCACGGCGGCAGCGTATTGCGGCCAAGTCCGCTGGTTATAGTCCGTTTGGGCAAGGGTTGGAATCGGAATACCAATGCGGGGCTGTTTGCGTTCGTGGGTCACAGAATGCTCAATGTTGGTATCTTTAGGCCTAACAACAGCCGTTTTCGTCCGCGTGCTGCATATACATCTCCGTTATGGTATCGCGAATCCGGAGCGTAAGCGCATCGGCGGTCTTGCTGGTGTATTCGGCGGTGGAAATGGGCGCACCGACCACCAGCAGCAATGGCCGGGGGTTCAGATGGTAGGTATGCATCGGCATCAGTTCGTGGGTGCCGATTAACGCCATGGGCACGATGGGAACGTGGGCACGAATGGCCATATAAGCCGGCCCGCTGAGAAAATCCTGCAGCCGACCGTCGTGGGAACGGCCACCCTCGGGAAAAATCACCAGCGGCATGTCCGCCTGCAGCGCCTTGACGCCACGATTGAGACTGGCCAGTGTAGAACGCAGACTGCTGCTATCGACGGGAATCTGGCCGGAACGCTGCAGATACCATCCGATAAAGGGAATTTTGAACAGATCGTGGCGCGCCAGAATTCGAAACTGGAAGGGCAGCTTGTTCAGAACCACGGGGGTGTCCATGTACGACAGGTGATTTGACACGTACACCGCCGCCTGGCCGTGCTGAAAATTCTCTGCGCCAATCACCCGCACTGGGGAGAGAGCGATGCGCAGAACAACTCCTCCCCACGCTTGGGCGATCGAGTGCTCAATGCGCCCCGTGCCATCGAACAAGGAAGCGATCAGGGAAACGCTGCCGAAAATCGCGGTGGCGACGAAAAACAGCGGAAACAGAATCAGATAGGTGAACCAACGGAAAAGCCCGGGATGGCGAGATGGGGCTGGATCGGGACCTCCCGAACCGGTTGAGGAAGCGGAGGGCAAATTCGCGCGCGCCACCGCCGCATCCGGGGTGAGCGCGACTTCCTCCGGTGCGCTGGACATGGGCTAGCCCTTACCTCGCGGGTCCAGCAGCGAGTCCCGCAACTCTCCCACCAGATAGACAGATCCGGCGCAAACGATCAAACCGTTGGCGGCGGTTTCGGCCAGGGCCAGTTCCATTCCGGCGGTGGGGGAAGCGGCAGTTTCGGCTTCCACGCCAACGGCTCGGGCGACCGCCTGCAGGTCTTCCACGGATGCGGTGCGCGGCGAGTGGACCGGCGTGAGAATGACGCGGTCAAAAACAGGGAAAAGAATCTGCGCCATTTCTTCGACCGCTTTTTCGCGCAGGCACCCGAACAATAGTGTTCGCGGCGCTGGAAGTTGTGTGGCCAGCCCAGGCCAGGTGCTGAGCGCGGAGCGTAGCGTCCAGGCTCCGGCAGGATTGTGAGCGACATCGAGCAGAACGGCGGGACGAGTATCGGTGCGGGGAAACAGTTCCAGGCGACCCGGCCATCTTGCGGTGTTGATTCCTTCCGCAATTTGCTGGGGCGTTATATTGTAACTGTAACTGTTACATAATTCGCTGGCAGCCGCCGTGGCCAGCGCGGCGTTGCGATGCTGATGGGTTCCCGCCAACGCAGGGCGCAACTCAATCGATGTACCTGCCACTGTTACAGCATAGGGTTCCGCGTAGAATTCCGTGGCTTCTTTTTCGGCGGAGCGACGGGGCGGCATAAACTCGACCGCGCTGACACCGCGCACATTCAGTTCGACCGCAACCTCTCCCAGGGCTTGAGTGGCGGCGGGATGTTGCGGCAATGTCACCAGAATTCCGTTGGGCCGCAGGATGCCGGCTTTTTCCCGCGCGATGGCGTCGATGGTTGCGCCCAGCCATTCCGTGTGATCGAGCGAAATATCGGTGATGACAGAAATCAACGGCTCGACGATGTTGGTAGCGTCGAGGCGGCCGCCCATGCCCACTTCCAGCACGGCGATGTCGATCGCCTGCTCCGCGAAATAAAGGAAGGCGACGGCGGTGACAGACTCAAAAAAGCTGGGGTGCTGCGGCAGTTTGCCTTCACGCAGCAGACGCGATCCGGTCTCGTCCACTCGAAAATAGAGGCGCGCGAAATCATCATCGAAGATGGTCGCGCCGTTGATCTGGACACGTTCATTCACGCGCGTCAGATGCGGGGACGTGTACAGCCCGGTGCGATAGCCAGCGACGCGAAGCACGTTCGCCAGCATGGCCGCGGTGGAACCCTTGCCGTTGGTTCCCGCAATCAGGACGCTGGGAAATTTCGATTCCGGCGAGCCCAGAGCGGCGGTGAGGATGCGCATCTCCGCGAGATCGAACTTTCGGTGAGACGTACCGATAGCGGCGGAAGAACCGGCCTGCGACAGTTCATGTCCGCGCGCGTACAGACTCTCGATCGCCTGGGCATACGACATGGCTAGATTCTAGTAGCAGAACGTACTTCGTGTTGCATCGTTCTTTGCGGAAGGATTTGTCCTAACGGACCCATATCTCAAAATCGAGATGTGGGATACCCAGCCGCGGCCATACGCAGCAACTTGGCGAAAGCAAGGACTCCAACTGCGGCTACTTGGCCGATCCTTTGGTCTGCTTGGCTTCCTGGGCCTTCTCTCTGGCTTCGGCGGCTGGATCTTCCACGGAATCCTCCACCACCGAGCCTGTGTTTGCATCCACGTTCACTTCGTGGATCTGATTCCCTGCCTGGATATCGAATGAGTAAATCCAGCGTCCGTTTTCATGTTCCAGCTCACCACTTCGAACAGTTCCTGGTTCTTTTTTGGTGGCGATTGCCGTCGCCTGTTGTTTCGTAAGTTTGGCATGCTTTTGCGCGGATAATGTTGCGCCACTCAGAAGCAGCATGGATGACGCGAACAAAAGTCCCGATAGCAGAGTTCCCTTATTTTTTGCTGAAAAAAGCGGAATGCTCATAGTTAGCTCCTTGATTGGTGTATAGCACCGCCGCGTTAAGAAAGCCTGAAGGTGGCAGGAACGCAGGCGGTTGCAATCCGGTGAACGGAGGCGGAGCGCGTGCGGCTGGGATGCTTTATCCTAAGGAAGTGGCTGAAGATTCCAAACATTCCATCACGAGGCGACGCTTTCTTCAGCTCTCAGGCCTCGGTGCGGCTGGCCTGCTGACGTATAGCGGGGAGTTTGAGCGGCATCATCTGGAGATCACACATCGAACCATTGAACTGAAGCGCCTGTCGCCGGCACTGGATGGGCTGCGGATCGCCCAGATTTCCGACATTCATTTCGAGCAATACACGGAACCGTCGTACGCCCGGCATGTTGTTGCCGAAGTGAATCGCCTGGCGCCGGATTTGGTCTTGCTAACCGGCGATTACGTCAGCGAAGGGCCGATGCCGAAGGCCTACGGGGCCAAGAGCAGCTACCCGTGCGCGGAAATTCTTTCCGGGATCAAATGCCCGGAGCGATGGTGCGTGCTGGGCAATCACGATTGGACGGTCGGCCCGGAAATTGTGACGGATGCGCTCGAAACCCACGGCCTGCCGGTGCTGGCGAACGCGTATGTGCCATTTGAGCGAAACGGCGCACGCCTATGGATCAGCGGGGTCAAGGACATTGGCCAAGCCGATCCGGACCTGCACCTGGCGGCCCCGCGCAAGTTGCAGGCCGCGAACGAACCCGTGATCCTGATGGGGCACGAACCCGACTATGCCGACAAGGTGATGAAGCACGGAGGCGTCGACCTGATGCTGTCCGGGCACACGCATGGTGGGCAGGTGCGACTCCCAATCGTCGGAGCCTTATACCTACCGCCATACGGGCGGAAGTATATCGAAGGACACTTCCACCTGCAGAACGACTTGCAGTTGTATGTGAACCGCGGGATCGGGGCCGTCGGTGTACCGTTTCGATTTGATTGCCAGCCGGAACTGACTTTGATCACACTGCGGAGTCCGCATGCCATAACCGGGTGACGAATGGCGCCGCTGACACATCTGCTTTTACGAGACGAGAAGGAAGACAACGGATGAACGTCCAAGTCGCATACGGCAAACAGGGCCTGTCGCTGGAACTCCCCGAAGGTCCTCGTTATCAAATTGTGAAGGTGCATTCCGCGCCTCCCCTGCCGGATATGGAGAAGGCACTGGCGGCAGCGCTGGATGCTCCTGTGGCCGGCTTGCCGCTGATCGAACTGGCGCACGACAAAAAGACCGCGGCCATTTCCGTTTGCGACATCACCCGACCCGCTCCCAACCCGATCACGCTGCCTCCGGTGCTTGAACGGCTGCATCGCGCCGGGATTGCACCGGAGGATGTAACGATTTGCATCGCCACAGGCCTGCATCGCGGCGCGACCGAGGACGAGTTGCGGACCATCCTGGGAGCGGAGATTGCAGCGAACTACGATATCGCGAATCACGACGCGAAGGATCGGGAACTCCATCGTTTTCTCGGGACGACACAGCAGGGAACGCCGGTCTATATTGATGAACGCTTCATGGCGGCGGACCTGCACATCACCCTGGGATTTATTGAGCAACACCTGATGCTGGGATTTTCTGGCGGACGCAAGCTGGTGACGCCGGGGTTGGCAGCGCAGGAAACCATCAAGGTGATCCACTCGCCGCGATTCATGCGCGAGGAGCGCGCGACCGAAGGATCGATCCGCGACAACCCGCTGCATGCGGAGTTGCTGGAAGCGGCGCGCATGGCACGTCACGACTTTATGCTGGACGTCACGCTGACCAGGGAACGGGAGATCTCTGGCGTGTTTGCCGGCGAGCCGGTGGCGGCCCATGCCGCTGGCGTGGAATTTCTGCAGAACTCCTCGGTCGAATATCTACCGGAACCGGTGGATGCCGTCATCACCACGGCGGCCGGATATCCGTTGGATTTGACCTTCTATCAAACCATCAAGGGCGTCACAGCCGTGCAGCACATTTTGAAGCCGGGTGGCACCATCCTGATTCTGAGCGAATGTGCGGAAGGCGTGGGGTCGCCCGAGTTTGCGGCGATGATGCGCCGATATCAAGGTCCGCGGGAGTTTCTGGATGCGATTGAGAATGCGCCGGTGGAAGTGGATCAATGGCAACTAGAAAAATTCGCGCTGGTGGAACTAAAACACGAAGTCCTGTTATATACCCCGGGGATCGCCCCCGAAGATTTGGGAGCTCTGGGGGCGAATGCGTTCGATAGCGTCTCCGCAGCGGTGGCTGGCTTGCTGTCGCGGCTGCCGAAGAATCCCCGTGTGGCTGTGGTTCCCGACGGACCCTACGCCTACGCCCGAGTGCAGGAATAAAACGGGCACGCTTGGCGCGGTCACCTGGCTGGACAAAGCCTACATGAAAAATTCAGCGGACACTCCACGGGCATAACAAGCAGAATTCGAACCGCGGGTAACTCGAAGCTGAACGGCCGCCAAATTTAGCCATTGCTTATTGTTGTTGTGCCGGAGTATTGTGAGGCTCGCCACGAACGACCGACGGTATTGACCAGATTCTTCGCTAATTTCTTCAGCTATCTGGCCGAGCCCCCTATCGCACGACATTCCTGGATCAGCAAAATTCAACACGCCCAGGAGGCGAACAATCCACGAAAGCGAAATGTGGAGCATTGGCTGGACTATGTCTGTTGTTCACAGGAATTGGCTTTGCAGGATTGGGGTCGGCGAGCGCGCAAGACGCCAAACCAAATCTGACGCCGCCCAATGTGCTGGTGGTACAGGTTGAAGTGCTAAAGCCGGGAATGGCCGGCATGGCCCATCAGAAGTCCGAAAGTGCGTTTGTGCAGGCAATGGAAAGGGCGAAGTCACCCGATCATTACTTCGCCGCGACCTCGTTGTCGGGCCGCAGCCGGGCGCTGTTCTTTCTTGGGTACGATTCCTTCGCGGACTGGGAAAAGTCAAATGCGGCAATGATGAACGATTCGACGCTGGCTTCGGACTTCGACAGCGCGATGCAGGCGGACGGTAAGCTGCTCAGTTCCTATTCCACGATAGTGTTCCGCTATGAGCCGGACATGAGCATCTCGCCCAACGTGGACCTGGCGCAGATGCGCTACGTGGACATCACCGTCATCGACATCAAGCCGGGCCATGAGGCGGAGTGGAAGGAACTGGCGAAACTTCACAATGAGGTCTACGGAAAAGTTCCCAACACCCATTTTGCGATGTGGGAGGAATATTTCGGCGACGAAGGCGGCGTGTATATCGCGACGGCTCCTATGAAGTCGCTGGCAGAGCTCGATGAGCATCGTGTCGCCGCGCAGAAGGCCTGGGCATCTGCCGATGCGGACAAGAAAAAGAAGATGAGCGACCTGGAAGCTTCTGCTTTCGCCTCCATTCATACCAATCTGTATGCCATGGACCCGAAGATGAGCTACGCTCCCGAGCGTTGGAAGATCGCAGCGCCGGATTTCTGGGGTAAGCAGTAAACTCAATCGCAGAAAAGCAATTCCTGGGCGGGTGGAGTAGGACTTCATCCGCCCAGATATTTTAGATCGCAGTCGACGGATTTCATGACGACAGAAAAGATCCTCGCCCAGTCGCCCGACGGGGTGTCGCACGCAGACGACAAGCTGAAGCGGGTCATCGGAGCGTGGGGGCTGGGCGGAGCGGCGGTCAACATCGCGGTGGGCGCCGGAATCTTTGTCGTGCCGGCATTCGTCGCAGCCATCCTGGGACCGGCGGCCATCCTCGCTTATCTGATCTGCGGACTGGCGGTGGCGCTGGTAATCACCTGTTATATCGAGATTGGAAGCTTTGTGACACGGTCCGGCGGCGGCGTTGCTTACGTCGACGAAGCCTTTGGGCCGTTGATGGGGTTTCTTGCGTGGGTAATGTATTCGGTGGGCTATGAAGTGATCGCGAACGCCGCGCTGGCGATTGCACTGGTGAGTTCGCTGGCGATCTGGATACCGGTGCTGGGCCATGGCATTGCGCGCGTGTTGGTATTGTTCTTGTTGTTCGCTGGTCTGGCCGCAGTGAACGTCGTCGGAGCTCGCCAGGGACTTCACGTCGCGGTGGCCGGGACCATCGCCAAGCTGGTCCCCTTACTGCTGGCGGTCGGTGCCGGCGTCTTCTTCATGCATTGGCATCAACTGCGATGGTCGGGATGGCCGCCGGCAGGCAAGCTGGGAGAGGCATCGCTGATTTTATTTTTTGCCTTCCAGGGCATTGAAGAAGCACTCGCGCCCAGCGCTGAAATTCGCGATCCAGCACGCTCTGTGCCGAGGGCCATGTACGGCGCCACGGCAACAGTGATCGTGTTGTATGTCGCACTCCAGCTGGTCAGCCAAGGCGTTCTCGGCGGCGAATTGGCACACCAGACAACCGCGCCGCTGGCTGCGGTCGCCGGAAGAGTTGTGGGTGTCGCCGGCAGCACGCTGGTTCTGATCGGCGTCGCGGTGTCGATTTTCGGCACTATGGCGGGCGGAATGTTATCGACGCCGCGCGCGTTTTTTCTGGCAGCGGAAGACGGCACTCTGCCGGCAGCTCTCGCCCGTGTCCATCCGCGGTTCCGTACGCCACACGTTGCGATTGTCACAGTGGCGGCGTTGATGTTTCTGCTGGCAGCGTCCGGAGGCTTTAAGCACCTGGCTGTACTTTCCAGCGCTTCAATTTTGTGCGTCTACCTGGCCGTTTGCCTGGGAGCGTTGAAGCTGCGCTACACCCGCGATCGAGTCCCGGGGGCCTTCCGCGCACCCGGCGGGCCGCTGGTTGGGACTTTGGGTTCCATTGTGGTGATCTGGTTGCTATCGCATTCCAGCAAACTCGAAGTCAGGGCATTGTCGGGAACATTAGCCCTGTCAATTTCATATTTCTTCGCACGGCGATGGTACTTAAGCCGACGCGGGAGCAGAGATTAATTGAGTTTGCGCAGGCCCAACCCGCCTATGCCATGCTACGAGCGATCCGCGTATTGACGCTTGGTATCGAAGTCGATCTGATCGGCAGGGACAAGACGATAGTGACGTTCTTCGACGATCAGCACACGCCCTGTCTCGACGGTCAATTCGAAGAGAGCGATTACGTCGTCCTCCATAAATTGCGCGGACACTGGGCGGCAAATCAAGTCCGGAAATTTTGCTTCGCAGCATGCGATGTCCTGCGTAGTTTGTACGGGTGAAAGTTTGTCTGAGCCGCCTTTCGCCTGTACCGGAATCACATAATGGGCGCCATTTCGATTGAGACCGACATAAATCTCGTCGATTTCGATCTGTCCCATGCCCTTCACGTGGGTACGAAGATGATTCTGTAGAGAATACGTCGTCAGCCCCAGAAAAATATCGATCAGGCGGTTGTATCGGACTTTGGCCAACAGCGCCTGCTCATCGCCAAGCGCATAAGCGCCGATGATCTCAGGCGTAGAATCGGGAATTTTTGTGGCAGCGATGTCTTCGCGAGGCCTGATCGTCGTGCCCCCGATTTCAACTAGTCGAAAGCGATACAAACTTCTTCCCGCGCCTTCGATTATCCACGCCTTGCCCTTCGGTGCGGTTTTCAGTATTTCACCAGGCAGGTCGCGGCGAAATTTAAAGCTGTAAATTACGTCGCCCAGGTTATCCGGGCGCTCGACACCTACCGCCGCAGCGGCTGCAACAAGCTCGTCTCGATGAAATTCAAACTCTTCCGTACCCTTGGCCCAATGTTTCCGAAACACGTTGACGATGATCGGTACATACTGCGCCCCTTTGTCAATCTTCTTCGCCATATAGGTCTTCAGGCCATCGCAAAACTAAGTTGTGCGACATCCAGGCGGTCCACCCGGCGCAGCCGTCTTCCCACAACGTTTTCAGACACGCCGTAATATCTCGCCGCAGCACTCATCGTCATTTGCAGCAGAGATTCCTGGCCTAGTTCAATGGTCTGTTCTGGACGCAGAGGTTCTTTCTTCATCGTGAGAAGGAGTTCCGCAGCTACGGCGCGGCCGAGAAGCGGTGGCACGGAATTTCCAACTTGACGAAATCCATGCCATTTTGTCGTGTGCAAACGGAACCAATCGGGATAGGAATGAAGTCGCGCGGCCTCGCGAACCGTAATGCAGCGAGGCGCATAGGGATGGATCGGGCGGGGCGAGGTAAACGCCCCGCGATCGCTTCCGGTCCCCGCTCGAAGCGTGTTGCATATCCCCTTCGGATCAAGCTTGAGAAATCGGCTCACTGCCTCTACCTTGCCCGACCCTGTGGCGTTGAACCGGCGTTGCGACAATGGAGTGTGTTCGGTGCGCATACTGGAGGTAAGACGCTTTGGGTCCCATTGTCTTGGGTGTGAAAAGTCTCGGACATCTTCAGCCAATCCACGCAGGATCCGCGCATACCGTGATGCCTTGCGGAAGCGTGCATGCTCAACCATATCGGAGTCGAGCAACTCCGGGTACTCATCGGGGTCTGGCAAATCGCCGATCGCTTCCCACACCGTTGTGGGCGCAGCGGCGACAGGGGTCGGGTATTGTGGCAGCGGAAGGCCTCTCTTCGCACCTATCAAGAAAAGTCGGCGTCGATCTTGGGGAACGCCGAAGTCGGCTGCATTCAGCACGCGATAGGGTAATAACACTTGGTACCCGTTGGAGTGAAACATCGCGATCAATTCCTCTAGCAGTTGGCGATGATTGCCAATCGTTAGACCTTTCACGTTTTCAAAAACAAAGTACTTCGCGTCCAGTTCTACGGTGAGGCGGACGAATTCCAGCAGAAGTCGATTGCGTGGATCATCCAAGGCTCTTTTCCCGATGAGGGAGAATCCTTGACATGGCGCGCCGCCGAAAACAACGTCTACGGCTGCGCCATTCAGCTTCGCCGCCTTTCGTATGCCCGCTCCTGTGATTTTTGTAGCGTCCGCGCATATTGCGGCGCAATTGGGGAAGTTAAACTCGTGTACGGCGCAATGAATCGGATCGACCTCGACCGCAGCCGCTACGTCGAATCCCGCTTGCTCGAAACCGAGCGATAGGCCCCCGGCTCCGGCAAATAGGTCAATTCCGATCGGACGGCCGGTACCTTTTCCGTTCTTAATCCGCGAGAAAGTCATCGAGTCGCTCCGTCAATTTCTCGGGTTTCTTGAGTTCACATTGCCACACCGTCATCTGCGCCCAGCCCAATTTTTTCAATTCTCGTCGAGTGCGACGGTCACGCGCGACGTTGGCAAAAAACTTTGCTTGCCAGTATGCTACACGGGTCTTGGGGCTAGTGGCATACTTGCACTTTGCGTGTCGATGCCAAAAGCAGCCATGCACGAACACAACTTTGCGTCGCGACGGAAAAACCAAGTCTGGCTTACCCGGCAGGCTACTGTCGTGAAGCCGGTATCTGTATCCCAGGGAGCGAACAATTTTTCGCACTGCTATTTCAGGGGTCGTATCGCGAGAATGGACAGCCGCCATAATGAGGGACCGCTTCGCGCGATTTACGTGATCTGCCACAGGCTAAAAACTCCGGCCTTGGAATCATTTCAATCTATATGGGATTCCGCTTGACCGCCGCAATCAAGCCGCATTCACAACAATGAACTATTTGGCTGCATAAAGTCGAGGGCGCGGATGAGGTATTGCTTCAATTCTTTGCGGGGAACGACGGCGTCGAGCATGCCGTGTTCCAGCAGAAACTCCGATCGTTGAAAGCCTTCCGGCAATTTCTGGCGAATGGTTTGTTCGATGACGCGCGGGCCGGCAAAACCGATCAGCGCATCGGGCTCGGCAACATTGAGATCCCCCAGCATGGCAAAGCTGGCGGTGACCCCGCCGAAGGTGGGATCGGTGAGCACGGAGATGTAGGGAATTTTGGCGTCGTCCATCAACGCCAGACGCGCGGAGATTTTCGGCAGTTGCATCAGGCTGACAATGCCTTCCATCATGCGAGCGCCGCCGGAAGTGGCGACGATGATGAGCGGATCGCGGGTTTCAAGAGAATGATCGGCGGCGCGACTGATGGATTCTCCGACAACAGCGCCCATACTGCCACCGATGAAGGCATACTCCATCGCACTGACAACGACCGCATGGTGACCCATGTTGCCGAGTGCCGTCAGAATCGCGTCATTGATTCCGGTGTCGCGCTGCGCTTTACTCAGACGATCCTTATATGGCTTCAGATCGGTGAAGTTGAGTGGATCCGTGGAACGCAATTCTGTGTCGATCAGGCGGTAGCCGGGCTCAAGCAGGCTATCGATACGAGCCCTGGCTGAGAGTTTGAAGTGTTTGCCGCATTTCGGGCAGACGTTCAGATTGGCTTCCAGGTCGGCCTTCCAGATGGTCTGGCCGCAGCTGTCGCACTTGGTCCACAGACCCTCGGTGCGGACTTTCTTTTCCGGCGTGGTCTCAATCTCGTTTTCGTTCTCGTTGCGTTTAAACCAGGACATATTGCATCCATCCTAAACTGCGGAGTAGCAACCCAGGTCTGATTCGCCGCGGCGGACGGAACCTGGGGCATCCGGCTCGCTAATATTCGATGCCGCGCTGCGCCAGAATTCCCTTCTGATACGCGTGCTTCACTTCGCGCATTTCAGTTACGGTGTCCGCAATTTCAATCAGGCTGGGATGGGCGTTGCGCCCGGTCAGAATGACGTGCACCATCTCCGGCTTCTGCTTCAGCGCTTCCACGACACGCGCCGGATCCAGCATGTTGTAGCCGATGGCATAGTTGATTTCGTCGAGGATCACCATATCCCACTCGCCAGAGAAAATGGCCTGGCGAGCCTCTTCCCATGCAGCCTCCACCATGCGGATATCTTCCGGATCCGTTTCCGCGCCGCCGATTTTCACGAAGCCGCGACCCATCTGCTTCATCACCCAGTTGCCGCCAAAGGCCTGGACGGCATCCAGCTCGCCATAGTGCCAGGAGCCTTTCAGGAATTGCAGCATCAACACGCGCATACCGCTGCCGACAGCACGCAGGCCCGTGCCCATGGCAGCCGTGGTCTTCCCTTTTCCGGAACCGGTGTTGATGAGAATCAGTCCGCGCCTCGCGTCCGTCATATAGTAGCCTTTAGCTCCTGTCCATTCGCAACTAGCTAGAAGCTAGCCGCGAATGGCCTTCGCGCACGTTCAATGTCCTAAGTGGTAGGGATGGCCTTCGACGATGGTGAAGGCGCGATAGATTTGTTCCGCGAGCACCACCGCAGCCAGCTCATGCGGCAAAGTCATGGGGCCGAGCGATAACACCAACCAGTCGCGACGCGTGGTGGCTTGCTGCAACACCTCTTCCGACCAGCCATCCGCGGGTCCAACGGCAAAGGTGAACAGTTGAATGCCGCGATCCTGTTCGCGTTGCAGCCATTGGGCAAAAGTTTCTGATGACCAGGTGCGTCCGCGGTGATCCAGCAAAATCAGCATGGAGCGGGCGCGGTTGCCACGCTCCCATGCGGCAAAAAACTTTTCTTCGGTCGGGTAGTGTTCGGTGCGGCAACCGCAGTGGCGCGCAATGCGCTGGCAATAGCCGGAATACAGTTCGTCGGCGGCGGCCTGCTTGCCGGTGGTGCGTCGCCCCAGTGTGACCAGCTGAATTTCCATCCTTTCCATACTTTACTG
>JAJYSL010000562.1 GCA_021793595.1 Acidobacteriota bacterium
TGGGACGCCGATGCCGAAAGGGTGGAAACGGCGAGCGCCAGCGCACCCAGGCTGCATCCCAAAATCTTCTTCCAATGACTCATGTACATCTCCTCACATTTGGCTGCGGTGTCTTGGCGCCATTCGGTTCTTTCTTTGGCGCTCTATTTTTCGGCGTGCGACTGGATCGGAAGTCATGTTCAGGCCGAGCGATCCAAGCCGGTTTATGGCCAATTTAGTGGCGATTCCAGTTTACGCTCCAGGGTGCGGTCCGACGAAAAGTTCGTCGCCAGTGCCATCCATTCAGCGTCTGGCTCGATGGCTGCCTCCGGCACCAATCCGATCAATTCCACAAAATCCGGCTGGGCCCCTAAACGAGCTGCCGCATCCCTCACGGCCCGATAAACCGCGTTGATCGGCGTCGCCTGAAAATCCGTGATATTCATCGAAACCTGGGCGCGGCCGCGAACCAGAACCCCCATCGCCTTCAGTCCTGCCAGGCCTCCGCTCGATCCCCGAATCTCACGGGCAATGGTGCGTGCAATCCCCACGTTGCCAGTGTTCAGATAAACATTGCAGGCTATCAAAAGCTGCCTTGCCCCCACGGCGCTGGCCCCTGCTGTGGGGTGCAGAGAAGGGCCGCCCACATCCGGACGCCGCGCCACATCCTGCTGGACCTTCTTTTGTAGCCCCTCAAACTGGCCATTGCGAACATCCTCCAACAAGCGTCGGTCCGGACGCAATGCGGCTGCCTCATAAAAATATACCGGCACTTGATATCGTTTCCAGATCTCCTGTCCCAGCTGCCGCGCCAGCACCGCGCACTCGGGCAAGGAAATGCCACGAATCGGGACCAGCGGAATAACATCTGCCGCGCCAATTCTGGGATGCACACCTTGCTGCGCCGTCAGGTCGATCGATTCCACCGCCTTGGCAACCCCACGCAGGACCGATTCCATTACAAGTTCCGGAGCACCCGCGATGGTCACAACCGAGCGGTTATGATCGGAATCGAGCGAATAATCCAGCAGCGAGACGCCATCCACTTGCATGGCGTGGACAATCGCCCGCACCACCGCTGGATTCTTCCCCTCGGAAAAATTTGGCACACACTCAACGATGGCATCTTTCGTGTTCATCTAGGTGCGCCTGTTACTTCCACCATGTATAGCCGATTTGGAACCGGACGGTCGCATTGACGCCGGGATTGGCATCCCCCAGGCTCGCGTTGGATATATGCACGGCATTGGCGGCAAAATTAATCGACTGGCGAGGTCTCAGAAAGTAATGTATCCCCAGCCCGAACTGGGGCTCGAAGTTCCAGACACTCGTCCCCCGGGATCCATTAGGCGGAAACTTATGATTGGTCCAGATCAGACCGCCCCCCCCCTGCATCCAGGGCATCACTCGCTTCCAATGAACCAAATCCCAACGCAGAATGATGGGGGTGATGCTCAGGCCGGTATATGTGCCACCGGTGGTAATCTGTCGCGGCTTAGGAGGAGTTCCCTCGATTAGGGTGTAGGTCTGTACAGGAGTAAAAGCCTGCCAGTATGGAATCAATTCAATCGCATATTCAAACTGCCCGCGAATAAAGCCAGGGCCTGCTGCATCTGTCAATACTTTGCCGATACGCACGCCCGCGTTGAGGAAGTGGTCGCTGGTTTCTCCGGATGTCCCCAGGCCGCCGTCGAGAAAAATCCCTCGCTCCCAGGGGTCCCTTCGCATTACCGAAGAAACAGGTTCATCACTGTTTGCAACCTTGACGGAGGCAGAAGGGCGGACGCTCTGGGAAATAGAGGAGGAACTTGTCTGGGAAAAAGCACCGTGTACCAACCCAAGGAAAACTAAGCATGTACCAACGATCTGCTTCTTCAAGAGCACTCCAGGATGTTCTAATCAGCAACGAACATAAGGTCTGGCAATAACCGCTCAGCCTGCGATCTCTTCCAGCTGTTTGGCGTCCATATCGAAGTTGGAATAGACGTTTTGCACGTCATCCTGATCTTCCAGCGCTTCCAGCAGGCGAACCATCTGCGCCGCCGCTGTGCCTTCCAGCTTGGTATAGGTCGATGCCAGCAGGGTCACTTCCGCCATTTGCGTTTCGATTCCTGCCGACTTCAGCGCTGCCGTAACCGCATCGAAGGCTGCCGGTTCGGTCAGTATCTCCCAGGAATCGCCTTCGTCGCGAATATCGTCGCCGCCGGCTTCCAGCACTACGGTCATCAATTTCTCTTCATCTGCAGCAGACTTGGCGACAGAGATGAGACCCTTTTTGGAAAACATCCAGGAGACGGAATTGGATTCACCCAGATTGCCACCGTTTTTCGCAAACCCATGACGAATCTCGCTCACGGTCCGGTTGCGATTGTCTGTGGTTGCTTCCACAATGACTGCAACGCCGCCTGGCCCATAGCCTTCAAAGGTGATCTCCTCATAGGCAGCGCCTTCCAGTTCGCCTGTACCGCGCTGGATGGCGCGTTTGATGTTGTCGGCCGGCATATTCTCCGCTTTGGCGGCTGCAATGGCGCCGCGCAGGCGTGGATTGCCATCCGGATCTCCCCCGCCAGCTCGGGCCGCCATGGTGATTTCCTTGATCAGGCGCGTGAAAATCTTGCCGCGCTTGGCGTCGGTCG
>JAJYSL010000100.1 GCA_021793595.1 Acidobacteriota bacterium
GCTGTGCGGAGAGCCCTTAGTCTCATCTTCAAATTTGTAGCCCGGGCCACCGAAGCCAGTGCCGGCCGGATCGCCGCCCTGGATCATGAACTTCGGAATGACCCGATGAAAAATAGTTCCGTCGAATAGCTTATCTTTGGATTTCTTGTTATTGGTAGGATGCGTCCACTCGCGATTGCCTTCAGCGAGATCGATAAAGTTGGCTACGGTTTTCGGCGCGTCTTTTTCGTAGAGACGGCATACGATCTTGCCCTGGGATGTCTGGAAGATGGCGTAGGTTCCGGGTGTTTGAGTCATAATGGGCGAACTCCTCTTGAAAGATTGAAAACTTGTCGGACTACATCGTTCAGATTGGTATCGGTTGAGGTGTCAATTGCGTGGAGGATCAAGGCTGGCTCGGCGCCGGCGTTGAAGTGGCCGCCGCGGCTGGAGACGTCGATTGTGCTGGAGCGGGCGGCATTGGCTGGCCCGGCTGCACAATCGTGACCTTGTTGAGATACACCGGATCGTGCGGCTTATCCTGTGAGTCTCGCGGCACCTGAGTAATCGATTCGGCGACCAGAACGCTATTAGGATCGCATTGCCCGAAGATGGTGTAGTGCTGATCGAGAGCAGGTTGCGGAGCCACAGTAATAAAAAACTGGGAGCCGTTGGTATTCGGGCCGGCATTCGCCATCGCCAGGCGGCCAGCCACATTAAAGGTCAGATTTGGATCGATCTCATCGTTGAAAAAATAGCCAGCATCCCCCATTCCGGTGCCCGTAGGATCTCCCCCTTGAACCATGAATCCCGGAATCACACGATGAAACGTGGTGCCGTTGTAGAAGGGCTTGCCATGCACCTTCTTGTGGGTGACGGCATCGGTGAATTCCTTGGTGCCCGTTGCCAGTCCGATAAAGTTTGCAACCGCGATCGGAGCCTCTTTGGTGTAGAGCCCGCACGTCATCCGGCCCATCGAAGTATCCAACACCGCAGTGGGACCGTCCGGCGCGATCGGAGCCTCAATGTGGGCCGTCGTGGCTGGATCATCGGGCAAAGAGTCAGTTGCGGCAGGGGAGGACTGCTGAGATTGTGCGGCAGAGTCGTTCGGCCGCTGCGGGCTCGTCTGCTGTTGCTGTTGGGGCGCGTTGGGATTGCCAGCAGTCGGAGCTGCGTAGATCTGTCCGTAGACGACAAAGCTGAAAAGGGCGATTGGATACAGGAGAGGGAGTCGAAAGCTTGAAGGAACCATCACTCCGTATTGTAACGGTTCGCGCAGCCTGTGAAGCACGACGATCTCCCCGCCTGTGGTTCCGTGTGTCGAAGCTCAACTGCGACCGACTGCCTCCTAATGGTCGTCGCTGATGTGAGTGTTCTTCGAATGAAAATCCGCGTGGATTTGCCTGGTCGGGTGTAAAAAGTACGCGGTTTGGAATCTATTGCCGGTCTGCGAAATTCCCAAAATGGGAATTTCCTGCTACTTTGGTAACCTATAAGTAACCACCGTTTTGCCCCTTCCTCTCGCACTTAGAGTAAGTTACGAACGAAGGGAGGTACGGCTTCCACAACTCTGGGGGTAACACCAGCTATGGCATCTTGCATGCTTGGACATTGGCACCATCACCCGCAGATTTATAAGTTTTACAGATGAATTGGAGAACCGATGCGCCCTTGGATCCCCACCGCGTGCGTAGTCATACTGCTGTGTCTTGTTTCATTTGGATGTGCTGGAGGTGCCCCGATGAACACGGGAGCAACTTTGAGCTCTCCCACGACCCCGGTTACGTCACCGGTTACTAACCCAGTTACTAATCCGATTACTAATGGTGCTGCTGTGAGTATCGTAATTAGTGACCCTGCAGCCTGCAAAGCGTCCGGTGGTCCCTTTACCCATGTGTACGTCACCGTTGCGGACGTGCAGGCGAGCACAAATGCCGATGCGGCCGCGAACGATCCAAGTTTCGTTGACTTGACCCCTGGGCTCTCCGCAGCTCCGCAGCAGGTGGATCTGTTGGGCCAGGCGAACAGCCATTGCTTCCTGGCTTCGCTTGGCGTGGGGCAGCAAGTGGCGGCGGGAAATTACCAGCAGGTGCGTATCTTTCTTGCGCCGGATTCGCGGGCGTCGAGCGTTTCGAACAATGCATGCGGTGCCTCCTACGCGAATTGCCTGGTGCGGTCGGACAACAGCCTGCACGATTTGGCGCTTCCTAAAGTGGCGAAGCGGGGCATTCAGTTGATGGCGAACCACATTATTAACGGCGGTCTTGCATTCAACGCCGGCGATCAGCCGTATATCGATTTGAATTTCGATGTGTGCTCGTCCATCCTGGCGACAGCCGACGGCCAATACGAATTCAATCCCATCGTTCGTGCCGGGCTGATTCCGTCGACGGGCAGCACGATCAGCGGCACCGTTGTCAGTTCGAAAACGGGACAACCGCTATCGGGCGGGAATGTCGTGGTGGCATTAGAGCAGAAAGATGCGGCGACGGGGATTGACAGGATCCTGATGCGTACCGCGGCAGGCAGCGACGGCACATTTGTTTTGTGCCCCGTGCCTCAGGGAACGTATGATTTGGTCGCGGTTGGCGTGGATGGAGCGAGTGTTTCCTATTCCGCCGGTGTAGAGACGGGCATTCAGTCTGGACAGTTGGCGGGTAAAATTCCGCTGGTGCCCGGATCGCGGCAGGGCACGTTAGAAGGGCTGATCACGACCCAGGGCACGGGCATGAATCCGCTCGGTGTTTCGCTGGCGGTGCGGGCAGACGCGCTGCAGCAGGTTGCGACCAACGGGACCACGATTACTGTGCCGCTGTTGCCCAGCCAGAGCCCGTACAACGAAGCCATGTTGACGACGAACGGCTCCAATTGCGTACCCGGTGCGGATTGCGCGTCATTCGCCATGCAGCTACCCACGTCAACGCCGAACGTCGTCGCCTGCTCCGAGCAAACCGCGCAGTTCAAGCAACAGCAGGGGAGCGTACCCGGATATACTGCGGACTCAGTTGCCGCAATACCCGGCACGGACAGTGCAGCCGCGTGCACGGCGGGTCGTCTGCAAGCGCCGAATGGGCCGGTAACGATTGGCTCGGGTGAAACGGCGATGACCTCGTCCATTAGTTTTACGCAATGCCGATAGCCGCATGACCCTTGCACGCGAGTGTACTGAATAGATGAAGGCCGCGTTTGTCGTCCCACCCTTGAAGTCGCTCGAAGCTTTGCAATGTCCCTTTATTTCTTCCATTCTCTACACAACCTAACTGAAGTGCGAGGCGCGCGACAGGTGGCATATTTTTCAAGCAAAAAATCCTACTGCATCGCATAACCTAGAAAACTACCGTATAAGTTACTTGAGTAATATCTTCGTTGAATAGTGAAGAATTTAATAAATTGATCCCTAAGGATAAGTTCTTATCCTGCGTTCTAAAATGATCGAAACTATCGCTTTCATTTTCTTGATACTCCCGTCTTCAGGTTAGCTTAATTCCTAAAAAGTTTTGTGGAGGCAACATGCGAGTCATTCTCTCCCTTACTGCCGCAATGACGATCTCGGCACTGATCGCGATCGGCTGCTCGGGTGGATCATCGAGCCCTAGCATGAAAGCTGGATCTGTGAGTGTCAGCTTGAGCGATCCGGCAACCTGCCAGGCGCCTAATGGGCCGTTCAAAGCGGTCTACGTCACCATCACAGATGTCAAAGCGAGCACCAATGCGAACGCCCCCGACAATGATCCCAGCTTTGTCGACCTCACGCCCAATCTAGCCTCGTCACCCATGCAGGTGAATCTGTTGGGTCCGGCTGGCGGTCAATGTTTCCTTGCAATGCTGGGTTCCAAGGTAGAGTTACAGGCTGGCAATTACCAGCAGATCAGGATCATTCTCGCCCCCGATTCGCAGGGACCTTCCATTTCCAATAATCAGTGTGGAAACTACGCCAACTGCGTTGTCACGTCGGATGGCAATATGCATGATCTGGCGCTCTCCAGCGAGGCGCAGACTGGATTAAAAATTCCGTCCGGGCAAATAGCGAATGGACAGTTCACGGTGGGAGCGGGTCAGACAGAGGACCTGGATATCGACTTCAACACTTGTTCCTCCATTCTTCAGGAGGGAAACGGGACTTACCGGCTGAAGCCTGTTCTCCATGCGGGAGAGATGAGTACAACATCGACTTCCATCAACGGGACAGTCGTCAGCTCCGTCACGGGGAAACCGATTACTAGTGGACCAGTGGTCGTTGCCGCGGAGCAAAAAGATACGACAAGCGGCATTGACAACATCATCATGAGAACTCTAACGGATTCTAATGGCAATTTCGTCTTCTGCCCGTTACCCGCGGGTACTTATGACATTGTCGCGGTAGGCCCTGCGACTCTTGCGAACGGCACTGTGCCTGGGGTTGCCTATTCCGCAGGTGTGGTGTTGAGCATTCAGCCAGGGCAAACAACAGGAAACATTGCACTGGTGCCCAATACGCAGGAGTCTTTACTGAACGGACTGGTGACTTCGCAAAATAGCGCGACAGCCGGCACCGTTGCGGATTTGCAGCTTGCCGCGCTTCAACAACTTCCCGGTAACGGACCGACCATCACAATACCTCTGCTTCCGATGACTGGGGTGATTGGGGCTTCTTCTGCATATAGTCCGGACGGAACCTATGCAACGGCGGCTGGCGGAAGCTGCGCGACGAACGTCGATTGCGTCAACTATGCGTTGTATGTTCCGTCGGTATGGCCCAATATCGCAACGTACCAGGCGAGCGGAAGTCAATTCAGCCAATCGACATCTACGCCAGTCAATTACGTGGTCGATGCCCAGGCAGAAATCCCTGGTTCGGGAGGATCGCTTGACTGTTCCTCCCCAAACATGCAGGCCAATACCACTACGTCTGGTGGGCCGCTGACGGCAGCATCAGGAAACGCCGCCACGATTGCCTTTACCGGCTGTCAGTAATGCATCCAAGGGTGGGTTGCTGGAGTGGTCCGTGAACCAGACAACCCACCACTCAGGGTCTGTCACCGTCAATGAACAGAGGGAAACATCATGGCGGAAACGCTCGATTTGAATCGGGAACACACCAGCCAAGCCGCTCGATCCCAAGGTCGATTCTGAAGATCAACAGGCTGCACAAGCGCATCGTAGAGTGGAACGCGAAGCAGATAAGATTGCCGAGCGTGGCAAGGAGAGGCAGAGAAACAACGATCCCGGCGAATTCAGCAATGTGGGACCCGTCTGATCGGGCTTCTCTGAAGCCCGATCGAAAAAAATCGAGGTTACGGCAGGTTCACGCACCGTAGCCTCACCGGCCTCGCGCTGGCTTTCCATGTCGGAGGAACGGCGCGAGGCTTTTCTATTTCACTGAAGGTTTGCAGTCGCGACTGCCACTTCTTCAACCTGCTGGAAGAAAAGATTCCTTCTGCTAACCGACCGCTTCCCTTGACTCTCACCCTAAAACGCTCCAATAATGGTTGTTGACTCTTCCATGTCTTTTCTGGCAGTTGAATGGCGGCTTCTTCACAAACTGCGTGGACAGCCGCGTGCTTTCAACGATGATCGGTAGCGCAGCACGCGCATCGACTCCATCGTCTCAGGCAGCAGGATAGGGAGAAAGAATCCTCAACCGAACACAGGGTCTGGAGATTCATGAACTACTTTGACGAGGTTGGAAAAATTTCATGAGCGCAACGATCAGCGCAGAGGTTCGCCCGCGCAGAAATCGTGCGGTCACGTTTTGGCAGTCCACGAACGGAAAGAAAGTCGTCATGGCAGTCACTGGCGTCATGATGTTTCTATTTGTGATCGGCCATCTGCTGGGCAACCTGCAGGTTTTTGAAGGGCCACAAAAAATCAACGCGTACGGCCATTTTCTGCACAGCATAGGCGAAGTGCTATGGATTGTCCGCGGCACGCTGATTCTTGCGATCCTCCTGCACATTACCGCGACGGTGCAGTTGGCATTGCGAAACTTGAAGGCGCGACCGATTGGCTATTCTCGCAAAGAGGCCATCAACTCCTCCTATGCCTCGCGCACGATGTACTGGAGCGGACCCATCGTTCTGGTGTTCATCATCTTCCATCTGCTGCAGTTCACGGCTGGGTACATTCATCCCGAGGCGCGGTTTATTGAAGGTGACGTCTACCATAACCTGGTGTCGGGTTTTCAGGTTTGGTGGGTATCGGCGTGGTACATCTTCGCAATTACGCTCCTGGGTTTCCATTTACGGCATGGCATCTGGAGCATGTTCCAGTCGGTGGGAATCGCCCATCCTCGTCACACGCAGACCATGAAACTCGCTGCGCTCTTGATTGCAACTCTGATTGTCCTGGGATACATATCGATCCCAATTAGCATTCTGCTTGGACTCGTGAGATAACATGACACTCGACGCAAGAATCCCTTCCGGTCCGATTGAACAACAATGGGACAAGGCTCGCTTCGACATGAAGCTGGTCAATCCTGCGAACAAGCGCAAGCATTCCCTGATCGTGGTGGGTTCCGGTCTGGCTGGAGCCTCCGCATCGGCGTCGCTCGGCGAGCTGGGCTATAACGTCAAATGCTTTTGCTTTCAGGACTCGCCCCGTCGTGCGCACTCCATCGCCGCGCAGGGCGGCATCAACGCGGCAAAAAATTATCCCAACGACGGCGAGAGCATTTTCCGGCTTTTCTATGACACGGTGAAGGGCGGGGACTTTCGCGCACGTGAAGGCAACATTTATCGGCTGGCGGAAATCAGCAACCACATTATCGATCAATGCGTGGCCCAGGGTGTTCCATTTGCTCGGGAATACGGTGGGACGCTGACGAATCGCTCCTTCGGTGGCGCGCAGGTATCGCGCACTTTCTACGCGCGAGGCCAGACAGGGCAGCAGCTACTGCTGGGCGCATATCAGGCGCTGGAACGCCAGGTCCATGCAGGAACCGTCAGGATGATCCCGCGCACCGAGATGCTTGAGCTGGTCGTGATCGATGGGCAAGCGCGAGGCATCGTGACTCGCGACCTGGTGACCGGTACATTTGACGTCCATCTGGCGGACGCTGTGATCCTGGCAACCGGCGGCTACGGTAACGTCTATTACCTGTCGACGAATGCCAAGGGTTCCAACGCCACCGCCATCTGGCGCGCCTACAAGCGTGGAGCGCTGTTCGCCAATCCATGCTTCACGCAGATTCATCCTACCTGCATCCCGGTCTCCGGCGAGTACCAATCGAAGCTGACGCTGATGAGCGAGTCGCTGCGCAACGACGGTCGTATCTGGGTGCCGAAGCTGAAGGGTGACAAGCGGCCACCGAATGAAATCCCCGAAAATGAGCGCGATTATTACCTGGAACGGCGCTACCCGAGTTTCGGCAATCTTGTGCCGCGCGACGTAGCTTCGCGCAATGCCAAGGCCGTCTGCGATGAAGGCCGCGGTGTAGGGAAGACGGGGCTCGGTGTCTACCTAGACTTTTCCGAGGCGATCGCGCGGCTAGGCGAGAAGACAATTCGTGAGCGCTACGGAAACCTGTTCGACATGTACCAGCGCATCACGGACGAAGATCCCTACAAGGTGCCGATGCGCATCTACCCGGCGATCCACTACACCATGGGCGGCCTGTGGGTGGACTATCAACTGCAGAGCACCATCCCGGGATTGTTTGTGCTGGGTGAAGCGAATTTTTCCGACCACGGCGCAAACCGCTTGGGCGCCAGCGCGCTGATGCAGGGACTTTCGGACGGCTACTTCATCATTCCCTACACGGTGGGAAATTATCTGGCAACCAACAAGTTCGCCAAAGTGGACGAATCGCACGCTGAAGTACAAAACGCGCTTACCACCGCCCAGCAAAAGATCGACAAGCTGCTCTCCATCAAGGGCAAGCGCACGGTGGATTCTTTCCATCGCGAGCTAGGCAAGATTTTGTGGGACTACTGTGGCATGGCGCGCACGGCGGAAGGTCTCGAAAAGGCGATTGGAGAAATTCGTGTGCTGCGCGACGAGTATTGGCACAACGTTACCGTTCCCGGCAGTGGCGACGATCTGAATCAGAGTCTGGAGAAAGCAGGCCGTGTGGCGGACTTCTTTGAGCTGGCAGAATTGATGTGTATCGACGCACGCGACCGGAACGAGTCCTGCGGCGGCCACTTCCGCGAGGAGTATCAGACGCCGGAAGGCGAGGCTCAGCGCGACGATGAGCACTATTCCTATGTGGCTGCGTGGGGCTATCGCGGCCGCGACACCGCTCCTGAGTTGACTAAGGAACCGCTCGAATTCCATTACGTTCATCCGAGCCAGAGGAGCTACAAGTAATGAAACTAACATTGAAAATCTGGCGGCAGAAGAACTGTAAAGAGAAGGGCAAATTCGTCACCTACGCGGTCGACAATGTCGATGCGGAAATGTCGATGCTGGAATGCCTCGACGTGCTGAATGAATCGCTGATTGAGCGCGGCGAAGAGCCGGTGGCGTTTGAGCACGACTGCCGCGAAGGCATCTGTGGTTCCTGTGGCTTCATGATCAACGGCATGGCGCATGGCCCGGAGCGCGCGACGACTGTTTGCCAGTTGACCATGCGGCACTTCAAGGACGGCGATCAGTTGGTGCTCGAACCTTGGCGCACAGTGGCCTTTCCTCTTATCAAGGATCTGATTGTCGACCGCCGCGCTTTCGATCACATCATTGAAGCCGGCGGATACGTCTCCATCTCCACCGGGCAAGCGTCGGATGGCAATACGCTGCTCATCGGCAAAGAAACTGCGGACAAGGCCATGGACGCCGCGGCCTGCATCGGCTGCGGCGCCTGCGTGGCCGCCTGCCCCAACGCGTCCGCCGCGCTATTTACCGGAGCAAAAATCGCGCATCTCAGCACTCTGCCTCAGGGCGCTCCGGAGCGCGATCGCCGCGCCCTGAACATGGTGTCTCAGATGAATGCCGAGGCCTTCGGCAACTGCACCAACATCGGTGAATGTACGGGTGCATGCCCGAAAGAAATTCCTCTGGAAGTCATCGCCGTGATGAATCGCGACTACCTCTGCGGCAGCTGGAAAAAGCGCGAGGATACCCAGGTCGATATCTCTCCGGTGGTTGAGCTGACCGAGAAGAGCTAGGCTGGAGACGGCTTATAAGTTTGTCGCTTCGCGCGGGCTCGGAATCAATTGTGTCAGAAGACGGCGCAGGGCATGCCCGCGATGGCTGATTTTATATTTTTCTTCAAGGCTGATTTCCGCCATCGTCCGATGCAACTCCGGCACGTAAAAAAGAGGATCGTAGCCAAATCCTCCACTTCCTCGGGGAGTTTCGAGAATGGTGCCTTCCACGGTGCCGTGTGCAACTGCGATGCATTCGCCGTCGCGGGCTGCCGCCAGCACACAGCGGTACCGCGCCGTCCGCCGCAAGGGTTGAACTCCGCGCATATTCTCCAACAGCAATACATTGTTGCGCATATCATCGTCAGTTCGATCGTATGGCTCGGGATGAAAGGCTGCGTCGGCCGCATAGCGTGCGGAACGTACACCCGGCGCGCCGTGCAATGCGTCTACCTCCAAGCCGGAATCGTCAGCCAGCACTATAGTTCCGGGTGAGTGGCGGCTATATTCGATCGCTTTACTGCGGGCATTCTCTTCAAACGTAGCGCCGTCTTCCGATGGGGGTTCGATCATCTCCATGCCCGGGAGTCGAGCAAAGACAACATCGCTCGCATGCGGTCTGGCGGCGACTTCGAAGTCACGAAGTTTTCCCGGATTTGTCGTCGCGACATAGAGTAGGAGTGACATCGTAGGAATCGGTTGGTTGACGAACATGCGGATGAAGTTGGCCGGTGAAGACCTTCCGATCACGCCGAAACGGAGTGCATAAGGAAGCTTGGCCGATCACGCAGGGAGAGAGGCGAACCTCTACTTTCCGGGTGCCACCGCGACGACTTTCACGATCATGCCGGATACCGTGCCTTTCACCACTGCGGGCGCGCCTGCAAGCGCGTACAGTTCCTTCTTTACTTGAGGGTTAGCCTGCAGCGTATATATCTTGTCGCCGACCACGAGTGCATATGGGGAGCCCATGCCCACGCATTCTCGCGTACATTTTTGCGCGCTGGCCCCGGCCATCATGTGATGCGCACCGCACATCTGATCGCTGACGATGCCTTTGAGCGTCGTTGTCTGGGCGCTGGCAGCACCGGCGGACAACATGGCCGCGATGGTGAGCACTCCGGACAAGTAAAAATATTTCATACGAATTTCCTTTCAGATAGGGAACAATTCTGCCGGCGAATCTTTCCAGTCAGAACCTTTAGTATAGCGGCTTCGTCTACGCGTCCGGCAGAAAGGCCTGCAATGGGCATCCTTCGCATCGCGGTGTTGTGCCGCAATGACGTTTGCCGACTTCAACAATCAGCGCGTGCAGTTCGTTGGCGTGGCGGGCAGTCTCTTCGCTCGTAGGACTGGAAATCGCAGCGTCACCCAGGGCCTGCAAGTCCGCATAGCGCGCGTTGGCAGGAAGAAGTTCATGCCGAGTGACCACGCGCCGAAGATATTCGTCCACCACAAATACAGGATGTTTGAGCGCGTACAGCAGAATGGCATCGGCGGTCTCCGGGCCAACTCCAGGCAACGCCAGCAACTGTGGGCGCAGTTCAGCAGTTGGTGCTTCCGACATTTGTTCCAGCGAGCCACCGTAGCATTCATCAAGAAAATGGACAAAGGCTTTGATGGACGCTGCTTTCCGCTGAACGAAGCCGGAGGGTCGAATCAGTTCGCGCAATGTCACTTCTGATATTCCACGAATGGCTTCGACGGTCAGCATGCTGGCTTCGCGCAGGTTTGCCATCGAGCGCTCGACGCTGCGCCACGCAGTCGCCTGGGTTAAGAAGGCACCAAGCACCACTTCAAATGCAGTCTCAGCGGGCCACCATTTGCGGCTTCCATATGCGTCGAGCAGGGCTGCATACATTTTGCGCAATTGCTGCTCGGATTGTGAACCCTTGGACGCGTACGACGATTTGTGGCGGTCGCGGCTCATGGAGTTTTCCATTTGCTGGCAGCGTTCCAGCTCTCCTCAGTATCCTATGTTTCATGAAGGCACATTGATCCAGGCACTGCCCGAGGAGGCACACATCAGCCTCGTCAATCCGATCCTATGGGTTGACGCCGGCAACGTGCCCCCCTCCCCCAGAAAGCTTATATGAGATATGCCTGCGCCGGCTGGCTGAACACATTTGCATAAGCACGGTAAATCGCCAGCACCTCGCGGCCCGTTCAGAATCCGTGTTCCAGGTGTGCAAGGCAAGCGATGTCGATTACTTTCATAATATATCGTGACGCGATATAATAAAACAATGAATGACCGACTTAGGAAGCAAGATCCCAATCGGGCCCTCCATCAAGCCTTGGCGGAATTCCGCCGTCAGTTACGCAAATTTTTATTGGTCAGTGAAAATGCCGCAAACAACGCGGGCCTGCACCCACAGCAACACCAGCTTTTGCTGGCAGTGGCCGGAGCGCCTGCCGACCGTTCCCCGTCGATCACGTATGCAGCCGAAGCGCTGGGACTAAAACACAACAGCGTCGTGGAACTGGTCGATCGCTGCGAAAAAGAAGGTTTGTTGCAGCGCGCGACGGATCCGGAAGATCGCCGCCGCGTTTGCCTACAAACCACTCGCCGCGGTCAGAAGGTGCTGGACCGTCTGTCCCGCGCTCATCTGATGGAACTTAATTCGCAGGCTCCGTGTCTGATCAGGGCTCTGGAAAATGTTTTGCAAAGCCAGAGCCCGCGATAGAAGACTTCGACAAAGCATTTTTTTAGGACAGGAATGACCAATACAAAACCAAATGGAAATTTAGCTGTCCGGATCGCTAAGCATCCACTCCTGCGCAAATACTTCCCCATGGTCTCGGAGGACCTGGCCGCCACCTATACCCGAGATCTGTATAAATGGCTGCTCATCGCGCCGATCATCGGTATTACGACTGGCCTGGCAGTTACTGCTATCGCCATCGTTATCCTTAAGAAACTTTGGCCTCCGCTGCTGCAATGCTTTCTGCGCCATCACTGGACCATTCTTCCTATCATGACGGCGGCCTTTGCGGTGACAGGGCTTGTCATGCAATTTCTGACGCCAGACCCGGACGAACATTCGACGGAAGAAATCATTCGCTCCTATCACGAGCATCAGGGGGACATCAAGGTTCGTTCATTCTTTCCGAAAATATTGGCGGCCATCACCACGGTTGGATTTGGCGGCAGCGCGGCGCTGGAAGGCCCCAGCATTTACGGGGGCGGAGCCATTGGATCGTGGCTGTGGACCAAGTTGCGGCGCGTCAGGCTAGAGCCGCGCGATCGCCGCATCATGCTGATCAGCGGTGCTGCAGCCGGGATGGCCGCAGTGTTTCGCGCCCCCATGACCGGCCTGGTATTTGCGTTGGAAATGCCCTACAAAGACGACTTGGCCCATGAGGCCTTGCTGCCCTCGCTCATCGCCTCCGTCGTCTCCTACGTGACGCTGGCCTTCTTTCTTGGCGCGACTCCGCTGTTCAACTTTGCCAGCGCAACTTCGTTCACCGGTCGTGATCTTCTGTGGTGCGGGCTGCTCGGCGTTCTCATCGGTTTGATCGCCATGGCCTTCACCATCACCTTTCGGCGGGCGCGCGTCTTCATGGTTCAGTGGGGAATTCCGCACTGGACCAAGCTGACGATAGGAGGCTTTTTCACAGGAGTCTGCGGGCTCGCATTTCTGATGATGTTCCATGGGTCTTTGGTGCCGCTGGGGCCGAATTATGAAGCGGTTGGACAAATCTTGAGCCGGCATCACAGCAGCCTGGAACTGGTCGTCTTCGGCGTGCTCAAGCTTGCGGCAACGCTGTGCACGCTGGCCAGCGGCGGTGTCAGCGCCATGTTTGTTCCGCTATTTCTTACTGGAGGCAGCTTTGGGACCGCCTTTGCCCAGTCGATTGTCCACACCAACTCCATCGAATTGTATGCTGCGACGGGGATGGCAGCCTTCATTGCGGCCGGGTATAAGACTCCGCTCGCTGCGGTGGTGTTTGTGGCCGAGGCCACAGGCGGCCATGCTTTTATCATTCCCGCCCTTATCGGCGCGGCGGTCGCCTACGCAATTTCCGGTGAGGCCTCAGCCTCCGGTGACCAGCGTCTGCACGAAGGTCTCCGTATCCAGGAGTTGAGGAACATTTCAGTAGCGGAAGTGATGCAGCACAACGTGGTTCCCGCCGTGGCCTCCTCCACTTTGCGGGAGTTTGCAGACGACGTTTGCAGGCATCACAGGCACATTGCGTTTCCAGTTTTGAAAGATGGCGCCATCGTTGCAATCATGTTGGTTTCATCGCTGGGGGGCATCCCTTCCTGGGAGTGGACGACAAAAACAGTTGAAGAGGTGGCCCAAAAAAACATTAAGACAATTCCTCCCGATTGCGATGTTGCGGAAGCTCTGCGGATGCTGCTCAGCGAGCAGGACTACCACATGCTTCTAGTGACTTCCCAGGATGGCAACCTGATCGGTATTGTGACTAAGACCGATATCTTGTCGGCCTTGAAGTTGCACGGGGGCGGAGCCAAGGAACTGGTATACGAACCCGCTCTCACTTGATCCCAGCGGTTTATGCAGATGGTTGTCCGTGCGATTGAGATGACACTTTATCGTGGCAAATGCTCATAAAAGGCTGGTCACACTGACAAGCAAAAAAGTTCTAGCTTGATGGTTGGAGGTCTTCGATGTCCGACTTACCAAACTCCGCTACTACCCTTGAGCTGCATCCTTCTCTTTAGTTCCAGCTTCCAGGTTTAAACCCACCGCCTTTAAGGCGGTGAGCTTTAAGCATCCGTGCTAGATTCGGCATGTGATGGTGGAATACAGAACGAGCGTGCACGCGATCTGATCCGGCAGATATGCGTGGCGCGAGAGGTGACGATTGTGCGCGGAGCGGTGTCGCCGGATCACATCCATCTGCTGGGGGCAGCGCCGCCGCCGTTGGCACCGGCGAAACTGGTGCAATATTTGAAGGGACGGTCGAGCCGGATGCAGGAGGAGGAATTTTCCCATCTGCGGAAGCGGTATTGGGGACAGCATTTGTGGGCGCGAGGTTATTTTTGTGCGACTGTGGGCGCGGTGGATGAGAAGACGATCCAAGAGTACATCGAGAATCAAAAATGGGACGAGGATGCGGAGAGCTTTAAGATCACAG
>JAJYSL010000563.1 GCA_021793595.1 Acidobacteriota bacterium
CCGATCTACTTGTCTTCAAGTTGCTCTTCGGTGTCGATCAGCATAAACATTTAACCTCAAGCTATTTTAGGGTACGGGGCGGAGCGTCCGGACTGGAAGGCTGATTGGCCAGGGTGCGGAGGAAATTGTCGACGGCGGTACGCCATTGCGAGAGCGCATAGGCGGGCTGATTCGGCGCTCCGAGGACGACGGCTTGCTGCTTGGGAGCAGGAATTGCTTGAAATACCTGGATTGTGCCGGAGGCGTATGGACGCATGGCTGGAGTGGAGAGAATGAGAGTGGGGATTTTCAGGGATGGAAGAATATTGGAGATATCGAATCGATCCTGAAAGACCAGCCACATGGGCAGCAGATGGATGTGCTGCTCGCGCTTGATTTCTGTTGCGAGGGATGGCTGCGGGTCTTCAAGGATGAGGCCGGCGATGTTGGGCGAAGTTTGCGCGACATGCGCGGCGACGGCGGCTCCGAGGCGGGCGCCATAGACCACCACACGATCGGCAGGAATATGCCGAAGCCCGGCCACGTAATGCAGAGCCGCGACGCCATTGGCGTAGGCTTTCTGCTGCGAGGGATGACCGGCCTGGCTGTTGCCGAATCCCTGATAGTCGAAGGCGAACACATTGATGCCGACCGCGTGAAACGCCTTGAGGGCCTCGACGTTGTCTGGCAAATCCGTATGGCCGTCAGGGCAGAATAGAACCACGAAATTCGAAAGGGGCGCTGCTGGAGATGAAGAGGGAATCCACCAACCATCCAATCGCTGCAGGCCTTCTTCGGTGGTGTCGAAGCGAACGTCTGTGATGGGAAGTCCGCTGTTCGCGGCAATGGCCGCAACGCTGGGCTGCGTCCTTTTCGGCGGGAAAAAGGTGAACTGCCACTGGCCCTGATAGAAAAGAAGGCACACCGTGAGATACAGTGCGACGCCGGCAACCGCCAGGACGATCAGAATGGCCTTTACCAGCCAGCGCCCGCTCACGACTTCCGCGTGGTCGAGCTGACTGGATGGATCGTCGTGGGCCGGCATATTTCTGGTTTGTTGATCTCTTGCGGTCCCTGGCCTTTTGTTCGAGCGATGCAAATCCTGAGGTGTTCTAGCCACAAAATCGACTCTAGCATGCGAAGGGGTATCAGGATCCGAAACGGCGATCAAAGGCAGGAGCGAATTGTCTTTTCAGGTCTGGCGCAAGGTGGATATAATCGCTGCGATCAGATCGGCCTGTATGCGCCACTGTCCCCGAGTTATCGCCTCAGTCTCCGAATGATGAGTCTCATCAAGGAGCTCCACATCATGAAACTTCGAACCGCATTCGGCTGCTTGTTGGCCATCGTCGGTACTTGCACACTGGCAAGTGCCCAGAGTCCCTTTGTCGGCACATGGAAGCTGAACCAGGCGAAGAGCCACTTAACAGGAGACACAGTCACGTACTCCAAGTCTGCTGGCGGCACGATGAAGGAAACCACGGCGGTGGGATCGTACACCTTCAAAACCGATGGACATCCTTACAAAACGCCGTTCGATTCAACAGTCACATGGAAGCAGACGGGGCCAGAGAGCTGGACTACGGAGGACCGTCTCAAAGACAGGTTGCTGTCGACGGACATCATGCGGGTCTCCGATGACGGTAAGACGATGACGGTGATTTCGACAGGCACCAACCCCAACGGAAGAGATTTTCACGAGACCGAGGTGTTTACGCGCACGGCGGGGACAAGCGGGCTGATGGGAACGTGGAAGAGCGAAAAGATGAAGAGCTCCACGTCTCCTGTGATGGAATTTGCAGGCAATGGTGAAGATGGGATCGCGTGGATTTTACCGGAGATCAAAGCCAAGCTGGATCTGACGTTCGACGGAAAAGATGTGGCTCCGGTGGGCCCAACTGTGCCGCCTGGATTGACAATTTCTGCGACAAAAAACAATGCACGGTCATTCAGCTTTGTGGAGAAGATGAACGGCAAGCCGATCGTCCGGGGCACCATGATGGTTTCGCATGACGGCAAGACCCTGACGAACACATCGTCTGCGACGAAGGAGCAAAGCAAGAGAACGGCCGTGTACGACAAGCAGTAGAGCTACAAGGGATACAGGCCAGCGGGAGGGCGACGCGAAAGACATTCGAGTCGCAGGTTAATCCTCGCTGGTCTGAATTTTTTGCTCGTCCGGAAACGGCAAGAAAAATCTCGTGATTCGATTGACGTCGAAAGCGGATGCATCGGACGAGAGGCGATCGTCTGGGATAGGATCGCCTGCGCGCATATGAATGGGAACCACTCCGGCCCAGATAGGGATGGCGTAATCCTCTTCGTCGTCGATGGGAGGACCGGTGCGCACCTTGGCGGAGACTTCTTCCATCGGCAATACCAGCACGCTGGTGGCCTTTAATTCCTGGTCCGTCGGCTGTCTGGCCTCGTCCCAGCGGCCGGGAACAATGTGATTCGTAAAGCGACGCAGAGCGTCCATCTTCTCGTCGCGATCGAGAACCAGGTGCGCCGTCCCGAACACCACGACAGAGCGGTAGTTGATGGAGTGATGAAACGAGGAGCGGGCCAGTACGAGTCCGTCGACCAGCGTCACCG
>JAJYSL010000564.1 GCA_021793595.1 Acidobacteriota bacterium
ATCATTGGGTCACTTTCGAGTAGAAGACTGTGTGCGCAATGGAGACAAGACGCCTGGTTCTTGGTGCGGAAGGGGGGACTTGAACCCCCATGCCTTTCGGCGCCACCCCCTCAAGATGGTGTGTCTGCCATTTCACCACTTCCGCGGAATGCGCTAAGACCAACTATACCATCTGGGCTAAGGACTTCGCTGGCGTCCAGAGCGGCCAAAGCGGTCCTTGTCTGGGAATTGCTGACAGCGATCCGTCAGGAACAACAGAGGCTTAGGGCGGGGAGGCAAGGGGTACAACAGGAAATCGGTTGTCACCATCTGAGCTGAGAGAGGAGACATTATCTTGTCGAACAATGACAATGCAATTCGCATCGTGCTGTCAGTCATTCAAGTACTTCACGACGGTCAACGAGGCATGGCGGCCATCGGCGCTGAGCTGAAGAACGAAGCGGCCAAACATTATTTTCTACAAGAAACGCAGTTGCGAGCTGAGTATGCGGCGGAGTTGGAGAATGAACTCCATCGAATGGGAGTTCACGACGTGAAAGAAGGCGGCACCGCAGCCGGTACGGTTCACCGTGTCTGGGCGGATTTGAAGGCGCAACTTGGGGGCGGCGACCATACGTTGCTGAAGACCGCGGAAGAGGGAGAGGATGAGGCAAAGGAGAAATATGCGGAAGCCCTGAACGAAACTCTGCCCGGGAATATCGCCGAGTTGCTACGCGAACAACAGGCACATATTCTTGAAGCCCACGATATAATTCATAGCTTCCGAGACAGCACCCTGGGGTGATCTTGCCTTGAAACTGCATTTCAGTGGCACCGGGCACATTGTTTGCTGAGACGACTGTTGCCATCAATGCGATGCCAACCTGGTATCTAGAGTTTGAATGAGCGTCTTCGGAGATAGATACCAGGATAAAGCGATGAGTGCTTCCGGCATAGTTCGGATCGGGATTTCGGGATGGGCTTATCCTCCCTGGCGCGGCGTATTTTTCCCGAAAAAGTTTCTCAAAAACGCGAACTGGAATATGCTGCAAGCATTTTTCCGACGATCGAAATCAACTGCAGCTTTTACTCGTTGGAGCGGCCATTCAGTTATCAATCGTGGGCAAACCGCACTCCTCAAGACTTCATGTTTTCCGTCAAGGGTCCCCGATATATCACCCCATGCTCCGTCTGCGAAACGCTGGAGCACCCCTTGCTAACTTCTTTGCGTCCGGCATTTTGAAGTTGGCTGCAAATTGTGGCCAATCTTTTTTGTGTCAGAGTTCATCGCGCCACTCCGCAAACATAAAGTCGCGGTGGTGTGTGCCAACGCCGTCCCTTGTCCGCGCCCGATGGATGTGAACTCGCGATGCGAAAAGGTTGCAGGCTCGCGTGGAATAATTGTTGGCGTGAGTGAAGTCACTGCCTGTCAACGGGCATAGGGCCCGCTGCATGGAATTTTCCCAGCTTGCAGATGCCGCATCAGACTCCTTCAGGCAGTTGCTTTGCTACAGTAGCACTAGAATGCATGTTCGCATCTTGCCCTTGATCGTTCGCCTGATTGATTTTTTTACGATTACGTTCAGTGCGCTATTTCCTCTGATCAATCCCCTAGGATCTGCGATGTTATTCTTAGGGCTGGCGGGACCCGCCGACGCGATTGTTTATCGGCGCCTCGCTCGGAAGATCGCGCTCTATACCATCTTGTTTCTGATGGTTGTGGACCTCGCAGGGGCGTTAGTTCTGACCTTCTTTGGTATTTCTCTTCCTGTCATCCAGGTTGCAGGCGGATTGGTTCTCGCTTCTATGGGCTGGGATCTATTGAATCAGCCGGATGCCCCGGATACGGCGCAATCCTCGCGCCCGTCCAGTCCGCTCGAAGAACTCGACTCGAAAACTTTTTATCCGTTTACCTTCCCTCTGACCGCTGGCCCTGGCACCGTGGTGGTGACCCTGACGCTGGCCGCGCACGCCGAACAACCGACTTCCATTGACAGCATATTCAATCAACTTGGACTTTTCCTGGCGGTGGTTGTGTTGTGCGGCATGGTGTACTTCGCCTATGGTTATGCACCGACCTTGGCGCGCAAGGTCTCCCGGCAGACAATCCACGGAATCATTCGGATTATTTCCTTTATTTTGTTAGCAATCGGCGTGCAGATCTTCTGGCGTGGGGCGGAAGTACTGCTGCGTGAGGCACTCCGCATTCATCGCTAAGGCTGTTCGTCACTCTTTGTTTTCTTTTGCTTGGAGCGCGAAGCCAGCCTCCCAGACCGGTGCAGAGAAGCCGCCCTGATCCGTACATAACGAGGATGTCCCGGCTGTGGTTGAAAGTTGAGCGGCGGTTCGACCCGATTCTGGAACAATCGGGTTGCCAACCTTTGTGTGCCGTGCATGTTCGACAGTTTGAGGGTGGGAGTCCCTTATCCAACCTGATGGAGGTGAAGGATTAGCAAAGCGTCCCGGAGCGTGTCAACGACATTGAGACAGGTGGCGCGAGAGTTTAGTGTAGATTTCTCTCTGTCGGGGTTGTTGTTGGCGGGTTGATCCAGGCGGCAGTGGGCTGTGGTGGGTGCATTGGCCTGGCGTG
>JAJYSL010000101.1 GCA_021793595.1 Acidobacteriota bacterium
GGACGGCAGCCGAGAGCGTCGCAAAAATTCTTCGACAAGTACCAGGACAAAATTTTGTTCGGGACGGACGCGACTCCGCATGCGCCGGATGTGCCGCAGCAGATTTTCGGGGATCGGCTGTATGAAATCTATTACAGATTTTTCGAGACGAATGACGAGTATTTCGACTATGCGCCTGCACCGAAGCCGCCGCAGGGGAGGTGGGAGATTTCTGGGATCAATCTGCCGGATCAAATTTTGCAGAAGGTTTACAACGGCAATGCGAGGCGAGAATTGGGTTTTGAAAGCTGAGGTGATTTTCTCCGTCCCGTGCTGGCCGGTTGGGATGATGAGTTTTTTCTTCCCCACTCAAGCCAAAAGAAGGCTTGAATGGGGCCCTTGGCTCATCCGGATTTTTGCATTGTGAATGTCTTTACATCCCACATCTTAAAAACGAGCTGTTGAGGGCACCCAGGTTCAGTCATCCCTGTAAAATGAATGCTTATGCTTGATTTGGGATTTGTGCGGGCAAACCTGGCACAGGTGAGGGAGAAGCTTGGCCGACGCGGGGCGGATGTTGCCGCAATGTTGGGTGGCTTTGAGGAACTGGATCGAATCCGTCGGGCGGCGATTACGCAGTCGGAAAGTTTGAAGGCGGAGCGGAACCAGATTTCTGGTGAGGTCGCGAGGCGGAAGCAGAAGGGTGAGGACGCCGCGGAGTTGATGGATCGGACGCGATCCATGAAAGAGGAGATTGAGCGCTGCACGGCGGATGCGGCTGCGGCAGAGCAACAGATGCAGGCGGTGCTGCAGCAGATTCCTAATTTGCCGGCGGAGAGTGTGCCGGATGGAATTTCCGCTGAGGACAACGTTGAGGTTCGGCGGTGGGGTACGCCGCGGACGTTTGATTTTGCTCCGAAGCCGCATTGGGAACTGGGCGAGCATTTAGGCATTTTGAATTTTGAGCAAGCGGCGAAGATTTCCGGCGCTCGTTTTGCGGTGTACTGGGATGCGGGGGCGCGACTGGAGCGGGCGCTGGCGAATTTCATGCTCGACCTGCACACCGGAACGCATGGGTATCGTGAGGTGTTGCCGCCGTTCATGGTGAATGAGGCCTCGCTGTTTGGAACGGGGCAGCTGCCGAAGTTTAAAGAGGATTTATTTCATTGCGAAGGCAGCGACCACTGGATGATTCCGACGGCGGAGGTCCCGCTGACGAATCTGTATCGCGACGACATTCTGGAAGAGAAGCAGCTGCCGATTTCGGTAACGGCTTGGACGCCGTGTTTTCGCGCTGAGGCGGGCGCGTACGGAAAAGATGTGCGCGGGCTGGTGCGGCAGCATCAATTCCAGAAGGTAGAGCTGGTGAAGTTTGTGACGCCGGAACAATCGTATGCTGAGCATGAGAGGCTGACGGCGCACGCCGAGGCGGTTTTGCAGGCGCTGGGGTTGCCGTATCGAGTGATGAACTTGTGCGCGGGGGATTTGGGATTTTCCGCGGCGAAGACCTATGACCTGGAAGTGTGGCTGCCGGGACAGAACTTATATCGCGAGATTTCTTCGTGTTCGAACTTTGAGGCGTTCCAGGCGCGGCGCGCGAATATTCGTTATCGACCGCAGGGGCAGAAGAAGACGGAGTTTGTGCACACGCTGAATGGCAGCGGGCTGGCGGTGGGGCGGACGTGGCTGGCGATCGTGGAGAATTATCAGAACGCGGATGGGAGCGTTGCGCTTCCTGCTGCGCTGCAGCCGTATATGGGTGGGCTGAAAGCGATTGAGCCTGGATCGAATTGAATGCTTTTTCAGCGTGACTAGCCCTGGGTCTCAAGGGCGAGAACTGGGGCGCCCAGGTTTGCGCAACATGAAGATTGGGCGGTTGAGGTAGAAGAGATGAAGAAAATTCTTCGCAGCTACATTTTCTGGACGTATCAGCGGGGCAGCGCGCATTACGACGTGATGGTGACGCTGATTCTGTTGTTCATTTTTGTGTCGCCGCGCTTTATCAACTTTCACGATCGGCCGGTGGAGCGGACGCTGCCGCCGAGCCAGGTGCTGGTGAAGACGGATGGGCAGAACGGATTGACGTACCAGATTGATGTGGCAACCCTGTCTTCATTCAAATATGCCGGCGATTTGAATCATGAGATTCAAGCGGCCATCACGCCCATTTCCGGCAACGTGACTATTGACCGCTACGAAGCGGTGAAGGGCGCGGATGGCAAGACGATCGCGTACCGCGTGTTGGCGCACCGATAAAAGCGATTCCGCAAAGCGAAAAAAACCGGAGTAACAAGGCAGAGACCCGCCTGCAGCGCGGGTTTCAGGCGTGCCGGCAGAAGCATCCAACGTAGTAGCCGTTGCGAGTTCAGGAAGGAAGCCATGAGGGGAAAGATGTCCGTTTCAGGGTGTCGATGTGGGGCGATAAAGATGTTGTCGGTGGCCGTGGCGGTGTTGCTCTGTGCGGGCATGGGATGGGCGCAGGCACCGGCCAACGGAGATTTAAACCACGTGCTGGCGCAGTTGGATAGCGCGGCGGCGAAGTTTCATTCCGCAAAAGCGGATTTTCAGTGGGACCAGTTTGAGCGGGTGGTGAGCAGCACGGATACGCAGGCAGGAGTGATCTACTTCGACGGTTCGGGCGCGGGGATGCGAGTCGCCATCGACATTTTAACGGCAGATGGACAGCCGGCGAAGAAAACCGTCGTGTACAGCGATGGAGTACTGAAGTTTTTTCAACCGCAGATTGACCAGATGACGGTATTTCACGCGGGCGAGAAGCAAGGGCAATATGAGAGCTATCTGACACTTGGATTTGGCGGCAGCGGAAGCGAGCTGAAGAAGAGCTGGGACATTACGTATCAGGGCATGGAAACGATTGACGGAGTGCAGACGGCCAAGCTGGACCTGGTGAGCAAAGAGGCCAGCGTGCGCGCGAATTTTTCGCATGTCACCATTTGGGTGGATCCGAAGCGCGCGGTTTCGCTGAAGCAGATACTGTATGAGCCTTCCGGCGATACGCGGACCGCATACTACAAAAATATTGAGTACAACAAGAAAATTTCGCCGTCGGTGTTCAAGATCAAGACAAACTCGAAGACGCAGGTGGTGCAGAAATAGCGGATGGCCGGGGAGTTCGCACGGTGAGAGCGGCGGCGGCGAGGATAAAGATCATGGGGAAACATTCGAGGGTGTAGCGGGCTTCGGGACTTTCGACAGTGAGCAGCAACAGGCTGCGGGCAATGGCATAGGCCACCATGAGCGGCGCGAATGGAACGTGCTTGCGCAGGCCCCAGGCGGCCAGCAGCAGGTAGACGAGGTTCAGACCGGCGTAGGCCCAGGAGAAGATGGTCTCGGCGGGGTGGTGCTGATACTGCCACCAGCGCAACTCAATCCACAGTTGCTCGGTGCGAGGGCGCAGCCACATATCGGCCAGGCGCAGCAGCGGCATCGCAATGTAGTAGCGGATGGGATGGCGATCAATGCGCTGCTGGGCGAGTTGATTGAATTGCGCATCGAGGGCCGGCGACATGATGTTGGTCTTGTTGTATTCGTTGAACAGCTTCGCCGTCTCTGCTTTTTCCCCGGGAGAATCGAAGGCGCGGGAGGGAAGCAGAGTGACGTCGAGGGGTGAGCCGTTCACATTCCAGTAGGTGTCGGCGGTTGATGTGTACTCAGCGGCCCAGGATTTCACCCAGCGAATCCAACCGTGAGGAACAAATTCATTCGGGTCGTTGGCGTAGCGGGGAGCGAGGGGCTGGAAAGTGTGCAGGCTGATTTCGTTGCGAATGGTCCAGGGAACGAATGGGATCATCGCCAGCAAAGTGCAAAAAATGGCGAGCTGGAAGCTGCGCCCAGCGGGAACTTTCGTGCGCGTGTACCAGAACATGGCAGGCACCAGGACGAGACCGAGCAGAGGACCATCGGGGCGCAGCAAGGCGCTGTAACTGATGCTGAAGACCAATACCCAGAACCAGGCGGTGAAGCCGGGGCGCTCGACATAGCGTGCGAGAGCATAGAGGCCCAGCGCAATACAGAACAGCGTGGGAGTTTCGGTCAGCGGCGAAGCGACATAGTTGGCGGTGAAGGGGCACAAGGCCGCCAGGTAGAGAGCGGCGATTCCAGCGCGGCGTGAAATGGCGCGAACGCAGAAGCCGGCAACCAACATGCAGGTGGCCAGGTCGATGACGGCCTGGATCACTAGTATGGGAGTGTAATGTTCGACGCCGAAGATGAGGAAGCAGAGAGCGAGAAAGAGCGGATAGCCGGGGAGGCGTACCAAGGTGGGCTCGATGCCGTGGATGCGCATCAACCCGAAGGTTCCATGCCAGAACCAGTTGCGGGCAATCTCTCCGTAGACCAGCGTGTCGCCTTCAATGACCGGATAATAGTGGATGAACCAGAGCCGCAGCAGCAGACCCAGGAGCAGCGCGACAACGGTGGATCGAGTAGCTTGGCGCAGCAAGAAACGCATCGATTATGAATCATACAGCTTCGCCAACTTTTACAGATAGTTTGGATATGAGAACAGACCCGACTACGATAGACGCTACGAACTTAGTTCCAGAATGATCAAGCCAATCTTCTACGATCCCGGACGGAAGCGATGGAAGCGCCTGCGGCGCATCCTTGACATCATTGCTGTGTTGTCGACAGTGGTGCTGGTTGCTTTCGGGATCAACGTGCTGCGGCGGGAGCGGTTGCCGGAGCTGCTGCTGCCGACGCCGAAGCGCAATTATCGGCCGTTGACGGAACCTTCCTACCGGCCAAGAACGCGATACAGCCAGCTGTTGCTGCAACGCAAGCGGCATCGGCGTCCTTCGGACATCCCGCTGAACTTCGGCGAAGGGCTGCGAGCGGCGTTCTATGTCGACTATGACGCGGCCAGTCTTGTTTCCTTAAAAGAACACGTCCACGATATCGATTTGCTGTTTACGGATTGGCTGCACGTGGTGACGCCCGATGGAGAATTGACCGCCTATACGCTGGATAACCGCGCGTTTGCCCCGGTGGACGCTACCGGCGTGCATAACATCGATCCGGATCACAAAGTGGAGCAAGCGATTGCACAAGCACACGAAGATACAGAAGTATTTCCGATGGTCAGCAATTTCGATCAGTTGAAGGGGGATTTTCAATCGGCCATCGTTGGGAAGTTTTTGATGAACCGGGCGTCGCAGTCCAGATTTGAAAAGCAGGTAATGGAATTGCTGGGCGCCAATCCCCGCTATCACGGGATTGCATTGGACCTGGAGGCGATTCCATCGGACGCGCAGCCGGCGTATAGGAAGATGGTTGCCGACCTGTATGCGCAGATGCATCCGCTGCATCTGCGTCTCTATATCAACGTGCCGGTGGACGACGACGACTGGGATTTTAAGTACTATGCGGCGCACACGGATGGCGTAATCCTGATGGATTACGACCAGCACGAACCGTCGAGCGCGCCGGGACCGGTGGCAGGCCAGGAGTGGTTCATTCGCAACCTGAAGGCAGCGCTGAAAGCGATTCCGCGGACAAAATTGATCTGCAGCATTGGCGATTACGGTTACGACTGGACGCTACCGATGGCCGGGGACAAGAAGCACAAGGGCGCCGTCAAGGCTTTGGACGCCGACGATCTGGCGGTACAGGATGCGTGGCAGGAGGCGTCAGACTCAGACGCAGCGCCGGTGATGGATACAGATTCGCTGAACATGCATTTCGCGTACGAGGATGAGGACGCGCATACCCGTCACGAGGTGTGGTATCTGGATGCGGTGACGGCGATGAACGAGATGCGTGCTGCGCGTGAACTGGGCATCTATACATTTGCGCTGTGGCGGCTGGGGAGTGAAGATCCCACGCTATGGAATATCTGGAACAAGCCGATGGATCCAGACGCGGCGCAATTGCTGTCGACGATTTATCCGGGCGCGAACGTGAACACGGAGGGAGACGGCGACATTCTGAAGGTGATCGGCAGGCCGCAGGACGGCAAGCGGACGATCCAGATTGATCCCGACTCCAACCTGGCCGTGAGCCAGGTAATCCACACCTTTCCACAGCCGTACACGCTGCTGCAGTACGGCTATCATCCCCACGAGCTAGCGCTGACCTTTGACGACGGGCCGGATCCGACATGGACACCGAAAATCCTCGACGTTCTGAAACGCGAGCATGCTTCCGCGACATTCATGGTGATTGGCGAAGAAGCGCTGAACAACACGGGATTGCTGAAGCGGTATTACAAAGATGGGCATGAGGTTGGCAACCATACATTCACGCATCCCGACATCAGCCAGATTTCGAGGCGCCAACTGGACCTGGAACTGAATGGAACGGAGCGATTGTTTGCGGCAGAGCTGGGGGTGCAGCCGCTTTTCTTTCGGCCGCCGTATTCGATCGACCAGGAGCCGGACACGAATGATCAGGCCGCGCCGGTCGACCGGATTGAGCAGATGGGCTACATCATCGTCGGCGACAAAATCGATACGGACGACTGGCAGGAGCATCCGAGAAAAACGCCGAGGGAGATTGTGGATGCGGTGCTGCATCAACTGGAGGTGATGAAGACCGAGCCGCAGTTTCGCGGCAGCATCATTCTGATGCATGACGGCGGCGGAGATCGCTCAGTTACAGTGGCGACGCTTCCATTGCTGATCGATACGTTGCGTGCGAAAGGCTACAAGATTGTTCCCGTGTCCGAGTTGATCGGCAAGACGCGAGATCAGGTGATGCCGCCGATTCCTCCGAAGCAACGCTGGCAAGCGCGCATCGATGCCGTCGCTTTCTGGTTTCTGTCATTTTTTGCGCATACGGTCGTCCTGGTCTTTTTCGTGGGCGACATCCTGATGACGGGCCGGTTGCTGATTGTAGGCTTGTTCGCTGTTATCGATCGTGTACATAAACGAAAGCTCTATCCCGGAGCGGAAGAATACCTGCCGCAGGTGGCGGTGCTGATTCCGGCCTACAACGAAGACAAAGTGATCGCGCGGACGATTCGTTCGGTCCTGGGGTCGAACTATCCCAAGCTGCGGGTGGTGGTGATCGACGATGGCTCGACGGACAACACGCTGGAAGCGGCGCGTGCGGCGATGCCGGCGGAAATGGAGTCCGGCAGGTTGCTGGTGGTGACACATCCGAACGGTGGCAAGGCACAGGCGTTGAATTATGGTCTACAGTTCGTCACCGAAGAGGTCTACGTCGGGATCGATGCGGACACGGTGATTGCGCCGGATGCGATTGCGAAGTTGATTCCGCGCATGGCCGATCCGAAGGTGGGCGCGGTGGCGGGCAATGCCAAGGTCGGCAATCGCGTTAATCTTTGGACGCGGTGGCAGGCGCTGGAATACATCACCAGCCAGAATTTTGAACGACGTGCGCTGGATTTGTTCAACGTGGTAACGGTGGTGCCGGGCGCCATTGGAGCTTGGCGCACGGCGGCGGTGAAGAAGGCAGGCGGGTACCACGTGAACACGGTGGCGGAAGATGCCGACCTGACGATGAACCTGCTGCAGCAGGGATGCAAGGTGGTGTACGAAGACCGCGCCTTCGCATTTACAGAAGCGCCGGCCAATATGCGCAGCCTGATGCGACAGAGATTCCGCTGGTCATTCGGGATTTTGCAGGCGGTGGTGAAACACCGCGGAGCGTTCTTGCGGCACCGCGCGATGGGCTTGTTCGCGTTACCGAACATGGTTATTTTTCAAATTATTTTGCCGTTGTTTTCACCATTTATTGACTTGATGTTTATTGCCGGAGTTGCGAACTACGTCATCAATCGACATTTCCATCCAGTGGCGGCGAATGCAGCCAGCTTCGACAAGCTGATCATTTATTTCATGGCATTCCTGGTGGTGGATTTTCTGGCGTCGAGCCTGGCGTTTCTGCTGGAGCCGCGCCACGCCAGCAATAAGGGTGATGGATGGCTGCTGTTCCACATCTGGATTCAGCGATTCACGTATCGACAAGTTTTCTCCCTGGTGCTGCTGAAAACGATCAAGCGCGCCATTGATGGCCGTCCGTTCGCGTGGGAGAAGCAGGAACGCACGGCGCGGCTTTCCAAGAACACGGAACGTGCGACGCTCAGCAGGTAACTGATTGCGGAACCGCGAAATCGCTTCTTGGTCGCGCAGAGGTCTTCTGTGGCAGCCGCAAGATTCGCTGTATGCACCACCGCCATCGAGAGGCCATGTACTTCAAGAATTTTGATAGGCTAGTCGAAACGCTCTAACTTTGAGAGCTACCATCCCCTTATCGGAGGTACCAATGAAATTGTTGCCAGGCAGTAAATTGAGTTGCACAGGTCTGCTGCTATTCAGCGTCGCGGTAGCAGCACCGCAATCCATGGTTGCGCAAAGCCATGTGGTTTCGCCCGGAGACATTCAGAACGATGTCTCGCATGCGTCCGCAGTACGCCAGCAGGACCAGAAGGAGGTACGCGATTTTCTGTCGAGCCGGGAAGCGCAACGCGCGATGAAGTCGGCGAAGATCGATCCGCAGCAAGTGACGAACGCCGTGAGTCAGTTGAATGACGCTGAATTGGCGAGTTTGGCGGCGCGGTCAGCAAAGGCGCAGAAGGATTTTGCCGCAGGGACTATCGACAATCACGATCTGTTGCTGATTTTGGTTGGGCTCGCAGCCTTGATCTTGATCATCGTTGCTGTCCACTAGGGCCAACGTCGTTGCAGCATAACCTCCCTTCCATCCCTGAGCGAGACCCTCCAACTCGAAAGCCGAGGACATTCTCGCTCAGGGACGACGGGCAAATTGGTTCGACGCGCGCTTATTCATTGGAGAACATCCAGCGTTCCGGGAGCTTGCAACATCCCAATTGAGTTTCGCATCCACTTTCATAATCGGCTGTGAGGTATGAGGGGCCGATTCGTTCGCAATGGCGAACGATTGTTTGGAGGTTGAGATGAAGCGTGATTGGAAGATGAACTTTGCCGCGGCACTGTTGCTGGGCTGCGTGATGACGGCCTCGCAAGCCATGATTGCCCAAGACCACGTTGTTTCGCCGGGGCAGATCCAGAACGACGTGACGTCGTCTTCCGCGACGCGTCAGCGCAATGAGAAAGAGCTGCGGAGTTTTCTTTCGAGGAAAGAAATCCAAAAGGCGATGAAGTCGGAGGGGGTCAATCCGCAACAGGTGACGAACGCGGTGAGCCAATTGAATGATGCCGACCTGGCCAGTCTGGCAGCGCGGTCCCAGAAGGCACAGAAGGACTTCGCTGCGGGCCTGATCGGCATGGGGATCTTCACCTTGATCGGCATTGTCGTGGTTGCCGTAATTTTGGTGGCAGTGTTTGCTTAATCGACGAATGAAACAGTGTCTCCTCGCCGGACTCTTGCTTTTCGCCGGTTTGGTGCGTGCCGCACCAACGGTTCCAGCAGGAGATGGGCGAGCGATCTGGATCGATGTTCCTTTTGTGCAACAGACAACGGACGGCTGCGGGTCAGCCTCCTTATCGATGGTGATGCGATATTGGGATCGGAAAGAGGGTCGAGCCGTCGCCGCCGATGCGGAGGAAACAAAAATCCAGGCAGCGCTATTTTCCCGGGCGGCCAAGGGAATTTTTGCCAGCAGCATGCGCGATTATCTGCAGCGCGCCGGATACCAGGCCTTCGCGTTTCATGGACAGTGGAGCGACTTCGAGCATCAGCTGGCCTTGGGACGCCCGATGATTGTTGGGTTGCAGGCAAGCGGCGCGCATGGGCCGCTGCATTATGCGGTGGTGGTGGGAGTGGATCCCGCGAGGCACTATCTCTTCATGAACGATCCGGCGCAGCAAAAAATGCTGCGAATTTCTCGGGAAGGTTTTGAGCGGGAATGGCGCGCAACGGACAATTGGACGCTGCTGGCCGTGCCGAATTCTGCGCATTGATATTATTTCTACTTCTTCTTCTGGCGGTTCCCGCCGCATGGGGGCAGGCGACGACTGTTGCGCCCGGCAATGCGAACAACATTTCACAGGTGAAAGCGCTGTATGACGCGGGACGATGGGAGGATGTTGTCCGTGCGGTGCCTGAGTCTCCTAGCGTCCCGGCCGATCTGGAACTGGATCGAGGGCTGGCGCTGGCGCAGCTTGGGCGATTCAAGGAGGCGGAGCGGACATTTGAAGCGGGCCATGCGGGCCATCCGCGCGATGGCCGCTTTCTGGAAGAGATGGCAGGAATTGCATATCGCGACAAGCGATTTGCGTCGGCGAAGAGAGATTTGCGGCGTGCCCTGGTGCTGGACCCGAAGGACACGTATGCGAGCAATTTTCTAGCGGCGATTTATTTCCTTGAGGGCAATCTGGAAGCCGCCTTGAAATATTGGAATCGAGTAGGCAAGCCGAAGCTGAGCGATCTGACCTACGATCCAGTTCCGGAGTTGGATCCGCTGATTTTGGATCGCGCGTTCAAGTTTTCTCCCGGCGCGGTGTGGACGAGGAACCAATACCTGACGACGAATGCGCAGTTGGATCAACTGGATCTTTTTCCGAACATGTTTTACGAATTGCAGGCGCAGCGGGATGGCGCGTTCAAGCTGGTATGGCACGCGAGCCAGGAACCAAGCTGGCACGACCTGAGATGGCAGGCCGCAGTATCAATGTTGAGGGGATTGCCCTACCTGTCGGTCTATCCAGAGTTCTACAACTTGAACGACAAGGGATTGAACTGGCTGTCTTTCGTTCGCTGGGACGATAACAAGCGGTGGCTTTCGAGTGCGGTGGCGTGGCCGCTGGAAGAAAATCCAAGGCAGCGTGTGCGGTTGTATTTTGTGGGGAGGAATGAGAACTGGAATGTCACGAACACGCTGACGCGTGGCGCGACCCTTGCTGCGGGCTTCAACATGAGACGCGCGGTGGTCGGGATGGAGGTGGGTGGAGTTGAGAATTGGCGATGGCAATGGAACGTGAATGGGGAATATTCCTATCGTGATTTTCGGGCACTGGCGGGCATTCCGGCGCAGGCGGACAAATTGTTCACGAAAAGTTCCGGCATGGATTTGCGGGCGAGTGTGCATCGATCGCTGATTCGATTTCCGGAGAGAAGATTTTCGCTGGATGGAAGCGCGACCGGCGAGGCGGGAAGATTTTTTACAAATCCGCTGGGGAAGTATGGACAGTTGCAAGGATCGCTCGCGGCGAACTGGTTTCCGCAGGCGCAGGGGGACGATTACCAGACGAGTACGATGCTGCGGGCCGGGAAGACATTTGGGCAGGTGCCGTTTGACGACTTTTTCATGCTGGGATTCGATCGCGATAACGAGTTGTGGATGCGAGGGCACAATGGATTGATCGATGGCAAGAAAGGGAATGCTCCGTTGGGGAGAGATTATGTGCTTTCCAACTCCGATGCGGAGAAGGTGGTATTTCATGATGCGTTTGTGCAGGTGCAGGTAGGGCCGTTTCTAGACACCGGGAACATTTACGATTCGTCACAATATTTCGGGTCGCCAAAATGGCTGACGGACACGGGGGTGCAGGCGACGGTGAAGCTGCTGGGGAATTTCTCGTTCGTGCTGGGGTATGGGAAGGATTTGCGGTCGGGTGCGAACACGTTTTACTCGATGGCCTCGCGCTGACGATGTTCTTTACAGTTGTGTCCACTGCGGCTGCAGCAGGACCAGTTGGCATGTTGGGTCGAATTGCGAAATGGCGGACTCATCGGCGTTCTTTCCAGCTTTGGAGGGCCGGTGGCCGACATGACGAGCGCCATTTTGTCGCGCAGCCGCGAGGCCAGCATTCCATACGGGGCGACCACTTCGGTGGTATCTAGCGAGGTCTGTTGAACACTTGCCAACCATCGTACCAGCAAGTTCGGGAAGAATTCGGGGGGGAATGCGCAGGGCGGCGAAAGGCGCTAAGTCGGGTTGAGGAGGGGGGTAACCGGCGGCGACGGGTGTGTGGCGGACGTCACCGGCAGGAAAGGCGGGGCTGGTCTACACTAGGGCTGTATGGCGACCCTAGAGTTATCCACTGTCATTCCTAATCGTGCGCCGCAAGGCGAATTTCGCAATGAACCCTTCCTGGATTTCAGCCGGGAAGATATTGCACGGGCGATGCGGCAGGCGCTCGATCGCGTCTCCGACCAGCTGGGCCAGGAATACGATCTGGTGATTGGAGGCCGGCGGATTCGCACCGAGGGCAAGATTCGATCGCTGAATCCATCCAACCCTTCGCAGGTGGTGGGGGTGCATCAGAAGGCAGACGCCGGTCATGCGCAGGTTGCGATGGAGGCGGCACTGGCGGCCTATGACGGGTGGCGCGTGGCTCCGGTAGAGGAGCGCGTCTCGCTGTTGTTGCGTGCTGCGGAATTGCTGCGGCAGCGCAAGCTGGATTTTTGCGCGTGGCTGACGTATGAGGTGGGCAAGAACTGGGCCGAAGCCGATGCAGATGTGGGCGAGACCATCGACTTTCTGGAGTTTTATTCGCGGGAAGCGTTGCGGCTGGCGGCTGCGGCCCCTCCGATTCAGTATCCGGGCGAGCGGAACGAGTTGCTGTATATTCCGCTGGGCGTGGGCGCGGTAATTCCGCCATGGAATTTTCCGCTGGCGATTATGGCGGGCATGACATCGGCGGCAGTGGTGACGGGAAACACCGTGATCCTGAAACCGTCGAGTGATTCGCCGACGATAGCGGCGAAGTTTTTCGGTTTGCTGGAGGAGGCAGGCATGCCGCCGGGTGTGGTGAACTTCTGCCCTGGCTCGGGCGCGACCTTCGGTAACGCTATTGTGGAACATCCGAAGACGCGGTTTATTGCGTTTACCGGCTCGAAGGAAGTGGGACTGGATATTCATGCTCGCGCGGCGCAAACGCGGCCGGGCCAGATCTGGATCAAGCGAACCATTCTGGAGATGGGCGGGAAAGACTCCATCATCGTGGAAGAGGATTGCGATCTGGACGCGGCGGTGACCGGCGTGTTGAGTTCAGCGTTCGGTTTCAGCGGACAAAAATGTTCGGCGTGTTCGCGCGCCATTGTCGATGACCGGATTTACGATATTTTCGTAGATCGGCTGCGCGAGCGTGCGCGGCAGTTGAAGGTTGGAAATCCCGCGGACAATGCGGCGATGGGACCGGTGGTGAACCAGTCTCAATACGAATCGATGCTGCGCTATATCGAAGTCGGCAAGCAGGAAGGCCGGCTGGTGGCGGGCGGTAACGCGATCGAGACGCCGGAAAAGGGCTATTATGTCGAGCCGACGATTTTTTCTGACATTGCGCCGAATGCGCGGCTGGCGCAGGAAGAAATCTTTGGTCCGGTGCTGGCTGTGATTCGATCGAAGGGTTTCAACAATGCAATCGAAATTGCCAACAATACAGAATTTGGTCTGACCGGAGCGATCTATACGACCTCGCGGGAAAAGCTGGCGGTCGCGCGTCAGAACTTTCATGTTGGCAATTTATATTTCAATCGTAAATGTACGGGTGCTATGGTAGGGGCCCATCCGTTCGGGGGCTTCAACATGTCAGGAACAGATTCCAAAGCTGGGGGGCCGGATTACTTGTACCTGTTTACTCAAGCAAAGTCAGTTGCAGAAAAGCTAAGCTAGCGAACCGGAATCTTGGAAGTGGCTGGAGATGGATCGTGCTGGCTTTTCTCTCCAACTTCTCTTACGAGTGCGAGAAGAAAGAGGGAATGCGTGATGGCCAATATATTATGTGTCGATGATGAACCGGCTGCAGTGGCATTGAAGAAAAGAATCCTTGAGCGCGCCGGTCACGCGGTTACGACCAGTAACTCCGCGAATGAAGCGATCGGCCTGTTGAAAAAAGAGACATTTGATGCCGTAGTGACAGATTGGAATCTGGGAGAAGAGAACGGGCGGCAGATTCTGCTGGCAGCGAAGACGGGCGTCCAGGTGCCCGTGGTGGTGGTTTCGGGATACTGCACGGAGGCGTTCCGCGCCGCCAAACCGCAGGCTGACATCTATCTCGAGAAGCCAGTAGACGCGACGGAGCTGGTGGCGATCATCAGTGCGTTGCTACACTAGAGCATAATCAAGATATCCCTGCTTATCCGGTTGCTTCAGCAAGCCACAAGGGGTAGTGTGATGGTGTGCCGCGTCCAGGATTTCCGAAGAACCTGTATGAATTCCAGTCGGAATTCGCCAGTGAAGAGGCGTGCCGAGAGTATC
>JAJYSL010000565.1 GCA_021793595.1 Acidobacteriota bacterium
CGCCAGTCAGGATGTCCTGGTGTTTCACTCGCAACCCGCCGCCCGCCAGGCCAAAGAACTGCACGAACGAGGCGTTCGCGTTGAGCGTATCGAGCCCGATCCCATCACCGGTGAAGTTCCGATTCGCGTGGTGATGGAACGCCTGGCCGAGATGGAAATGGTCAGCGTCATGCTGGAGGGAGGGCCGCATATCAACGCTTCCGCCCTCACCGCGCAGCTTGTCGACAAGCTTTTTCTCTTCTATGCTCCCGCCATTTACGGCGACGCAGCCGTCCCGGTGGTTCGATCGCTGGAACCGAACACCTACTACTCCACGCGTCTGGCCACCTATCAATTGCATGCGTTGGGCGAAGATTTTGCCGTCGAAGGCTACCTCCATAATCCCTGGGACAGCATCTAGCTCGGGCGTCCCAGGTCTCGCTGTTGAGACACGGGTTCTCGGAAAGGATCGACCATGTTTACCGGCCTCATTGAAACCACCGGAACCATCCGCTCTCTGGAAGAGTGGCATGGCGTCCAGCGCCTCACCGTCGCCGGTCCCGCTTCCCTGGTGCAGCGGCTCCATACCGGCGACAGCGTCGCGGTCAGCGGCGTCTGCCTCACCGTGGTCGACTTCAGCCCCGACAGCGCCACCTTTGCCGCCGACCTGGCTGCGGAAACCCTGGCGCGCACTTCCCTCTCACGCCTGCATTCCGGCTCCATTGTGAATCTGGAGTTGCCCACCGCCTCCGGCACGCCGCTGGGCGGTCATATCGTGCAGGGCCACGTCGATGGCGTCGGCACCGTCCAGTCTCTGGAGCCGCTCGCCACCGGCCCCCGTTCCACCGCAACCGATTGGTGGCTGCGCCTGTCGATTCCCCAGGACCTTGTCCGCTACGTGGTCGAGAAAGGCTCCATCGCCATTGAAGGCATCAGCCTCACCGTCGCGCGCATCCAGGGAACCACCGTCACCATCGCCATCATTCCCCACACCTACACCGCCACCAACCTGCACACGCTCGCGCCCGGCAGCCCCATCAACATTGAAGTCGACGTCATGGCGAAATATGCCGAACGACGCGCCGCTTCGCCCGAAGGCCGGCAAACACCCTTCGAGCTGACCACCGACTACCTCATCGCCAACGGCTATTAGGAGATTTTTACAAAGAGTGGAACGCTGGGGTGCCCGTATCTCGATTTTGAGATGTGGAATGGAACGATTTACTCTCTGCCGCCCGCAGCCAGATTCCGCCGCCCCAGCCACTCCGTCAGTTTGGGCTGCTGCGCCGCTCGCAGCACGGTGCAATCGTGAATGGCAACCGCAGTGCGCTGGAGGGCATCCTGCGCTGCCGCCACGGAATGCGACGCGAAGAATCTCTGCACTTCCTGGTCCTTCTCCGCGCTGCAAAAGCTACCCGTTGCCTGCACCAGATAGGCTCCCATCGATTCGGTTAGCTCGGCTTTCACCTTGTCCCAATGTTGCTGGATGTAGTCCCAGGCCACTTGTCGCGTGTCTCGGCTGCGCAGCGCGATCACAAACAGGAAGACGGCGTCCTGATTGCGCACCTGCCCGGAGGTCGCATACTCCAGCGCACGACGCACCAGCGCAGGATTGTGAAAATTGGCCAAAGAGATCAAGGCCATTTCCTGCGCCTCTGGATTGTTCGATGTCTTGCTCAGTTGCTGCAACTGGTCGAACAAATGGCTGTCGCCATTCTCCGTTGCAATCGCAATCGCCGGCCGCACCAGCGCGGGCTCCACGCTGTCCTGGCTCGCAATATATTTTTCCGCCAGATCTTTTGCCTCCGCAATGATCTGAGGATCATGCCCAAATTCCCCTAACACGGCAAACAAGGTCGCCCGCAGCTGTTGTTTCTCCAAGGAATCGGAAGGCGAAATCTGTTGCACGCGGTCATAGGCCGGCCGATACTGCTGCCGCACCCACGCCGCCAGCTTGGCCCGATCCTGCGGCGACGCAATGCGCTCGTCCACCGCACCGATTGCTCTGGCAATGTTTTCGATCACAGCCGCATTTGGATCGTTCCGTAGCACCGAGGCCAGGTCCAGATAATCGCCGACCCCCGCGCGTCCGGAACGCATCAGCGCCCATTCGTCACCCGCAAAACCGATGCGCTCCGGCGCCGTCAAATCCGTCTCCGCCCCGTCCAGAATCTTCTTGTAATCCGCAGCGGCATATGCCGTACGGTAATAACCACGGTCATTGGCGTCGGCGAAGAAAAAGTTCGCAGCCGGAACAGACAGGTTCTGCTGCTCTGTCGTGAGCAACTCGCACTTCGGATCTCCGCTGGTCTTGAAACATACCGGCACTATCCAGGTTTGCGGATGGTCCAAATGCGTCTCCGGATCGAGATAAAAACGCTGCTGGAAAACTTCCGTCGTTCCGTTTTTTGGCGCGCTAAACGTCAGCAACGGCACCCCTGGTTCTGTAATAAAGCTGTCCATCATTTTGTCGATCGGTTTCTCACTAACTTCCGTCTGCGCGTTCCAAAAGTCCTGCGCCGTCGCGTTGCCGTACATGTGCGCTTCCAGATAGCGATGCACGCCGCGGCGAAACACTTCTTT
>JAJYSL010000566.1 GCA_021793595.1 Acidobacteriota bacterium
TGCACGATTTCCCTCTTTGAGTCGGCTCTTTTCAAGATCAACAACAAAGGCCTCCCCGGCTTTGCCGAGCAAGCGATTGCGATGGTCTCGCTCAACTGGGTCAAATTTCACGACAAGCTGCCGCAGACGTTTTGGAATCTGTTCGCTGGTTGCCCTTAGAACTGGCGGAGCAACAAAGATTTCAGTAGGCGCAGGTAGTACGGGTTTTGGTACTGGCGTGGGTTCAAGAATGCCTGGGTGCTTGGTAAGGTACCGGTCTATTGCATCGAAGATTGCATTCTGATAGTTCAGCTTTGGCTTGTAGCCGGGAATCCAAGGCAGGCCCAATTCGTCCAATACGGCCGAAATATTTTGGTGTTTGAACTCTACGGAACGGTGGGTGCGGTCAATCGTGGCCATAAGGGCTGTACTGTGTCTGTATTTGACATACGCTTGGCCGGAGAGTTCGGCAACGAGCATGGAGAAATAGTCGGCGACAATCAGATCAAGTTCGTCGTCTTGCCAATTCGTCCCGCGCTTCGTTGATTCAACCATTTATGCCCACTGCATGCAGTCGGAATAAGACTGGCACGGTGGTGACGCGTGAATGGCATCAAACGTTGAGATAAACTTCGGGTCGAGCTTCAGAGCGTCAGTCTGGACAAAGGGGTAAGGGTAATTTGGCTGGGGTTTTATATCTACTCCAACCACGTCAAATCCTGCCATGCTGTATCCGGTACCGGTACCACCGGCACAGCAGAACAAGTCAAGCAGCCTCGGCTTCCACCCAAGAGCAGCAACAGCATCAGCGTCGATGTTTTTTCTCGATGCGGTTCGAACGTTCCTGTTTGAAATCACACTTAGAGTTGTACTGTCAGCGTTCACGGCTGCAATTCCCTCGTGTTCTCTTTATATTCGCTCTGGGGCTTTGGAAAACTTTTAATTTTCCTCAGATTGTAGCGTGGTACCGAAAAGAGAACTTCGCATCTGCCGAATTTAAAAAATGAATCATACACGGAAGGAACGCGGGTTGTTCCGCTTCGGTCTTCGCTATGCCCAGGATCAGGGGCCATCCAGGAGCTGTGCTCCGTGCCGATTCTATGTTGTACATCCCCCTTCCGTTCAATCCAAGGCGATGTTGCGTCCACCGAGAACCATGCCTGAGGGCGTGGGCGTTTATGAGGACCAATCCTCTAGAATTCCAAAAAACAGTGCTGGACGACTGCTAAGGCGTGTTTCCGTCAATTAAGAATCGAGTAAGATGCGCCTATTGGAGATTCCCATGCGGAAGAATGATTTCAAGCTCATCGCATTAGTCTTTCTTGTTCAGCTTTGCCTACCCGGCGCAACACGCCAGGCACCGGCGCAGGCAGAGAAGGCTGCGTATCCGGCCATGGCTCCCGTGGATGAGTATTTGATCGCCGACCAGAATTCGGAAATCGCGCTGGCCCGCAGTGCTGCTCCGGCGTCCATTTCAGACGGAGCCGAGGTGATGGTCCTGGGGCGGAATGGATTCACGACCGCAGTAAAGGGCACGAATGGCTTTCTCTGCGTAGTGGAGCGATCATGGGGCGCCGCCACAGACGCTCCGGAATTCTGGAATCCCAAAATCCGCTCCCCCATTTGCTTTAATTCGCAGGCCGCGCGAACGTTTGCGCCCATCTTCCTGATGAAGACCAAACTGGTGCTGGAAGGAAAATCGAAAGCGGAGATCGTGGCGGCGACCGCTTCGGCACTGGATAAGAAGGAACTGCCCGCGCTGGAGCCGGGAGCAATGTGCTACATGATGTCGAAGCAGCAGTACTTGAACGACCAGGGCGCGAGCTGGCACCCTCATCTGATGTTTTTTGTCACGGGCGACGCGGCGAAAAGCTGGGGAGCCGATCTGCCGGGTTCGCCGATTATGGCCGCGGATGACCCTGAGGAGCGGACCACAATCCTCATGGTCGTGGTCGGCTATTGGTCCGATGGGTCGCCTGCTCCGCCGATGGAGCACTGACGCCGCATCGCCACTCATCTAGTTGAGATTAGTAACCAAAAGTCGGCCAGCATTTACGAATCTGGTTGTCACGCGAAAACATGCGAAATGTCGATTGGCGATGGCAGCGCATATCACTTTGGGATGATGGCAGGTTGATTCGTCCGTAGCCCAAGGATTTTCCCTGATATTGTAGCGCGGGCATCGTTCTGTCCCACCCTGGCTTCGCCAGGATGGGGCACGCTGCGATATTTCAAACAGCAACTCGCCGACGCCGGATTCAATATCGGCGGCGTCGACACGCCCGCCAGCGAAACTCCCATCACGCCCATCATCGTTGGGGACGGCCGCGCCACGATGGACTTTTCCAGGAAGCTGTTCGAGGCCGCTGGAATTGCCTTTCCGGCCGTGCCGGAAGGGAAGGCGCGGATCAGCACCATCATGACCGGCGAGCATACTCGCGCCCAGCTCGATCAAGCCTGAAAACCATCTCCCGCATCGGAAAGCGGATGTCACTTCTCGGCTAGAACATTTTCACAGATAGCGTAAGGTTCGGGTGCCCCATCCTAGTATCATGACCGCAT
>JAJYSL010000102.1:0-12070 GCA_021793595.1 Acidobacteriota bacterium
GGGCGGCCATGCGCCTGTATTGATTTTCGCCGACTGCAACCTTGACCGCGCGGTCCAGGAAACGATCATCGCCAAGTTTCGCAACACCGGACAATCCTGCATCGCTGCCAATCGGATCTATGTGCAAAAAGCGATTCATGATGAGTTTCTGGAGAAATTCGTTGCCGCTGTCCAACACCTCAAAACTGGAAACGGCCTGGAACCAGGAATGGATATTGGCCCCTTGGTAAACCAGTCCGCCTTGGATGGCGCACTATCCCAGATTGAAGACGCGGTACAACGCGGCGGCAAGGTATTAACCGGCGGCAAGCGCCTCGGCAACACGAGCGGTTATTTTCTCGAGCCAACCGTTATCGAAGGAGTTCACGATCAGTCCGTGTGCATGCAAGAGGAAACCTTTGCGCCAGTTGCTCCGGTCGCCAGTTTCGATACGGAAGAAGAAGCCATTGAGCGCGCCAATCTTTCTCCCTACGGCCTGAGCGCATATGCCATGACCAATGACATCGGGCGTATGTTCCGTCTGTCCGAGCAGATCGAAGCCGGGACGTTAGGTATCAACGATGGTGCCCCCACCACCAGCCAGGCTCCCTTTGGCGGAGTCAAGCAAAGCGGCTGGGGCCGCGAGCTCGGCACGGAAGGCCTGGAAGCATTTTTAGAAACAAAGCACGTTTCCATCGGCGGTGTTTAACAAAAATAGACAGTTGGAATACTGAGAAAGAAGGGCAAATCACATGATTCAGTTTCTTGTACATGACGCAGCGGACGACGTTGGAGTCGCAGTCGTGGATATTGACGCCGGGTTGGATTGTTCCGGGCGCAATCTCACAACCAATGCATCCTTGAAAGCAAAGGCCACGGAAAAAATCCCCCTCGGTCACAAGCTTGCTCTGAAAGACTTTGCCGTCGGCGATTCCGTTACAAAATACGGCACCGTCATTGGACGAGTGGTCCAGCCTATCAAGGCGGGTCAGCATGTTCACGTTCACAACGTCAAAACCAAAAGGTGGGCATAGCCATGGCCAAGCATAAAATCTCCGCATTTCGGCGTGAAAATGGGCGCGTCGGCATCCGCAACCACGTCATTATTCTCCCGGTCGACGATATCTCCAACGCGGCGTGTGAAGCCGTTGCGAACAACATTAAGGGCACTCTGGCACTCCCCCATGCCTATGGAAGACTACAGTTCGGCGAGGATCTGGACCTGTTCTTCCGCACCATGATCGGCACCGGCAGCAACCCCAATGTTGCCGCCGTGGTGGTCATTGGCATCGAGCAAGGCTGGACCCAGCGCATCGTGGATGGGATTGCCAAGACTGGAAAGCCAGTCGCCGGCTTCTCGATCGAAGGCAATGGGGATATCCGCACCATCGCCGAAGCGTCCTACAAAGCCAAGGAGTACGTGCAATGGGCCACGGAACTTCAGCGCACCGAGTGCGATTTCAGCGAGTTGTACATCAGCGTCAAATGCGGAGAGTCTGATACCACCACGGGACTTGCCAGTTGCCCCACCGTCGGCAACGTCATTGACAAGCATTGCGAATCTGGGGGCTTTGCATCGTTTGGCGAGACCACCGAATTGACCGGCGCCGAACACATCGTTGCCGCCAAAGCTGCGAATGAATCGGTCCGAAAAGAATTTATGGCCGCGTTTGAGGACTATACAAACCTCGTCTTCAGCCAGAAGGTGGATGACCTGTCGGAGTCTCAACCGACCAAGGGAAATATCGCGGGCGGCTTGACGACGATTGAAGAAAAAGCTCTGGGCAACGTCGAGAAGCTTGGCAAACGAACCAAATTCGTCGGCTGCCTCAAGCCGGCTGTGGCTCCTTCCGCTCCCGGGCTATGGTTCATGGATACCTCCAGCGCTGCGGCGGAAGCGGTCACTCTCTGGGCCGCTTCCGGCGCGGTCGTTCACTTATTCCCCACCGGCCAGGGCAACGTCATTGGGAACCCGATCGAGCCTGTTATCAAGCTCTCCGGCAATCCCAAAACCGTTGCCACCATGAAAGAGCATATCGATCTCGATGTATCGCCCATTCTGCAGGGAGAAATGACTCTGGATCAGGCGGGAGATGCCCTGATTGACGTCATTGTTCGCACTGCCAATGGACGTTTCACCGCGGCGGAAGCTCTCGGACATCGCGAATATGTTCTCACCAAGCTATACAGAAGCGCGTAGTTCATCATCGACGACGAAATTCGCCAAGCTGCAAGTTGAGGAATTTAGGCCATGCACACTTATTCCAGACAGGAACTAGAGAACTTGACTGCAAGCCTGGCGAGTGCCGTCGGCGTTTCCGAGAACGACGCAAAGATTTTTGCCGAGTCGCTGATTGATGCAGACATGCAGGGAACCGCGACCCACGGGATCTCCCGACTGAATATTTACCTGCAACGAATTGAAAAAGGACTGATCGATCCCAGGGCAGAATTGAAGATTGATCGCCAAATTGGAAGTATTCTTACGCTCGATGCTTCGAATGGGCTCGGTCAGGTTCAAGCGAGAAAAACCCTCGACTTACTGATTCCACTTGCCCGAAAGAACGGGATTGCCGCGGCTACCATCCGCAATTCCCAGCATTTCGGCGCCTTGTCCTACTATTGCAATCTAGCCGCCGACAAGGGGTTGATTCTTCTGGCCATGACGAATTGCGAACCTGCCATGTCGCCGGAAGGTGGTTGTCAGGCATTCTTCGGCACGAACCCCATCGCTGCCTCTTTCCCCACCGGCAAAGGATTCAACGTCAAAATCGACCTATCCACATCCACCATTGCCCGGGGAAACATCATCGCTGCGCAGAAAAAGAACGCTCCCATCCCGCTCGGTTGGGCGCTCGACCCCGAAGGTGAACCGACAACCGATGCCAGGGAAGCGTTGCTCGGAACGGTCCTCACCATGGCTGGACACAAAGGCTATGCTTTGGCGCTCATGGTCGAAGCTTTCAGCAGCGTCTTGTCCGGTGCGGCCATTGGGCCGGCGATCGGGTCGATGTATAAAGACCTGGATCGGAAGCAGGATGTGGGCCATTTTTTCTGCCTAATCGATATCGCGGCATTTATGGATCTGGAAGAATTCACGCGGCGCATGGATCAAACCATTGACGGAATCAAGGCCTGCAGAAAGCGCCCTGGGGTCGAAGAGATCCTCGTTCCCGGAGAACGTTCGGCGCGAAAGAAAAAAATCAATTATGCCCAGGGCATTTCCCTTTCCAAGGAAGTTACCGCGGAAATCGAACAATGGTGTACCCGATTGAATGTCCGATTCATCTGCCAAGAGGCGACCATCTAAAGCATGCGAGACATCCTGATTTCTGAGAATATTCGTGGGGCCGCTGTCGATACCCTCAGCCAACGCTTCGACGTCGTGAGCATGCCCGAGTTGTGGAAGGATCCAGCAGCGCTGGAAGCACAGATCCCGAACTATCGCGCCCTCATTGTCCGCAACCAGACACGTGTCACATCCTCCTTACTATCCGCCGCCACAAATCTAAAAGTAATTGGGCGCGCCGGCGTCGGCCTCGACAATGTCGATGTGGATTATGCAACCAAAGCCGGGATCCTGATCACGTACACGCCGGATCAGAACGCCATCAGTGTCGCGGAGATTGCAATTGGACAGATGCTATCCCTGGCTCGATTTATTCCCAACGCAAACGAAGATACCAAGACTGGCCATTGGAATCGCCAGCTCTATATGGGAATTGAACTGTATGGGAAAACTCTCGGAATTGTCGGGGCGGGTAAGATCGGCTATCTGACCGCCAAGCGAGCTCAGGCTTTTGGAATGAAGATTCTCGCCTATGACCCTTTCCTCAGCCAGGACAATGTCTACATAAGCGAACTGAATGCGGATCTCGTGGAACTCGATGTTCTGCTTGCACGCGCGGACTTCGTCTCCTGCCATCTTCCGGCAACCCCGCAAACCATTGGCCTGTTCGGCGCTACTCGCTTTCAAAAGATGAAGCCGACAGCCTTCTTCATCAATACGGCGCGCGGCGAAGTCATGTGTGAGGCAGATCTGGTCGCCGCTCTGAAGTCTAAACAGATTGCTGGGGCAGCCTTGGATGTTCGCTCCAAGGAGCCACCTGAACTTGGCGAGTTGGAACAGCTTCCCAACGTCGTTCTAACTCCGCACATTGCGGCCTTTACCCGGGAAGCGCAGCAGCGCGTAACCAAAGCTATCTGTGAGGATGTCGCTCGCGTGCTCGAAGGCAAACCAGCACAAAACCTCGTCCATGGCCATATGCTGCGCTGAGGACTTCTCCCAACTTAAGGCACGACATCAATTATTTTCGATAGTTTAATGTTCTGCGAGGAGCTTCCTATCGAGATTTGGATTTTGCCTCTTTCGAGCGACCATTTTTTTTGCGCTGCACTCCAATACATCAAAGACTTTGCTGTCAGCTGAATTTTGACCGTTTTTACTTTTCCCGAAGGCACAAATACCCTATCGAATCCCTCCAGCTCGATATCCGGTCGAGTTACTTTAGAATGTAGGTATTTAACGTACATTTGAACCACTTCATCCCCAGGACGCTGACCCCTATTTTCCACCTGCACACTGACCTCGATAGGCTTCTCAGGCCCGATCGTCGGCGAACTGACCTGTAGTCTGGAGTACGTGAACGTCGTGTAGCTCAAGCCATATCCAAAAGGAAACAGTGGCGTCCCCCGGAAGTACATATAGGTTCGTCCGTCGCGTATGTTGTAATCCATCATCGGTGGCACCTGACTCAGGGATTGCGGCCACGTGACGACCAAGCGCCCGGCGGGGTTATAGTTCCCGAAAAGTACATCGGCCAGTGCGGTGCCTTCCTCCTCGCTATTATTCGCCATGTGCAAAATGGACGGAATATGTTGTTTCGTCCAGTCAATCGCGTACGGAAAGCTGGAAACCAACACCACCACGGTGTGCGGGTTGGCTGCATAGACATCCTGAATCAACTTTTTCTGCTCTGGCTTGAGAGTGATTTCCTCGCGGTCCACTCCTTCTTGCCCTTCCGTAGGGTCAGGGCAAGGCAGTGGATCGACCTTCCTGTGACACATCGGTCGGTTTCCAACGACAACAATCGCAACATCGGATGTCTTCGCCAATTGAACGGCCGTACGATCGTCCTCGCTATAGCGCACTTCAACACGAGGGCCAGCCTCGTCCTTTATCCCTTGTAAAGGCGTGATAGCGAACGGGGGCGTTCCACTATAACCATCCAAATACACAATATTTGCCGACGGACCAATTACCGCGATCGATTTTATCGATCGCTTATCGAGCGGTAAAAAATGGTTGGAGTTTTTCAGCAGGACGATCGATTCCCGAGTAACATCCAGCGCAAGCTTCTTGCTGGTGCCCCGATCCCAGGGTACTGGTTCGGCATCCGCTCTGATGTTCGTATACGGATCCACCCCCGGCGAATCCAGAAAGCCCAGTCGAATCATGACCCGCAACACGCCGCGCAGGTTTTCATCAATATCGGCCTCCGTAATCAGATGCTTCTGCAAGGCAGCCTTAACCGCATCCTCGTAGGAGTTCAAAAACTGATTCACTCCCGCATGAATAGATCCCGCAGCAGCGTCCACTATGTCTGGGTAGTATTTATGCTTCGTCACCATAAAGGTGAGCGCACCACGATCGGTGTCAATTATGCCATTGAACCCCCACCGCTGCATCAGCATGCTTTTCAGAAGCGGACTAGCAGCCATCGGAATTCCATTCACAGCGTTGTACGCTGTCATGATGGCATCGGCTCCACCCTGTTCTATCGCCATGCGAAATGGAACTGAATAGTATTCGTGCAGCAGTCGGCTGTCAAAATTGGAAGAGGATCCGGTGCGTCCGTCTTCATTGCTATTCGCCAGAAAATGTTTTACCAACGATGCAGCCTGCCAATATCGCGGATTGTCTCCCTGCAGACCCTTCACAAAGGCGACCGACATTGTGCCAACGAGGAAAGGATCTTCGCCATACGATTCTTCCGATCTTCCCCATCGCGGGTCACGAGCTAAATCCGCATTGGGAGCACGCACGATCAGGCCGCCGCGGTTATAGCTCTGAAAGATATAGCGAGCTTCATAGCCTTCTTCGGCTGCAGCCTTCTGAATCAAAGCGGGATCCCATGTTTCCCCCAGCCCAACCGGTTGGGGAAATTGTGTTGTAGGGATGGTCGAAGTGCCTCCCCAGGGTCCTGGACCTCCCGGTGAACGTCTGCCCCAATTATTTGGCCCTCCCACAGCTAATCCGTGTAAGCCCTCAAATTGCCCACTGGAACCGGGTATGCTATCGATTTTCCCCGACCCGTGAATTCCCAGGCGCGGTATGTTCATGGTCTTGCCGAGTAAATCAATCTTCTCTTGAAGAGTTAGACGGGAAAGTACATCGTTGATGCGTTGAGTCACCGATAGATTTGGGTTCTGAAAGGGATATTTGTATTGCGCAAGGAGGATGGGTTCTAAGGCCATCAGAACAAACACCGCCAGAACGGCCTTTGCAGTTTTCACAGGGTCTCCTCTCTCAATGTGGATGGTCACAGATTCATAGGAATGGAAACCTTTCCTTCGCCAAACCTTACATTGGCACGGATAGCTCCTATAGACACCCTTGCCCGTAGGACATATCCCGATAGTACCGCTCGCCGAGAAAGAAGCGAAACGTTGGCACGATTCGCTTCTTCCATCCCGGGCGCCGTGGAATTCAACCTACCCGCGCTGCGCTAGACACTCTCAGAACGTTGTCTTGAGTGCAAATTGCCACACGCGCGGTGAGCCAGCATTGTTGTTTGTCCCTTGGGCAACCGTACTCGTAATTTGCCCGTACGTGCCTGAAGAAAGAGAGTTAACAGGGTTGGCGAAATTCGTGTGGTTGAACGCATTGAATACCTCCGCCTGGAACTGGGTTTGAAGCTGCCGGAAGCGAAAAATATTCTTGAACACGGAAGCATCCACATCGGCATAGCCTGGACCACGCAGGCTGTTACGACCTACGTCGCCAAAGGTTCCAGTAGCTGCCGGCACAAATGCTGCCGTATTGAAGTATTCTTTTACTTTGCTCACGCCGGCAGGACGGGAGGGATTGCCTACCTGATCGGCGTAGTCATTTCCGACTCCAGACAAAGATCTATCAGTTCCGCTAACAACGTTGAACGGATACCCACTGTCAAGGGACAGAATCCCATTCAACTGCCAGTTGTTCACGATCGCGCTTTTCCATGCCCCTACGTTCACGTGTGGAGTGAGATAGTTAGCTGACAGGACGAACCGGATTGTTTGGTCGAAATCGGCTGGGCCGCGACCACTATTTAGGTTGTATGGATTGGGTGGTCCGCTACTTCCTTCCGTCGCACTTGAGTTATTGTCGATCGTTTTAGACCACACAATGTTAGAAAGAAGCGTCAGCCCATTTGTTTGACGTCGCGTAACGTTGACTTGTAGCGAGTTGAAATATTCATATTCGTAAGATTGTGCCAGTTCCACCGCTCCGAGTCCAGGATACAGACGCCGCGAGTTTTCATTGCCGACCGTGGAACATGGCGTACTCCCGCACTGGCCCGGGATGTATACCGCGGGATTGAATTGCCGCGAACCCATAATGTGTCGACTATCGTCACCAACATAGGCAATGGAAACTGCCATTTTGCTGCCAAACTGCTGCTCAAAGGTGAGGTTGTAGTTCTGCGTTATAGCGACTTGGGAATTAGGATCAAGCACACCGCCAGAGACGGGAAGCTGGAAAACATAGTTTTTAAACTGATCCGGAGTTACGTGCGCCCGGGGAAATGGGTCCCCCCCAGGATACCCTGCATAGATATTGTCCCAGGTGGGTGCAGGGGCGGGATAGACCAGGTAAAGATCGATGGGCTGCATGGCATCGGTTCTTTGATACAGCAATCCTTCTGGGAAGCCATAGAAAATTCCATAGGCTCCGCGAACCACGTGCTTTCCATCACCGGCAATGTCCCAGGCAAAACCGATACGCGGAGCAAAATCCTTCCAGTTCTTTCGATACACGCTGGATTGCAGTCCTGGATCTCCGTTGAAAATGAGGCCAAGTGGAGCACCTGGCGCAATTTTAGATTGAAATCCCTGCTTAAATCCCACTAGCGTTCCGTTCAGATCGTTCGCAGGCAACCATGGATCCCAACGTAAACCAAGGTTCAGAGTCAGATTCTTGGTTGCTTTCCAGTCATCCTGTACGTACAACGAAGGCCGGTTCTCACGGAGATAGGCTTTCCGGCCGTTGTCCTGGAAAAATTGGGACTCAAGCCCAAGATAAAAGTCCGCAACAGCCGAACCCGATCGTACACCGCTGAACGTGTTGTCACCAGGAGTGTAGGAATAATCATCCATATCGATTCGATCTCGCTCGAACTCCCCACCAAAGCTGATGGTGTGTGCACCTTGCAGTTTCACCATCGCAGCCTTGTAATCAAAGGATGTCGAATCCTGGGTGAGCGCACCCCCTGAGAAGATATTGACAAACCCTGCAATGTTGGCACGAATACCGGGAAAGATGCTCTCGCCCGGAGCGCCAAGCGGCACATTTTGTCCCAGATCCTGCAAAGACTGCAATCCAGGTGCTTCTGGTATTTGTGTGCGAGCGAAGCGCCCGGCACTCATGGAAAATGTTCCGGTAAGCGTGGGGGTAAAGAGCTCCGTATCCGAGATAATCGCCGATTGATTGCGGAATAAATTTAACGCAAAGAATCCAAGCGGCGCATTAAATGGTCTTTGGAAATTGTCTTGGTTGTAAAAATATCGTCCAATCAGATGGTTATTGGCATTGATCACCTGATCGATTTTCGCCAGATATTGGGTACTATCGATGTTCGAATTAGACGTCGAATTAAAAACGCCAGTGGTCGGGTTGGACGCTAGCGGCTGTAGATATTTCTGGTAAAGCTTGTAGGATAAGGGATCGACCGGCGTGGGAATTATATTATTTGGATACGGCAGACCGGTTGCTGGGTCGTGGATGACAGTCTTCGGCAGCAACGCCGAAAAGTCCCCTTTCATCTCCGCGGCCGTTGGAACTGTAATTGAGATTGGATTGGGAGAAGACCGCACCTGCAAGTCTTCAGCCGAGAAGAAAAAGAAGGTATGATCTCTCATGATCGGGCCGCCCACCGTCCCTCCGAACTGGTTCAACTTGTATGGCGGAACCTTTTGCTGGAAATAGTTCCTGGTATTCAGCACCGTGTTGCGAAAGAACTCCCAAGCAGATCCATGAAAACGGTTCGTACCGGAGCGCGTGGATAGCTGTACCAATGCGCCCGCGCCACCATATTCCGCGCTATAGTTGGACGACTGGATTGTGAATTCCTGTAGAGCATCCGGGTTCGGGAGGATGGGGACGGAATCGAAAAAGCGATCGGTGTAAATGGCGCCGTCCAATTGGTAATTGTTCTGCGTAGCGCGCAGCCCATTCACACTCAGTCCTGTATTGTCCTGCTGGGTAGCTTCAGTCCCAGTATTAGTCAGAACCGTGCCAGGCGTCAGAGATGTCAATTGCAATGCATTGCGTCCATTCAAAGGGAGATCCTGCATCTGTTTTTGATCCACAGACGTTTGAATGCTGGACGTGTCAAGTTGAATCAGCGGCGCCGCAGATGTAACTTCCACGGATTGCGAGGAAGATCCCACAGCCAGAGAAATTGGGAGTGCCAACGTTTGTCCTGTTAGCAGCACGGTTCCACTTCGTCTTTGGGATTTGAAACCGGGCTTGCTGATGACGAAGTCATAGGACCCGATGGGTAAATTGGGAAAAACAAAAATTCCATCCTGGTTGGTCGTTTGGGTACGACTAATAGACGTACCAGTATTGATTGCTGTGACAGACGCGCCAGGAATAACCGCGCCTGCTGGGTCGGAAATGGTACCCCGAATACTCCCGGTTGCTTGAGCGAATAACGGCGTTGCCCTGCAAGAAAGCAGAAGCACGATGGAAACAACAACGAGAAATTTGCGCACTGTGGAAACCATAGTCTTGCCCTCCAGAACATTGACCAACTTTTCCAAATCTTTTCCTAGCCGTCTACAGCAGCGGTTCAAACTAGTTCTTTCCGGGAAATGATCTTATGAGACCAATAGGAACGTAGCGCCATTTGTACCGGAATAGAAGCGTCTATACCTGCTTGCAGGGAAGCATTTACTTTTTCGCCTAAAATCACAGCGTCTAAAAAGTTTTTAGTGTGCGCGCGCTCCAAACTTTCGCTCGAATTCACGCGCACCCGTTCTCCCTTGTTCGGCGTATAGGTATAACCGTCGCGAGATAGATCTAGCGTCCCCTCCGTACCCTCGAAGAAAACGGAAGGATCGGGATTGCGAATGGAAAGTACGGACGATTCAAAGTTGAAGTTCCAGTTATTGTATTGAACGATCGCGCTGATAGTGTCTGGATTGACTCTGCCATCGTGCAGTTGATAAATTCCGCCGAGAGCCGCCGCATTCGTCGGATTCGGATCGTCGAGCATCCACTGCGCCACATCGATCCAATGAGTCATAATGTCGGCCAGCAATCCATTCCCGTAATCGGGGAAATACCGCCAGGATGTGTAACGGATCCACTGGTAAGGGACATGCGGCGCCGGCCCTTCGAATAAAACCCAATGCAACCCCGGCGGCTTCGGCTTGGGCCCAATGTTACGGCGTTGCCAGGAAAAGTTATGCCAGACTCCACGCGCGAACACAACGTCGCCCAGCTTCTTTTCCCCGAAAATTTCCTGCTTGGCGCGGATATAGTGCGCGCCGCTGCGCTGCTGCATCCCGCATTGCAGGACCTTCTTGTATTTCGCCTCCGCGTCCACCAGGGCAGCCCGCTCGCTCCAGTGATGCAGCGTCGGTTTTTCCAGATACACATTCTTGCCCGCAGCCAACGCCGCAGTGCCGATGGTTACATGCAGGTGGTCCGGCGTGGAGATCAGGACCGCATCGACTTCCTTGCGGCCCAGCAGATCCTGATATTCGACCGAGGTGTGGGGGCGCGAAGCGTTCGGGAGCAGGTGCGAAATGAACTGCGCAACTTGCAGGTCGTACACGTCGCAGACGGCAACGATCTGGACTCGCGGATCCTGCAGAAAGCCGTCTCTGCTTACGATAGTTCCCCGGCGTCCAAGTCCAATGACACCCAGTCCGACGCGGTCATTCGCACCCATGATGCGACCATAGGAACGAGCCCCCAAAGCCGCAGCGGTTGCCGTTCCTGTGTACAAAAACTCACGACGATTCATGCCGCATATGCTCCTCAATTGGGCTGCAAATCACTTGACAATCCTGCATCTCGTCGTCAAGCAGCCGCTTGAATCTGCTATCGATTCAGCAAGCAAATTTACGACAGCAGTCACGGTCGTGGATTATATTCACACAAGAAAAACATTGTCAATCGATAATTATCGATAGCTATAGATTGAGAAAAAGGCACAGTTTTGCATGCTTCTACCACCCGTTTTCCTACCTACAGCACAAAACCCACGCTCTTTTGGAGCCGTGGGTTCGACACACATAATCGGTAACAAATCTCGAAGTCTGAGTTTTGAGTATTGAATGGCGGAAGTCACAGGAAGGTACAAGCATCTCATGTTGTTCGCGAGCACTCGTATCAGTCTCGATACAGATAGCCGTTCGCCAGTTCCGTGAACTGCTTTATTTGATTCTCCATCCATTCACGGTCTCGGCCCAGTTCACCCGCCATCAATGTAGCCACTCGCGGCGCCGCCTCACCTGCAGCCTGGGCATCTAAAAACAACGAGCTAGTGCGACGAGCCAGAGCGTCTTCAACACTACGCGCCATTTCATTTCGGACTGCCCAAACAACTTCGCAGCCTCGATATGGAAGCCGCGCATGCAGATGCTCGCCCAACTCCGGCCTCTCCACTGCCAACCTCTCGATCAAAGCGCGATCGCTTCCATACACAGAAAGTGCGCCGTCGCGCGATCGGTCCACTTGATTCGGTGCAATCCACCCATGCAGCTTCAGGTCTGCCGTCCTGCTCGCACGAAGTGGAAGACCCGCCGCCTGCGCCGCGACATTCACTGTGTCCTCTCCCATCCTGCGATATGTGGTCCATTTCCCTCCCAGCAC
>JAJYSL010000102.1:12080-13950 GCA_021793595.1 Acidobacteriota bacterium
CACCAGCCGAGTCCTGGAGACAAACACAGAGTGTTCGCGAGAAAGTGAGGCCGTCGAGGATGCTCCCTGCTTGCGGATGAGAGGTCGCTGCCCCGACCACATGCTCAGAATCTCCTGCGCGGACGGCCTGCGTCCAAAATAGCGACCAATCTGTTCCATTAGAAAATGTCGCTCGGTTTCCAACGCGCGAGGTTCCAGCGATGGCCTTTCCACAGGCTCATCTGTCGTCCCCACGAGGACTGAACCATGCCACGGAATGGCAAAGAGCACGCGCCCATCCACTGTGCGCGGCACCATCAATGCATCACTGCCAGAGAGGAATGTTTTCGGTAAAACGAAATGCGAACCCTGGCTTACAGCCAACAAAGGTGGGGCATTCGGTTCATCCAGCGAACGCAGCACGTCGGAGAAGACACCCGTCGCGTTGATTACGATCTTGGCTTCCACTTCAAATCGGTTACCGGTCTCGCAATCCTCCGCAGCAACGCCGACGACAGATCCTTTTCTCTCCAGCAGTTTTTGTACGCGCGCCCGATTCAAGGCAAATCCGCCGTGATCTTCCAGCGTCAGCGCCAGGGTCAACGCCATGCGTGCATCGTCGAATTGTCCATCGAAATACTGCACGCCCCCATTCAGCCGTTTCATTGAGATTCCCGGCAGAGCCGTCAAAGTCCGCGCGGCAGAAAGTATCCGGGAGCGGCCAAAGCTCGATCGGCCTGACAATGCGTCGTATAGCTTGAGACCGATTCCGTAAAACGGCACCTGCCACATCGACTCTGCCGGAATGATGAATGACTGTCGATGAACCAGATGCGGAGCGTTCTGCAACATTCGTCCGCGCTCCCGCAGCGCTTCCAGAACCAGCGATACATTTCCCTGTTGCAGATAACGTACACCCCCATGAGCCAGCTTCGTGCTGCGACTGGAGGTGCCCTTGGCAAAGTCTTCCTGCTCCAGCAACAACGTGCTGTATCCTCGCGTTGCCGATTCCAGGGCAGTTCCCAGCCCGGTGGCTCCTCCACCAATGACCAGCACATCCCAGCATTGGCGCGTACCAATTTCTTGCAGTACCTGCTCACGATTCATTGATGTCTTTGTCTCAATTCCGGTTGGCGCTCGTTCCTTGCTTGAAAAGGCTCATCCATTCAGCACGTCCCATCCTTCTGCACGCTGGATTCCCTGCCGCCATGCGGCCAGTCTATTGTCTCGTTCGCCTGGGGCTAGGTGCGGTTCGAACCGTTTAGATTCGCGCCATTGCTGGGCAACGTCTTCTAGAGTCGGCCAAACACCGGCACCTAGACCCGCCAGGTAGCAGGCGCCTAATACCGTGCTCTCGGCGGTTTGAGAACGCACGATTGGTATGTTCAACAGATCCGCCTGCATCTGCATCAGAAGATCATTCACCGATGCCCCACCATCGACACGAAGTTCAGCGACGCGCATGCCTGCGGCCGACTCCTGCGCGTCGGATTCCATGGCCCGCACAATGTCTGCCACTTCCAGGGCAATACCTTCCAGCGCCGCACGAGCAATATGCGCGCGGGTGGTGCCTCGGGTCAGTCCGAAGATCGCTCCCCGCGCATTCGGATCCCAATAGGGTGCTCCCAAGCCGGTCAACGCCGGCACAAATACCACGCCGCCAGTGTCGGAAACCGAAGCAGCCAAGGATTCTACTTCGGTCGCGCTGTTCAAAATTCCTAGGCCATCGCGCAACCACTGGATCGCGGCGCCTGCAACGAAGACACTTCCCTCCAGCGCATACATTGTCGCTCCGGCTCTGCGCCAGGCAATTGTGGTTAGCATTCTATGCTTGGATAAAATCGGCTTGCTACCCGTTTGCAGCATCAGGAAGCAGCCCGTGCCGTACGTA
>JAJYSL010000567.1 GCA_021793595.1 Acidobacteriota bacterium
GGCTTGTCTTTACGCACGGCATCCTTGCTGGATGCGGGCATGTCGCTCTTTTTCATTCCGTCCACGCCGGACATATCCATGCCGGCCATCCCTCCCTTCTTCATCCCGGCCATGTTGCCCATGCCCATGTCCACCATCGTGCGCATGGGACGTGGGTCCATCGGCGGAACTATGGCTGTCATCCCCAACCTGGGAGTGAGCGTGCCGCGTGCATACCCACTGCGATCCTCCGACTGCGCGAAGATGGTGTAAGCCGCATTGACTTTCGGCTGCACAATCACGTCGTAAACCTCGGCGACGCCCATCCGAAATTCATCTACGGTTACGGGTTCCACATCGTTGCCATCGGCCTGCACCACGGTCATTTGCAGACCTGGTATGCGCACATCGAAAAAAGTCATCGAAGAGCCGTTAATGAAGCGGAGACGAACTCGTTGTCCGGGTTGGAACAGCCCGGTCCAGTTCGCATTCGGAGTATTCCCGTTCAGCAGGTAGGTATAGGTTGCGCCCGATACATCGGACAGGTCCGTTGGACTCATGTTCATGTGTGCCCACGTAAGACGATCGGAAGCTGTGGCCGCGAAACCTTTCTTTTTCGCTTCGGAGACAAAGTTGGGAACCGTCAGCCGATGGTAGTTGTAGTAGTCGCTTTGCTCCTTCAGGTTGCTGAAAACCGTTTCCGGGCTGGTGTCAGTCCAGTCGGAGAGAAAGACCACATATTCTCTATCAAAACCGATGGGATCTTTGCCGTTTCGCTCGACGATGAGCGCGCCGCTGAGTCCTGTTTGCTCTTGAAAGCGGCTGTGGCTGTGATACCAGTAGGTGCCGCTTTGCTCCACCGGGATGCGGTAGTGGAAGGTCTCGCCAGGCGCGATTCCGGGATAGCTCAACCCTGGAACTCCGTCCATATCTGCGGGCAAGCGTATGCCGTGCCAGTGGATCGAGGTTGGCGTCTTCAGCCGATTCGTTACAGCGATCGTGACCGTGTCACCTTCCCGCCACCGCAGAGTCGGCCCCGGCACAGAGCCGTTGATTGCTGTTGCTACCGAGCGATGCCCGGTGAAGTTTACGGGCAAGGAGTCGATGGTGAGCTCAAAATGTTTTCCCGTTAGTATTTCCAGGCTGCGTGGAGCGGCTTCGCCAAATGCACGCCATCTCCCGCCATCGAGAGCCGCAATCGCGCCACCGATAGCCAATCCCTGAACAAAGCGGCGGCGGCTGACACGGGGAATGCGGCGCGCCTCGCTTTTGTCGTCTTGATACATAATTTCTCCTGATTATTTTTTGCTCGAAATGCATCAGAACCCAAACTGCATTTGGCCTCGATCAAGAGGAGCCGTGCAGGGTGTGGATTCTGCCGGGAGAGGTATTCACGAGCGGAACAAAGATTGAGAAATGTCGCCTTGATACAGCGACAATTCGCATCAGTGCTGCTCTGCGAAGGCGTAGCAGCGAGTAGCTGAACAGCTAGATGCGGAGACTGGAAACGAGGGGATCGAAAGGCGGGATGGTGTGCGTATTTCGATTGGCCTGGAATTGCAAATGACCGGCAATCGGAAGGGACGGCACAGTCTGGTCGGAGAAAGCTATTGGCAGCGAAGTGAAGCTAAATTCATGGACAACTGAAGTTTGGAGAAACGTCCAATTGTTCCCGCAAACATGCCCCGTGCAAGGCTGCGATGGGGTTAAAGCGTATGCTCCCTGAGAACCAGAGTCGGGTTGGGTCATCATGTTGCAATGCGTCATTCCCGCCATCTGATTGCGAGAACCCGTACTTGTTATCGTCTCGCAACGGATCGCGCAGATTGAGGCAAACACCGGCACGCTCACCAACAAAAGGAGCAATAGCAGCGAGCATGTTGCCCTAAGCCTCACAGTGGTTAATTTACACCTTTGATTTTAGGACATGCAAATTCTGAGCGGTTGATTGCAGGCTTGAGCACGTGAGTCGTCAATGGTCGCAATCACGGTGTCTCTGCTGTTTCCCGGGTTGAAATATGACAAATTTTTAGGCGGCTTGCCTCGCTAGGTGTGATACACTTCAATAGTGAAGGGTCTGGCCAAAGTTGGCGTGCTGGTTCTCATGCTCCTAATTGGGGTAGCGCCGCTCGTGGCCTGCACATTGCCCTCCGCAGTCCTTACTCCCGCTGAGCGTGCATGCTGCCGCCAGATGGCTTCCCAGTGCGGGGGCACACAGATGCCGGCATCGCACTCCTGTTGCAGACCCGTAGCTCCGCCTTTTCAGCCTCTGATATCGAAGTCGTCGGTTCAACTCCCATATCAGGTGCATTTTCTGCATTTGATGACGTTGGCTCTCAATCCTCTTCCGCAGAGCGCTTCGTTGCTTGTCCCGGCCGTCGACCACTCCCCGCCGGAAGCGCATCCGTCTTCTCCTCTCAATTTAAGAATCTAGCTTCCTCTTTGTGCGGGTAGCGCTTCTCCGCGCACTCTCATCCGCACACTTATCCAAGCAGGGCATAAGGCACTCAACGTTGCGCCAGGCGTCCGCGTTCATGTCGACGCGC
>JAJYSL010000568.1 GCA_021793595.1 Acidobacteriota bacterium
TGGATTGCCCCGCACACTGCGGTTTACCGCACTACGCCCATATCATCCGTGGGCCAATAGACAAAGGAGGCCTTGCCGTAGATCAAGCGGCGACTGACCGGGCCGAAGTCCCGACTGTCGCTGGAAATCAGACGATGGTCCCCCATTACAAAGTATTGATTCGCCTTCAGCACAATATCCAGATAAGAGCGCTCGTCGCGAAAGCGCTTTGGCACATAAGGCTCCCTCAGCGCCTTTCCGTTGACATAGACCTGACCGTCGTCGATGTACAAGTTATCTCCGGGTATGGCAATGACCCGCTTGATATAGCTTTTGGATGGATCCAGCGGATAATGAAATACCACCACATCGCCGCGGTGGATCGGCTCAAAACGATATTCAAATTTGTTGATGAAAAGGCGTTCCTGGTCCTGCAGTTCCGGCATCATGCTGGTGCCTTCCACCCGCACCGGCTGGTAAAGGAAGGTAATGATCAGAAAGGAAATCGCAATAGCAAAGAGTAAATCGCGCATCCAGGTGGAAAACGTAAAAGCGGTAGACGCTGGTTTTACCTCGTCTAGTTTCGCATTTTCCAGGTTGTTGGGGTCTTCTGCAGGCGAAAGCAAATTCAATCCTCTCTGTGTATTTTATCCGGAAGATCGGATTTCCGTCGCTCCGCAGCGAGCTTGGACACTGCGATGACCTTTCTGGCAGAGCTCCGGTTTTGACCCTGGCACCGCGCAAACGGGCCTATTATGGGAATGATCTGCCTCGCCACAGAATCTTCCGAAATGCTCTAAGCTACAACCAACGTTCTATGAGGATTGCATTTTCTACGGGTCGTCCCGCTCATGTAGTTCTCCCCGCCAACCTTCTCGCCCGGCGCGGAATGGACGTCACTATCTTCACTGCCGCATACCGCGCGCGCTTTCGACATCTTGCGCCCAATGTCGCCCTGCACTGGGCGCCCCAGTTGGTCCCCAGCATCCATTTTCTTACCGGCATGCAGCTTCCCCGGCCGTGGCAGCGCGCAGATACCGCGATGTACGACCATCTGGTCGCGGCGCGCATAAGAATGAAAAATCGTCCATTCGATCTCTTCTGGGGATGGGCGTCCGGCTCTCTCGCGTCTGCTCGGGCTGCGCGTCATCGCGGCGCCTGCTTTGTACTGGACCGTGCCTGCCCGCACGTGAATGCCCAACAATGCCTCTTGCATACGGAGTGCGATCGACTCGGCGTGCGCTATCGACCCGAGCCCGCCTGGTTCCACAATCGTCAGCTTGCCGAATATCAGGAAGCCAACATTATTCTGGTTCCTTCCAGCTATTCCCTAGCGTCCTTCCCGCCTGAACTTCAGTCCAAAATCCTGGTCGCCCCCCTGTTTGGGCGCGTTCCCTCCGTCCATCCGGCAACCGCGGACGCTGAGTCTGACAATCCTGTGTTTACCTTCGGCACGGTCGGTGGACAGCCCACCCGAAAAGGTTTCCTCTATCTGCTGCAGGCATGGGAGCAACTTCAGTTGCCGGATGCACGGTTGCTTCTGCGTACGGATGCCCGACTCGACAAGTTTCCGGCGCTCAGAGATTTACTTCGCCGGCTGCCAAATGTGGAAGTGGTGCGGTATGTCGAAAACATGAGCGACTTCTATCGTCGCTGTGATGCCTTCGTCTTCCCTACCGTCGACGATGGATTCGGAATGGCGTTGCTGGAGGCGATTGCGAACGGCCTGCCTGCAATCACTACTACTCATTGCGGCGCTGCGGAATTGTTTACCGCCGACGAAGACATGTTAGTTGTCCCCGCTCAGGATGCCGGCGCGCTGGCGGCCGCAATGCAACGCCTCTATTCTTCCTTCGACACCCGCCACCGCCTGCGTACCAATGCAGCCCGTACCCTGCGGCAGGTGGAATCGAACGGCACCTACGCTCTCTACGCGAAAACGCTGGATCGAATCCTCGCCATGGCGCAACCGGCAAACACATAAGTTTGAGTATCCCTGTCGATCAATTTCCGGTGCCCTGCCACCCCAGTCGCCGTCCTACACGCTCTGCCAGTTTCTGCACAATCACTTTCAGGTGAAACAGAAAGAAGGCCGCGGCGCCTAGTGCGACGCTGACTCCAAAGCCGGCGGCAAACTGAATTCGGTAGGCCAGGGTATGCGTGTGCGACAGCGCCAACCCTGCTCCGCACAAGCCGAGCAGGCTCAATCCTGTCAGCCGATAGACATAGAGCAGGGTATGTTCTCCTGTGTGCGCAAATAATTCCTGATTCAGCCAGATGATGCGCACGGTTTGGAACAGCTCGATCGCCAGCCAGGTGTATAGAAAGCCCAGCATGCCAAGCCAGTGCACCATAGGGACAGCCAGGAACGCCATCGAGATGTAACTGAAAAACATGATGCGCGCCAGCTTCTCATGCGTGTTCGTCGAGAATTGGAATTGAAACTTATGCTCCTTGGCGCTCAGCGTCATGGAAATCGCAGCCATCAGCACATAAGGAAAGACCGCGAACAGATTTGGCTTAT
>JAJYSL010000103.1 GCA_021793595.1 Acidobacteriota bacterium
AAGCTGGCATACTCGTCCATCCGGTTTCTCCTCTTCGTGTGCTTGGCGGCTCACGTCGAAGAGTTTCTGGATGGACTCCCGGAAATGTCAAACTGTTACTGTCACCCCGGCAAAGCCGGGGGTTCTCCCTTTGGTAATAGCCTACGTTATCGGATGTCAAACTTTGACGTCAAAGAACAACTCTTTTTAGACCTGCGAGGTTCTGAGGTTCAGAATGCAGCACAGGCTGACTGAGGGTTGTCTACTCGAACAATGCCGGGCGTCATGGTGTAGGCCCGCCTGCCCATCCCAGAATTCGCTGTCAATGCAGTGGACTGCATCGCGCCTAGCTCGCTGGGGAAACTTCCGTTTGTACTCAGCTCTAAATCTCGGAGCGATAATGCTCCACTGCAGCGCTGAGACCTGGTGCGTTGTCGAATCCATAGTCTTTATAGAGCGTGGCGCAGGATCGTTGGGTCGCGCACCACTCTTGCCAGGCTTTCCATGCTGCGTCATACGCCGTGATCTCCCTGTGGATGCGCGGTTTGTCATAGAGGTGGTTTCGATCGCCGAGTTGTCCGAGAAGCATAACCGTCCAGCCATGTTGAATCACCGTATATTTCATGCGGCCATAGATGCTCGATGTCTGTACAAAGGTATTTGTTTCGGCAAGCGGGAATCTGACCGAAGTTGACAGCTTCTCAATCTGCTTCCACATATCGACAGCATTCGCTTTTTCCGTAATGGATTCTTCCACCACTCCCTTTGAGATAAAGTCGGCCAAGCTCAGTGCCCCCAGCTTGTCATCGCGGGTCCACCATAGATCCATGCCGGTGCCCAGCGCTGTAACTTGGCCGCGCAGCACGGCCTGCGACGAAAGCAGGCACAATTCTCGAAATCTTGCCGCATCGCCGGAGTTGAGGCCGAGAAAACGTGTGGCTTCTGCGAAGATCTTCTCTTCGCTCCAGTCAGGAGACAGGGCGAATTGGGACGCAACGCGCGCGTTCAGGGCGCACTAGAATTCGTCCTTGATATACGGGCCATCCCAGCCACCGCCGCGCGACCAGGTCCACACTCCCGCAAATAATGGATGCTTTGCAATGTCGCGCAGGCCCTTCGCTTCGCAGGGCTTCATCAGCCAGGCGTACTCCTCCCATCCGTCGATCACACCTTGGCCGTTGTAGTACGGGTGTGCGCCCTTGCCGTATACCTCGAGCTGGCATTCTATCTCCACGATCTGGCGATGTTTGCCAATCATCAGGGTCGGATTGAAAGGGGTGAGCCGGAGAAAATCGCCCGCCTGATGCTTGATGGAAAAGACCAGCTTCGGATGCGGCTCGATCACATCCGTGACCGCCAGGTAGTACCGGGGATTGGTGTGAAAGTTGTTGCCAAAGTCCCAGGTCCGGTAAAAGATATTGCGGTCCAACTTGACACAGGCCTCCTCGCGCAGCAGCCGCAATATTTGCAGGTGGCTTTGTTCGCCGTTGACAATCGCGGTATTTGCCTGGATCAACGCCACCTGCCCCGATCCGTTCGATGTATGGTAGGGGAAGTCTTTTAGATAAATTTCTCCGGTGCGAATAACGAGTCCATCGAGGTCTGGGAAGCGAACGAAGATTTCCCTGAGTTGCGCGCGCAGCAGTTGCTGCGTGAAGGGACGGGCAATGTCGATGCGTCCTTGCAGATCGCATATCTGGTCTTTGAATCTGCTGACGATCGCCTTCGGAAACACGAGCAGTTGCATCCAGGCATAGCAATGGATGCTAGCCGCCTTCGCTCTGGCTATTTCTTCTTGGATATTATCGGCTGTCTTCTCCGCCCAGGCACGCTCTTCACTGCCTTGCGCCAACACCCCCGGCGCAATCGAGTCGAAGGTCGGCACACCTTCAATCACAGTGAGAAGAACCTGGCCGCTGTAACCCCAACTGGCGAGATGTCCCGGATTGAGAAATGCCGTTTGAGGATACGGCTCACCGGGGTTTCTGTGCACCATGTCCAAGACAAAATGCCCCGGCCTGCCTTGGCGAGCGGACCCACCCGCGGGCAGGGACGCAGTCCCCGTAGCCCCGGCAACCCGACCTGTTAGATACCCGGCAGCCGCAATCGCCGCAGATCGTACAAAATCCCTTCGTCTCATACCATGTCTCCCTGCCCCTGGAGATACCTTGCATCGAGGGTGCATGCGTCGTCTACGATTGACTTGTCCGCACCCGCCTGCAACTCCGGGCTGTAGGGCTGTTGAGAATGTCCTACGCTATACCTGAACCGAAGAAGCATGACGCGCAGAGATCGCAAGAATAAAGAATGAGTTGTGAGGCTCCCACGGCTCTGAGGTATGGTATGACACCGTGCGTGGCGGCCTGTGCAAATCGAACCAGGGACGGTCTTGCCCGACACTCTTCCTGCAAAAGCCGTTGGGGATTGCGCCCGGAACGGCGCCGCGTGGCTCATTCGGCGCCCAGCGATGCAGATAGTATGGAGAGTTGAAGCTTCCCTGGCCCTCCATCATGCAAAGGTTGTACGGATTTGATCCGAGCACCCAATCTAGTTGGCGGTCTGCTAACCGGGCCGCCCGCGCATCTCTGAGGAGAGGCGCCGCCAGATACATTGCCCACGCATTGGACAAATATTGGCTGTTCTGCCCCGTGTACCACCACCGCTCGATGTCAGGGTTCCAAAAAATACCTTCCGCCCAGGGAATCAGGCCAAACGGATTCTCAGTAAGCCGGATGTTCCTCTCCAGCCACAGGTGAAGCGCTTTTACAGCTTTGCCCGCTGCCTGCGTGCCTGGATGCGCACGGACATACAGCGCCAGGGCGGCAGGCGGTACGCCCTGAAGCGCCGTCCGTGAATAAACATCGGAAGGCCATAGCCCATCCACCCGCTGCTTACGCACCAGAGACTCGACGCAGGCTCCGGCGTTGTCTATGTACCGGCGCTCTCCCGTCAGGGCCTCCAGTTCTAAATCCGCCAAAAGCAGGTCGGCAGTGCGACGGACAAGCCTGCCGGCAATATTCTCGGCATGATCAGGGTATCCGCCTGAAGTCTTGACCCATACATCTTCCGGATAATTCGACCCGGATTGAACGGCCCCGCGCCAGAGATCTTCGGCGGCCACGCGGTACTCGCGCTTGCCCGTTGCATGAGCCGCAGCGGCCAGGGCGGCGGCCGTCATCGCGCTCGGCCCCTCACCGCGAAACGGCCTGTCGTCGGATGTTCCCGTTAGGTTGTCGGTTTCTTTGTCGGGCCTGCCCCAGTAGTCGTAGCTGTTCCACACCTCCTGATAAATAATTCCCTTGCCGGGCTGCCACATTTTATGGAGCCACTCCGCCCCCCAAAGCCCCTCGTCCAGTATCTCCTTCCTGGATTTTCCCGATAGTTGCGACCTTGAGCTGCTCCTGACTGCCGTAAGCAGTGCATATACCGAGCGACACGAGACGGTCGCATACTTGTTGAAATCTCCAGCATCATGCCATCCCCCCGTAGCGTCGAGATGACCACCGCCCATGGAGTCAGGGATTCTGGCATCATCCATGTGGCACGCCGGGTGCAATCCGGGTACAGCAAAACCGCAGCGCTGGTACCAAAAAAAATGCGCTGCCGGCTGCATCGTCACCGAATAGATGACCCCGCGGCCAATACGGAATGGAAAGGACGAGTATTTTCCCTGCCCAACCTGTAGCCGGACCCGATATTTACCCGCTGCCTTGAACCGGCTGAAGTCGCCAGACCAATAGCGCGCTCCCCAGTCCCCCTGAGTGCCACCGTTCACCCGCCCACGGGAAACCAGCCTTCCCGTGAACACGCCCCTGCCCGCCTCATCGATCAACTGAAACTCTGGCGCAGGCTGCTGCTGCTGCGCATCAAGCACTTGCAGTACGAAAATCTTTTCCCCGTCGTCGTCGTATCCAACCTGATTCACCAGAACCGATACCGGAGCTGTGTCCGCTGAGGCCGCTGGTTCCTCCGTAGCGTCGGTCGTCCACGGTGTCCCATACAGCGCCCGCTCGCCAAAGCTTCCCGTAATCACTGCACCCGCAGCGACACGTGCAACTCGATCCATAAACCTGCGCCGATTCACTTCACGTGCCTCGCTAACTCGGCAACCGCGGCAGAAACATTCATCAGCACCTCACCCGGACAAACTATTCTTTGAAATAAAGTCCGCAGTAGATCCCAACATTGGCGGATCTACTGCGGACATCCCTTACGGAATGTTGACTGTATTCGTGCTTCCCGTATCGAGGAACGGTACTTGGACGTTCTGCGTCGGGTTGGCATGCAGCAGCGTAGAGTCTACTCCCGATCCCACATGGATTCCATCCTGCGAGTTCGCTACCGAGTCGTTTTCAAACAAAGTAGCAAGGATTCCCCTGCCGGTCGTAGCCGTTTGAAATGCGGCTTCAAACCCGGCCGGTTTTTGCTCGTACCCCCAGCCGCTCGCTACGTCCGCATAGTTTGAGAATCCGGCGCGATTGATGCTGCTGTCACGCAGCTCGTTGCCATACATGGTGACAGTAGGCGCGGGCTGTGCTCCGTTGCCGTTGTTGAAATAGCTGAAGTCACTCAGACCCATCCACGAGTCCTTCAGCGAAGGCGAAGGGCCTGAAAGCGTGTTCCTGGCCATCCGCGAGAAGTAAACCGGCTCGATATAGCACGGCTGAGTAGAAGAACTCATGGTTGAATTATTTGCCTTGCCAAACATCCCATCCGTGTTGGTCGAAGTGTTATCGGCCAGAACGGAGTCATACACCTCGCTGTAAAGCAGCATAGCGGAACGATCATTGCGGATCGTGTTGTGCTCCATCACCACGTTGTTCGCCAGATACAGGATCACAAACTGACTGGACTGATCGGGAACCGCATCCCAGGGGTGATCCAGCGTGACCGTATAGCCGTCATGCGAGACGATGGACCGCACCTGCCCTAAACCCGTACCGCCAGTGATCATCATTTCCCACTGCTGCGGTCCGCCTTGCGTGGCCGTATCAAAACTCATCCCGGGAATGGTGCAGTTCGGGATGACGGTGGCCGTGGTGGGAGTGGCATCGGCAATCATCCCCTCCATCAGATTGTTGTCGCCGCCACCAGGTTCAACGAACATCGATTCTCCATCGTTGCCGGTCAGTGGCGTGCTCATGCCCTCAACGACATTGTCCGCCCAGTAGAGATTGCTGTGCGGTCGCAAGTCCGTCGATTCCTCCAGCCCATGCAGGCTGGACTGGGTATAAACGCTTGGAATATAGTGCCCAATCAGGTGGTTTCTCTCGAAGATGAAGTTGCTGGTCGAGTTGGAAGGAGCTCCAGATGCGTACTCCATTGTATTGTCCCGCATGATGGCGCCATTCAGAAGGAACACATTGAACGTCACTGCGGAGTAGCCTACAAAATAACTATTGGAAATCAAGGTCTGGTCTTTGGCGTCAATGATGCATGCCGGGCCAAAGTGTGTATCGGTCAAAGACCCGCTCACCGTCACTCCATTGACAAACATTCGCGTGGAGGTCTGCTGGTCATCCGGCAGATTGAAGTAGTTCGAGCGCGGAACTTCGAAGTCGAGCATGATCAGACGCGAAGTCAGGTTTGTTCCGGGCTGCAGCGTGAAGGTCATGTTCGCAACCCCAAACAATCCCTTCGAAATTGCATCCCCTTCCCGGACCACGGCCGAGGGTCCACCCGTGCCTGCTTTGGAGTATTGAAGCACCGTTCCACCGCGACTTTCCCCGGAGAGCACCACGCCAGACCGCATCTTCAGTTGCGTGAAGACATAGTTTCCATCGGGGAAGTAAAGGACACCGCCTCCATGGTTCGCGACATCTTCAATGCCCGCCTGGATGGCCGCGGTATCGTCCTGGGATCCGTTCCCTACCGCCCCGTAGCGGCGTACATTGTAGGTTGCGTCCCACCTGAAATCCTGCGCCCACGAGACATTCAGGCCAAGAGGGTCACCGTTCGGTTTGCTGGCCAGGATCGGAAGGCTGCCAGGCAGCGTTGACCATTCGGCCCGTTCCGCATTCCGTATCTGCACCGTGTAAGTTCCCGGTGCGGCTCTCCGTGGAACTGTGAAATCGACTGCGAAAGGCGTGACTTTGTCCGGATGGATGCGGATCGACCTGCCGCCGCCGTTCGCGACAAGACGAACCTGCGTGACACCGTGTCCGCCGAATTCCGACGCGTCCAGATTGCGCCCAAAGATTTGCAAGGGCAGGCCTGGATAGGCTGCTTCATCGGATAGCCACGTCGGCTTGGCCTGGTTGACCGGCACCTGGACCTGGCCATAGGGGTTCTGCACAATCAGCGTCGCATCTTCTGTCGATTCTCCGGCAGGCAGCAGGACCCGGGCAAATTGACCATTCGGATCCGATTGGATTACCGGCAACTGGCTGCCCCCGCCATTTTGGGATTGAAAAGTAATCGTAGTCTGCCCCGCAGGCAGCCCCTCGCCGTAAAGCGAGAAGACCGCGCCAGGCTTAACGGCTTCAGAAGCTTTGATAATGACTGGAGCCTGGTTCCAGGCAGGACTGGCCCCGCCTTGCGCCTTCATGGAGGCGGGCGTCGCTGCCATCAGAGTGAAAATCAGTCCCGAGACCAGAGTAGCTCCGGGAGTGTACCGGGGATGGTTTGTATGCGTTGACATTTAGTTCGTCCTTTGCAATTGATGCTGCGCTGAGACACGCGACTAGTCGCTGGACTACTCGCCGGATGACGTTCACGTGCACGCAGACCGTCTATGTGTTTGGCGTGGATTTCAATGGTGCAAAGGCGACTCGATTGAGCCGATTTTTTGAACTTCTGGATATCTTTATCCTGCGTGCGCAACCTTTATAATCTCCCTTTTCAATCACTGTCAAACTAAATATCTGGAGATCGATTGAGGGCTACACAGCCCAGGATCGTATGCGCGAATCAAGGGCCCAAATCTATCCCGGAACCTATCCGGACCCATCCCCCGACCCATCCGAACCCATCCCTGAATCGCGGCAGATTCGGGTGATGGGCCGGCACAGTGGGATAAGGTCAACAGAGGACGAAGAGCAATCTGAAGAAGCGTCTGCCGCCGCGAATCCGCTGCAAAGACGCTTGGCTAGCGCAGCGCTTGGGCGATCGCTTGTTCGGTCAGCGGTTGCATGATGGCGTAGCCGGCATCGTTGGGGTGCACTCCATCGCCACTCAAATTCGGCGGCAGGCCATGCCGTCCATCCTGCATCGCCGTGTAGTAGTCCACATAGACCAGACCATGCGCTGAAGCGTAGGCCTTTAGCCAACTGTTCAGCGCAATGATCTTCTCCACCGGCTCCTGCCCGTGCCGCCAGGGGTAATCGACCGTTGGCAACACAGAAGCGAGAACGACGCGCACTCCGTTGGCCCGAGCCACTTCCGCCATGGAGGCAAAATTATCCTCAATTGCCTTCACCGTAATTGGGCCCGTGTTCCCGGCAATATCATTGGTTCCTGCGAGAATCAGCACAACCTTCGGTTCCAGGTGAATCACATCCTGCCGGAAGCGGAGCAGCATTTGGGAGCTCGTTTCACCGGAGGCTCCGCGATTGATGTAGGGCTTTCCAGGAAAAAATTTGCTGAGGTTCCAGGCTTCTGTGATGGAGTCCCCGAAGAAGACCACACGGTTCTCGCCGGGCGCGGGCAGCCCTAGCCGGACGTCGTCCATGCAGTATCTCCACAAATGGGACCAGTCGAACTTTGCCAACTCCTCTTTGGTGACAGCGGATGGAATGGACTTTTGACAGTCGGCGGCGGTCAGTTGCGCCGTGGCATTCGCCTGGAAGACGAAGAAACAGGAAAGGAACAAAACTCCATACAGGATGAGCGGGAACTTGAATCGCATGGCCAGCCTCTTGATTGATGTAAAAGAAATCACGGATATCATTATCCGCGAAAAATACGCCGCCTGACAGGGCGTTGTCAAGACTGGAAGCCCGGCTGGCGGTATGTCGGATTTGCAGCGGCGGTGGTGGTGCTCCAGAAACAGCCTCCATCGCTTGAAATGTCGTTCCTCAAAGACAATTTTGGTGTGGGTCAGATTTCGAGCAGAGACACCTCTCGGAACTGAGTTCCACCGTCACTAGCTCGTTTCACTAGAAACGTCTTCAGATCCCAGGGTCCAAAATCGACGGAATGGTCAAGTCCAAGTGCGGCACTCCTGAGGGATGCGCGGGTGGACTGACCGGCACGCTCCTGCAATCGAATGATCGTACTGCCCTCGATATTTTCGGCGCGCTTGATGGCCAGGACCCAGACATTGCTCGGCATAATTTCGAGAAACGACCGCTCTTGCGGTTCCTTTCCATGATGGGCGGAATCGATAACATATTCCGCCGGTGTCTGCATCTCTTCCGATCGGCGATCCAATGCAAGACGTGAGTGATTTCCCTTGCCACCCAGAAGCCAGAATCTGCGTTCCTGACGCCCCTGATCCTGCCAGGCATTTGTATCGTTTTCGATACGCTTGATTTGTTCCGGATTGTGGCGTGCAAACGGCGCGGACCGGACGAGGATGGTACGGAAGAGTCCGTTGAGACAGTCATAGCTGTAGGTTGAATTATTGAGCAGTGCAACGGTATAGTCTTCTTTGCCGATCTTCCCCTGGACCGCGGCCCAATCCTGATACGGCTCTTCCTGGCCGTTCGTATGGCGTTCCAGTATCTGGCCTGGCACTTTCGCGAATATGCTGGGCAATGTCAACGCGGTGGGAACTTCCAATTTCAATATCTGCTCATGTTCGCGCCAGTCGATGACAAATCGAAGCTCGACAATATCGACTCCAGCATACTGGACGATATCGAGAAAAATTTCAGAATTCATCCATTGTGCGCGTTGACGGGTAATACGTGCGACCGGACCGTCCTCAATGACTGAGGAGTAGATAAGGCGGGGTCGTCCCATCTCCAGACGAAATTCGTTAATGTCGTGGGCCCATGTATCGCTGGTGTCACTGATCGCGACCAATCCCAGTGGCCCGGAAAGCAGCTCCGTGCCGTCTTCCGCCTTCAGAGAAGAGATTCCAAATCCTGAATCCGAAACTTTAAAGAAATCGATGTAGTTTTCCGGAGGCGGCGCTTCGCCATGAGCCAGTTCAAAGACCTTATAGCCGCACGGAGGCAGTTCCACCCATGCAGTCAGGCGGGGATAATATTCAACGATGGCCGCCGAAGGACTCCACTGAACCGGAACCTTGATGCCGTCATGGGACAAAAGATGTGTTACGGTCTGGTGGCTTGCGGGCTGCACTCCGGCGACATATTCAACGAAGGCTTTTCGCTTCCAGGGAAGAGGATTGAAGAGAAATACAGCTTTCTCTTTCACGGCACTCAGGTCCACGCTTCGCGCCATGGTCTCGAGGGCTTCGATCCGGGAGGTTTCGGCAACCTCGCATGCATAACCCGTGCTGTCCCGCGCGTCCTCATAATCGGAATACAGCGCTGTACCCGCGATAAGATCATGAAACTGACCGAACAGCGCTTTCCACCACGCTGCGACATATTCCTCAGCGGGATAAGGATGCTTCACGAAGGTATTTGCGGCCAGGGAAATCGTCTCAGCTTCACATAGGCTTCGTTCCACACGCCGGTTTAAAATCTTTACTTCTCCATCCGCCGAATAGCAACCGCGAGAGTGGTGCTGGAGTTCGCCCTTGATGACCGGCAAGGATGCAAATGCAGGCGATTTCTCCACACTGTCAAAATATTCTCCAAATGTGCTCCATCGAAGCTCCGGCAAGGTGGGGTCCTTTCGCAGTTCCCCAATCTGCCGGATCTGTGCCTTGGTGACGGCGCCGCCGTGATCGCCGACACCCAAAAGAAACGCGGTTTGGCTGAATCCGGGAGCGAATCCTTCCCGCGCCGCGGGCCGAACGTTATCCGCCGTGTCGGCATTGTCGCCACGGACGCGCATCGCCAGAACACGCGATCCGTCCGGGCCTTCCCACCAGAACATAAAAGGCAGATGCATCTCCGATTCATGAGGCCGCGAGAAAATGTAGTATTTGTAGCCGGCACGCTTCAAGATCGTAGGGAGTCCGGCGGCGTGTCCAAAGGAATCGATGTTGAACCCGATCTTGACGTCCGTCGCCAATACGTGCTGGCAATACTCTTTCCCATAGAGCGAGTGGCGTACAAAGCTCTCGGTAGCGGGAAGGTTGCAGTCCGGCTCAACGGGCCATCCGCCCACAACTTCCCAGCGTTTCTGGCGCACGCGCTCCTTTATTTCGTCAAACATGCCTGGATCGGCCCTCTCGACCCATCGGTAATAAGAGGCCGAGGACTGACTGAAACAAAATCCCGGTGTCTCATTCATTCGATCCAGTGCACTGCGAAAAGTGGTCAACACGATATTGCTGCCGTCCCTCCAGGGCCAGAGCCATGCGGCATCGATGTGGGAGTGGCCGATGATATGCATCACCTGTTTTTTCCGGTTGTCATCACCGCCGACGCCCTGCGCAAATGCGGGCGCGGCCGCCAGTGATCCCAACACGGCGGCCCCCTGGACCAAAAAAATCCTTCTCGAAAGTCCACGTTCTAGTTTCTTCATAGGTAAATCCTCCACTTCCTGGCATTGCTAAGTGCATGAGTCCCAATAATTCGTGCCCCTTCTTGAACCTTGCGGGCCGAGCATAGGGCACAAGAAGTTGAATTCATCTCGCCGACTCCCAGTCTTCACGAGATCGCGATCCTAGCCTGCATTTCCTCAAGCGAGAGCCCATTTGTCTCCGGATAATAGAAGGAGACGACCATAAACTGGAGCAGCATCATGCAAGCAAAGAAGGCGAATGGCTTGCCGCCCGATTTGGCCGCCACAATTGGATAGAAGCCGGACACGAGGGCATTCAATAGCCAGTGTGTGAGGCTCCCCAGGCTGGCCCCTTTTGCTCGCATGGCCGCCACAACTGCGCTCATCGCAAGGAGGGTCTTCGGTCCCTTCAGACCCGCGTCCCTCCTATATAACATGCCCGAACTCCGCTTCAATCGAATCCATGAGAGAGTGCATCGGAAATCGATGCTCTTCCTGCACGCGTGCGGCGTCCATATGAGGAACGATCAAGGTGCAGTCTGCCAGCAGAGCAGCGGCCCCTCCGTCCCGTCCGAGAAAGGCAATCGAGGCGAGGCTCAATGTACGAGCAGCTTCAAGTGCCCTCAGAATATTCCCAGAGTTACCGCTCGTAGTGAACGCCACCGAGACATCTCCGGGTTGCCCGAGCGCCTCGACCTGCCGGGCAAAGATGTATTCAAAACGATAGTCGTTTCCGATACACGTCAGCACCGCCGAATCAGCGGTCATCGCAATCGCGGGCAAAGCGATGCGATCGACCCTGTATCTGCCCACCTGCTCACCGGCAAGATGTTGTGCTTCGCATGCGTTGCCACCATTCCCACATGCCCGGAATTTGGGCCCTCCCCTGAGTGATTCGACACACCGCATTGCTGCTTCGCCCAGCTTGTGCTCAAGAGGCTTCAATGATGGGAACACTTGCAGTGCTTCATCCAATGAAGCGCCAAAAGCAGTGCGCACCTCTGAGCTGGTTCGTCTCGGTTGTCTTTCATTTGTCATGGTGTTGTCCTTCCAGGGCTACGCATAACGCTGCCACATCTCCGATCTGCTCGCCGAGCGCTGCCGCCACTATCCGGCAAGCGCTGGCAGGATAAGGCAGTGCCTCTCGCTTGACAACCGCGCGCGCCGGTCCCAGCAGCGCCTCGCCCATTCGCACAGCTAGGCCCCCAATAACAACGCACTCCGGATTTAGCAAGTCGACAAGAATTGCAATTGCTTCTCCCAACCTTTCCCCCGTCGTCGCGACAATCCGTTGCGCAAGACCATCTCCGGACTGCGCCGCATCCCATACATTGCGGGCAGACAGGGGCTGGCTGTCCTTTTGAGGCCAACAAGCAAGGAGCGTTTGTTCTCCATTTGCAACCGCTTCCTCGACCGCTTCTTTCGCTACTCTCGCCATACCAGCACCGCTAGCCCATCCCTCCACAGTCCCAGCCTTGTTATGCCCGAGTGGTCCGGATCGCGTGAGACGGACATGTCCGATCTCGCCTGCTAGTTGAGTTGCACCCCTGTATAGCTGGCTGTTCAGAATCAGCCCGGCTCCAATCCCTGTGCCCATAGTCAGGAACACCATGTTCTGCGTTCCTCTTGCCGCGCCATATTGGTGCTCCGCGAGGGCGCCGGCATTCGCGTCGTTTTCCAGAAAGCACTTCACCTTGAAATCATCCTCAAGGATCGACTTGATTGGGACATTCTTCCATGTGGGAAGATTCGGAGGCCCCTGGATCACTCCATTTGTGGGGTCTAAAGGGCTTCCACAGCTCACGCCGATGGCCTGCAGATCGGCCACTTTCAATTTCTGCGACGAAAGCGCTTCATGGACGGCCCTTGTAATTTGCTCCAATACAGGCCCAGGATCTCCAGCGGGATTTGTAGGAAATACAATTCTTTTGAGAATGGCTGGCGGCTGCAAAGAGAGCACCACGGCCGTCTTTGTACCACCGATGTCGACACCAGCAAGAACCTCGCTAGGCATTGCGTATCAGGCCCCGCCCTTGTAATTTTAGAAACAGCATCAAGATGCTCATCAAGCCTTTCGGCGAATGCTTGGATATCGTTAGCCACAAACGTATTACTCTGCCGCGAATATTGTCAAGTGCTACTCTTTTCCCCTGATCCGTACATAACAACTGGGCGCAAGTGGATGCGATGTTGAGAAAGCCGCGTGGAGTCGATGGGTGCGGGGTTACATGGGGAGTTTCTGGCGTCACTTTTCCTGCGCCTTTCAGGTGCGGGGCGCGGGTAGGATGTGGTCATGAAGCCGCCCCGGAAGCCATCGCCCACTGAATCGCCGCTGTTGTTTGAGATGGATGATGAGCCGCTGCAAGAAACCCTGACCGCCTGGGGCGGCGTGCCGCTGGTGGTGCAGGCGTTCCGATTCCGTGGCGTACCCGGTCAGCGTGCGTCAGCATGTGCCGATCAAGCAGCGGGAGCGGGGCTACGACGAGGCCACGATGGTGGAAAGCTTCGTGGTGCTGAACGCGGTGGGCGGCGAGACGCGCGTCGATGGTCCGCAGGGGCGGATTGGTTTTGCCATCGGCGCGCGCATGGGCGAGGCGCTGCATCGGGCCATTTTGCAGATTCCAGAGGCGGGTTGGAATCTCTACGGCAAGGCGGACGGCAAGGAGATTCGGGAGTGCGCGGAGGTGGATTTTGTGCCGGGAGAAAAGAGCGAGAACAAGGACACGCAGCCCTTGCGCTATGTGGCGATTCGCATTCGTCCGCGGCAGGAGGAACTGTTTGCCGACGGCAGCCGGGAGAAGCATTTTGCCGTGCTGAGCAACCTTTGGGAGTGGACACCGGAGCGGCTGATCCAATGGCATCGGGAGAAGGCGGGAACGATTGAAGCGGTGCATGATGTGCTGAAGAACGAGTTGGCCGGCGGGGTGATGCCGAGCAAGTATTTTGGCGCCAATGCGGCGTGGCTGCGTCTGGCGGTGATCGCGCACAACGTGCTGACGGCGCTGAAACGGATCGCGTTGCCGGCGGAGCTGTTGCGTGCCCGGCCCAAGCGACTGCGTTTTCTCCTCATCCACACGGCGGGGCGGTTCGTGCAACATGCGCGGAAGACAC
>JAJYSL010000104.1 GCA_021793595.1 Acidobacteriota bacterium
GACAATATTTTGAAGCGGCTGCTGATCCACATCGGCGCATTCAATATCAGCCTCATCCTGCGGAAGATGCTGGGCGCGGGCACGCCACGAGAGCTGAGAAACCGCGCTGCGAGGCTCATTTTGCGCCTTCTTGAGTGGCTCACCAGCGGCTATCGACCAGATGGCGCGGCAGAATCCCGCAACGACCCAATTCTCGCCCGTTTCGGCAACTACCGCTCCGCCGATTGAGATCTCGGCCCATCTGGAATTTAGCTACTTGCACCACGGGCTAACAAATGTGCTCCGCGCCAACTGCCGTGGATGGCGCCGCCCAGGAGTATGGGAGAGCCAGCGCCGTGAACAACTCCTGATCACCGCGGTCCACGGCCAAGAGGTTGGTTGAAAGAGCACCCGGCGAATTGGTAGACGGAACAGGAGAGGCAATCTGCGGATAGAGCGGGCACTACATCGGCTTTGCACAACTCATAACTCAAAGATCGATAATTCATTCGCGTCCCTCTTCTACCCGCAGCAGCACCTTGCGTCTCAAGAAACGGCCCTCGGCTGGCATGCTTCTCATGCACATTCCCGCAGTCGAAGTCCCGAGCAGGTATAGTCTTCCGCTGAATTCGTCGATACAGCCGCTGGCGATTTGCGCGCCGTTCTGATAGGGGGAGGTTCTAATCGTGCATTGCCGTGCCAGTCACGCAGCAGATACGAGCTACACTTCCGCGTAGCTTGCCAATGCCATCTGATTGTGGATGAATAGCGTCGAACCACGAAAATCCAGCAGGTGCCGATTTTTGAAATCGTTTAGAGTCCGCGTGACGGTTTCGCGAGAAGCGCCAATACACTCGCCGATTTCACCATGCGTCAGCGTGAGCTTGAATTGATTGCAGTGATTGGTTGCATCGGCGGCCGCACACAGCTCCAGCAGTAGCCGTGCCAGCTTCACCGGCGCGCTGGGCGCGAGTCCGACGGTGCGCAGTTGTTCACACGCCCGCGTATAGTCCAGGCTTAAATCGCGTGCCACGCTTGCATAAGCGGCGGGATAGCGTAACAGGAACTCCAGAAAATCCTGCCGCCGCACCGATGCGATTTTGCAGGTATGCAACGCCTCTGCGGTCATTTCGTATTCCTTGCCGGAAAGAACTGAAGTCAGTCCTGGCAATTCTCCCGGTCCGGCGATGCGCAGGATCAGCCGGCGACCATCGATCGAATTCATCGAAAGTTTCACCTGACCCTCCAACAGAACGAACACGCGCGAGGGATTTTGTTTCTCCTCAAACAAGACTTCGCGAGGCTCATACGTCTGTCGAATTGACATGGATTCAAAGTCGACCAACGCTTGCGGTGGTAATGCCTTGAAAAACTCCCCCGCATGATACGGATTGCAACGATCTGTCCGCTCGGCGTGATAGGTGTGTGGCATGTCAATTATTCTCCTGATTGTCGTTCGTTGTATTGCGCTGAGCTTGCTCTGCAAAAGCCTCGGTCAACGGGCTTCCAGTAAGAATTGCCGGCTGTTTCTCTCGACAAATCTGGCGCAGAACCTGCATACCGCCGACGTCAACATAGGTCACACCACGCAGATCGAGGGTCGCCGAACCCTTGTCGAGCGTAGTCGCCAGGTCGCCCCAGACTGCAGCCAGTTCCTCGGCCCATGGACCAACGACTCTTCCCTCTAGCTTGATGACGGCTGCGTTCGGATTGTTCGCGATCGTTATTCGTAACGTAAAGTGGCTCGTGCCTGCGCCATGCAATATCTAATGGCACGTCTTGGGCCAAACCTGATATCTCGCGCCACCGAATCCTGCATGTTACTCGTATAAAATAAGTTATAGGTGAGTTGCGGTGCGGAGATTTGTTCTCTTGCAAAGCTAGGTGACGAAGTGACGAAGACGATATTTCATCGCCGAGACTACATATAGTCGCTGCGCTCGATACCGAGCTTCTTCAACCTGGAGTTCAGCGTGGTGCGCTTCAGGCCAAGTCGTTCTGCCGCTCCACCCGATCCGCCAATCATTCCACGGGTCTCTCGTAGCACGCGCAGGATGTGTTCCCGTTCAGCGGCTTGCAGGTTTGGGTCGACTTCGGGAACTACTTCGGATTCGGCAATCGTCAACTCCGCCAGTGGAACATGAAGTATGCTGCCGTGGGTGAGAATCACGGCGCGTTCGATAAAATTCTCCAACTCCCGAATGTTCCCCGGCCACTTCCAGCTCACCAGCGCCTGCATGGATTCCGCAGGGATCGATTCAATCGACTTTCCCATGCGCCGACCGTGCTTGTCGACGAAATGGCGAACCAGCATCGGGATATCGCTGCGACGATCGCGTAAGGGCGGAGCAACCACCGGAAAAACTTTCAATCGATAATAAAGATCGCTGCGAAATTGCTTTTCTGCCACCATCTTTTCCAGGTCACGATTGGTGGCTGCGATCAAACGAACATCCACACGGATATTCTGCGTTCCACCCAGCCGCTCGATCTCCCTCTCCTGCAAAGCACGTAGCAGCTTGGGTTGCAGATCGAGCGGCATCTCACCAATTTCGTCCAGAAACAATGTGCCTTCGTTCGCCAGCTCCAGACGACCCATTCGCCGCGCAATCGCCCCGGTGAAGGCGCCCTTCTCGTGACCAAACAGTTCACTTTCCAGCAGGCCTGCCGGAATCGCGGCACAGTTCAGCTTGATGAACGTCCTCTCGCGTCGAGGACTGAGCCGATGAATCGCGCGCGCCAACAGTTCCTTGCCGGTTCCCGTTTCTCCTTGAATCAGCACCGTCGCATCGGTCGGCGCGACAGTCTCAATATCCTTCAGCACATGTTTCAGTCCGGTACTCTCACCGACAATGTCTTCAAAGCGATGCTCCATGTTGAGCTCGTCTTCGAGGTATTTCTTCTCCTGTGAGAGTTGGTCACGCAGGTCGGCGATTTGCCGAAAGGCAAGCCCATTGTTCACCGCCATCGCAATCTGACCGGCGATTTGCCCCAACATGTCAGCTTCGCGCTGGCTGAATGCCGACTCCATCCGGCTGGCCACCATCAGAGTTCCCAACGTCTGCCCCCGGTTGATTAAGGGCACCCAGCATCCCGACATCATCTGCTTGTCCGTCAAATGCCGTACTGCTTCTCTGGCGTAGGGGCCGAGGTTAATTTGATTCAGCAATACGGGCTCGCCCAACCGAAACGCCGAGCCGGCGGGTGAATTTTCAATCGGGATAATGGTCTCAGTCTGGTTGGCCTGTTTACCCTCTCCAGCTTCAAGAAACTGCTCTCGCAATCCACCCGATACCGGATCGCGCAGCGCCAGAGTCGCGCAATCATGTGGTACCACATCGCGAATACTGGCAGAAATTGCGGACAGCATTTTGCGGATATCCACATTGGCCAGTAGAACCGTGCTCAGCTGTAGCATCAACGCTTCTTCCGCGCGTTTGCGGTCGGTAAAATCCCGAGTAATTTTGGCAAAACCGGTCAGCTCGTTATGCCCGTCGAAAATCGGCGCAATCACGACATTCGCCCAGAAACGCGACCCATCTTTCCGTATCCGCCATCCCTCCGCTTCAAATCTTCCCTTGGCTCTGGCAATCCTCAATTGCTCGTCCGGCTTTTTTCGCTCCGACTCGTCATTGGGATAAAAAATGGAGAAGTGCTGCCCGATAATTTCGCCCGCGCTATAACCTTTGATGCGCTGGGCTCCCGGATTCCAAGTCGCGACATATCCTTTGGGATCGAGCAGAAAAATGGCATAATCCTTCACGCTGTCGACAATCGACCGTAACTGCTGATCGGACCGCCGCAGCGCGTCTTGCGATATGCGCTGAAAAGAAACATCCCGCACGAAGCTCAGAACGATCGGACCATTCGCCGTCTCCACCGAGCGAAGCATGATGTCGACCGGAATTTCGCTGCCATCTTTCCGCAGACCAAACAGGTTCAGACCGCCACCCATCGATCGGGTTCGGGGGTGCGCATTATAGTCCTCGCGGTAAGCGGGATGCCTCCCGCGAAAACGCTCAGGAACCAGGTTTTCGATCGGCAGACCGGTCAGCTCGTCCGAACCATACCCGAACATCGCCTCTGCCTGGTGATTTGCCGCACGAATGAGCCCCTGCGCATCCGTGACCAGGATGGCATCGGGGGAAAAATCGAAAAGCTGTTGGATCGCCGGAAAAGCGAAGGTATCCTCTGGCGGCATGTGCGTTCCTACCTATTTTAACTTTATGCGCTCCAACCGTCGTTCGCCGAGCACCTGAAATCAATTTCAACGTTTCAGAATATTTTGCCGCATTCGCAAGTGCCAGTCGGCTCGTGACTTTGCGATTCGACCACTCTGCCGCAGCCGTTTCTTTTGAACGACAGAATAAGAAGATGGCCCCAGTATCCTTCGGGATGATTGGAGAAAATGATGAATCGTCGACCTTAGCCACGTCATCAGAGAACGTGCGCCGCAAACAGGACACCTGCTTGAAGGAATCGTAATTTCATGAGCAAACTCTCTTCGGAGTTAACCTCCGAGCCGATCACTGCGACCACTCCTCGGATGTGGGCAGTCAGCCTTACCAGCCTGCTATTCATTCTGTTGCAAAGCGCCTGCACGGTCGCCGTCGCTTTTAGCGGCATCAGCGCTGCCGCAGGGCTGGGATCGTTCGCTGCCGCCGTCGGCCTTACCCGGCTTACGGGCAGTTTTCACGCTGACCTGATTCGTATTCCCATGATGATTTTGGCTCTTTCAGGTTCGATATTTACACTTTATATCGTTCGTCGCGCCCGGGTTTTACGAGCCCGTCCCGCATCGCAATGGCGGGTCCGCCCTCTAACTTCGAAAGAAAAACACAAGGAAACCTTTCAGATTGTGCTTTCCGTACTTACTATCCTGCTGATCGCAGCCGAACTGGTGACCCATGTGCATATCACTCACGGCTTCTAATTGAACCGGCGACCCAGCGCCGGCGACTCAGCGGTTTGTCAAAACGTTCGCGAAACAGTCTGAAATATTGTCCTCTTACTGATGAATCGTCGCAGGCCCCCAAACAACGAAGATTTCGCTCCCAGCGAAAATAATTTGCCGTTCTTGTAACCAAATGCGATCTGGGGGATTCTAACGTTGCACAGCCCGCGTGGAAACGCGCGAGACTGCACAACCAGGAGGATTCACAATGAAGAATTCGATGAAATCGATCATGCTGAGCGCAGCGGTGGGCGGAATGCTTGGCTTTCCCGCGGTAGCTCTGCACGCAGCGACTCCCAACTCTGCGCCCAACACTGTATCGGCAAACGGCCAGTATCTTGGGCAAACCGCCTTTTCCGGGCTCTCCGCCATGGAGAAGCACTCTTGTAAAGGCAAGAACAGCTGTAAAGGCAAGGGTGGTTGCAAGTCCAGCGACAACGGATGCAAAGGCAAGAACAGCTGCAAGGGTAAAGGTGGTTGCGCCACCGACGGTTCCAAGATGCCTGGCTAGTCTTCGTGGAATGGTTCCTCCTGCGAAGAGACTCTCTTCGCAGGGGGGAATATTTCAATCGCACCTTCTCAGGATGAAACATGCCAGCCAATCGTTTCAATGGATTTACCGAATACGGCGTAGGGATTGGGTTGCGCGTCCCCCACTACCAGCACATTTTGGAGAAGAAACCGGTCGTCGATTGGTTTGAGATCATCTCCGAAAACTACATGGTGGATGGAGGACGCCCACTGACCGTGCTGGACTCCATACTGGAGCAGTATCGTGTCGTACAACACGGCGTCTCCATGTATTTTGGCTCCGCCGATCCGCTGAATCGTGAGCACCTGAAGCGCCTCAAATCTCTGGTGCGCAGAACTGGCACAGCATGGCTGTCCGATCATCTCTGCTGGGGCAGCGTCGATGGTCGATATACCCACGATCTGCTGCCGATGCCCTACACCTTTGAGGCCGCCCGATTGACCGCGGAAAAGATTCGCCAGGTTCGGGACTTTGTCGAGGTTCCGGTGGTGGTTGAAAATGTGAGCAGCTATGCGGAATTCCACGTATCCGAGATGGCAGAGTGGGAATTTCTGAATGAAGTGGTTGAGCGCGCGGACTGCGGCATCTTGCTCGACGTAAATAACATCTACGTTTCGTCACAGAACCATAATTTCGACCCACGCGTGTATGTCGATGCGGTTCCGGCGCACCGGGTAGCGCAGATCCATATCGCAGGACACTCAAAGTTCGAGAAGTACATCCTCGACACACATGATCATCCCGTTCTTGACCGTGTATGGAGTCTGTACGAGCGTGCGATCGAGCGCTGTGGACCCACCGCAACATTGCTGGAGTGGGACGATCGAATTCCTTCCTTCGACGAAGTGCATGCCGAGGCGTTAAAGGCGAACAAGTATCTGAAAGCCGCCTCTACCGAAACATCGAAGCCGGAAAAAGTCCTGGAGTACGCGAGATGACCAGTCTGCAGGAATTGCAACATCGCATGGCCAAGGCTGTGATGCAGCCTTTGACTGCACGGGAGCAGATGCGACGCCGGAATTCTGATGGAAAGTCGAATGAAGTAGAAGCTGACCAGTTCATCCGTCCCAATGACCGATTGACTTCGTTTGAACGCCTGGAAATTTACAACCGTCAGTATTGGTTTCGCTTGTTCTCAAGCTTTGAGGAAGATTTTCCCGGCGTGCAGGCAGTCTTGGGCCGGAAGCGATTCCAAGCTCTGATGCGGGCCTACCTTGAGACGCACCCTTCAACTTCGTTCTCCCTTCGCAACCTGGGATCGCGGCTGGTGAGTTGGCTAGAACAGAATCCTGCGTGGGCTGAACCGCACTCTGAAATGGCCATCGAAATGGCCCGTTTGGAGTGGGCGCACATCGAAGCTTTCGACAACGCAATATGGCCTTCGTTGACTGTGGAGGCTCGAGCACGGATGGGCGCAGAGTCACGTATGACATTGCAGCCGCATGTCAGGCTGATCGAGGCACACTATGCGATTGACGATGCGCTGATCGCCGTTCGCAATCAAAGCAGCAGCAGAGACACCTCCAGCAATAGCGCGTCGACCGGACACGTCAGTAAACGTACGCGAGCTCTTCGCGAGATGAAACGAGAGACCGTCCATATCGCCGTGCACCGGTTTGAGGACACCGTGTACTACCGTCGCCTTGCGGCAGAAGACTACCGATTGTTGCTGGCGTTACAACAGGGAGTCGCACTGGGAGATGCAATCGACATTGCGTTCGACGGCAGCTCGATTCCGGAACATGAGCAACCGACGTATTTGCAATCGGCTTTCGCCTATTGGACGACCATGGGATGGTTTTGCACGCCGCCCGTAGATCGGGAAGGTGAAAGAAATTCATGAAGGTTTTTGCTACGTTGTATGCTCGTTTTGCTGCCTTAGCCTCCTACCTTCAGTCTCCATTCCTCCTGGCCGTGCGCCTGTATTGGGGCTGGCAATTTGCCCAATCCGGATGGGGACGCTTGCATCATATAAGCCAGGCGACTTCTTTCTTCGCCAGCTTGAACCTTCCGTTTCCAGAGGCGACGGTCATCTTTATTTCCAGCCTGGAATTTGTGGGAGGAATCCTCTTGATCGTCGGGCTCGCGTCCCGGCTCACCAGCTTGTTGCTGGCCGGCGACATGCTGGTGGCGTATTGGATGGCCGACCGCGAAGCCCTCTCCTCGATCTTCTCCGATCCCGGGAAGTTTTATGGGGCTGACCCTTACACGTTCTTATTTGCAGCCTTGATCGTGTTGATCTTTGGGGCCGGTCTGTTTTCAGTAGATGCGTGGCTGTCGCGACGCTACCAAGCCTGGATCGATCGACCATGATGCCGACGTTGCAGGATAGAGATGAGGCGCAGATGATTGCGTCCATCCTTGCCGGGGACTCGCACCAGTTTCACCGGCTCATCCGACCCTATGAGAGAAGTCTGTATGTTATGGCGCTCTCCATGCTGCGAAACGAGGCCGATGCAGAAGATACTGCGCAAGAAGCGTGCCTGAAGGCATTTCGGAACCTGTCAAACTTCCGCGCTGATTCAAAATTCGGTACCTGGCTGATCAGCATCACGCTCAACGTAGCCCGCAATCGCCTGCGCCGAAATCGATTGACGCACATGGAATCTCTTGACGTTCCATCCGAAGAGCAGGGACACGTCTCGCCGGCTTTATTGCGAGATTGGCGGGAAGTGCCGTCGGCGGTTTTAGAACGCGCAGAAGTACGACTGATGCTTCAGAAGGCGATCGTTGCCTTGCCGGAGATCTACCGCGAAGTATTTCTTTTGCGGGACGTGGAAGAATTGAGCATCAAAGAAGCAGCGGAAACATTAGGCATCAGTGAAGCGTCGGTGAAAGTGCGACTGCATCGCGCGCGAACGATGCTGCAGAAAACTCTGGCACCGGAATTAAAAAGCCTGGTACCGCAGAAAGGGCGGTGGTTTCCATGGTTATAGATTGCAAGCACGTTTGGAACAACATCTCGGGCTACTTGGATGGAACTCTCGATCCGGCTGTCTTGCAGCAGGTTCAGAAGCATTTGGAGCATTGCGGTATCTGCTCTGCCATTCTGGACTCAACCCGAAACATTCTGATCCTCACCGCCGACGAGCGGGTCTTTGAGTTGCCTCTTGGTTACAGTGACCGTTTACACGCTCGACTCGAAGCGGAAATCCAAGGATTATCTCTGTCTCCGAATGGCAGTTGATCCGTGGAATGGTCGGCGTTGCCGTCTACTCCGCCTGCTTCCGTGTATGGCTCTTCTCCGCGAGAACAAGAATAATTCAGCTCTTCTGACAAATGGCGCATCATTTTTCTTCATCGCTCACTCTCGTAGATACTGTTGCTATGTCGGAGACCGCTGCGGTATTAGGAAAGATCGGACTTCCAGCCAGTATTCGAGAACTCACATCCCGCAAGTGGGATGTCGTGATCATTGGCGCCGGACATAACGGCCTCGCCTGCGCTGCCTATCTGGCTCGCGCTGGTAAGTCCGTGCTGGTACTTGAGAGCCGCGAGCGTGTGGGTGGCGCCTGCACCATTGAAGAGCCTTTTCCCGGTGTGCTGATGTCTCCCTGCGCCTATCTCGCGGGGCTGCTGCATCCGCTGGTGGTTCAGGAACTCGATCTTCCCCGCCGTGGTTTTGTGTGGACGCCTGCGGTGAACGGCCTGTTTGTTCCGTTTCTGGATGGCAGCAGTGTTCAACTGTGGGATGACGACGATCGCTGCGAACAGGAAATCCGTCGATTTTCTCCGAGGGACGTCGAAGGCTGGCACGCCATGAGTGATGTGGTGCGGCGATTGCGAAATTTGCTCCGCCCCGCCGCGGGCATGTTTGACGGCAATCTGGATGACAATCGGCGTGATGCGTGGATTGGAGATGCACCCACCCACGAGCAACTGGAAGAACTGCTGGCGGGTGATACTGAAGCCCGCAGCCTGCTCTTCGACTGGTCCATGGCAGAATTCGTCGAGCGATACCTGACCGATGAGCGCTTGCAAAGCGCCTATCTTGGCCAGGGAGTCATCGGCACCAATGCAAGCCCATTCGACGCGGGTACGGCTTCGATCCGATTCCACCATTCCTCCGGGAGGCTTGGAGGAATGCCCGGCATGTGGGGATACGTGAACGGCGGTATGGGCATGATCTCCTTCTATTTTTGCGATGCAGCACGTGAGGCTGGAGCGGTCGTGGCCGCCGGCGTTCCGGTTTCGCGCATCCTGCCGGCGGAAGGTGTGTTGCTCGAAAGCGGCGAACGGATCACGGCTCCGATTGTCATTTCGAATGCCGATCCGATTTGCACACTCACGATGCTCGATGGCTCCGCCGACGCGGTATGGGAGAAAAAGGTGCGCTCCGTACCGATCCAGGGATGCACGGTAAAGCTGAACGTATTGCTGCGCGAACTTCCCAACTTCATGGCGCGGCCGGGGACTCTTGAGCCTCATCACTACGGCCAGATCAATGCGCCGCTGACGAAATCGGAGTGGAAAGCCAGCTACGCATCGGCCCGCGCTGGAGGCCTTGCGGACCACCTGTGGTGCGAACTTTACTTTCAAAGCGTACACGACACCAGCGTAGTCCCTGTAGGCATGCACACCATGAGCGTCTTCGCGCAGTACGTGCCGTATGCCTTCTCGTCGGGCAGTTGGGAAGATCGTCGCAATGAGGTGCGAGCCCTGGCGCTGCGTTCAATCGGCCGTTTTTGCAGCAATCTCGAAAATGCGGTGGTAGATGCGCAAGTGCTCGGCCCTCCTGATATCGAGCAGAAAGTAGGCCTGACAGGTGGACACATTTTTCAGGGCGAGTGCCTGCCTGCGTATATGTGGAACCATCGCCTGTCCGCCAGAACTCCGATGAAAGGCGTCTATCTTTGCGGCGCATGTACGCATCCGGGAGGTAGCGTCATTGGCATCAATGGCCGCAACGCTGCGATGGCTGTTCTGCGCGATCTGAATGGCTCCTGACAGATAACTCCCGCCATGTAGCTGCACGCTGAAACAAAAAACTGGCAACCGAGCGATCGATGGGAGTACAACAAAGCCAGCGCTTTGGACTTATCGCAAGGAGGAAATTTTGAGCGACTCTACACTAGCCCCCGCAACACCCGGTGCAAAAAGCAGTGGACGAACAATCGTCGGCGTTCTGTTGATCATCCTCGGTTTTGCCGCCATTCTGCTGCCATTCATCGCAGGCATTGCGGTGACCGCCTTGATCGGCTGGCTCTTGCTATTCGCCGGCATCGTTCATTTGATTTATTGCTGGCATTCGCGCAGTACCGGCGGGGTGGCATGGCAACTGCTGATCGCAATCCTATATTTATTTGTCGGCTTCTATCTCATTTTTCATCCTGCGCGTGGCCTTGTTACGCTGACCCTGCTGTTGGCCTCCTACTTTGTGGTGGAGGGCGTCATTGAACTTGTTCTTTATTTTCGTCTGCGTCGCTCTCACCGTGCCGGCTGGTTTCTTTGGGACGGTCTGATCACGCTGTTGTTAGGCGTTCTGGTATGGGCTCACTGGCCATTCAGCTCTGTCTGGGTGCTCGGTACCTTAATCGGTATCAGCCTGCTGATCAGTGGATTTACTCGGCTCTTCGCTAAGCCGACATTTGCTTCCGCAGGGCTGGTCGTTTGAAGCATTCGGCAGAATATGACCACGCGAAACAACTAATGAAAATCGTGGGAGCGCAGCGCAAGCGCGCCATAGGCAAAAGACATCAGTCGAGTTGCCTTCACGTGAATCACACCATCCTGATTTTGAAGGGGTCCTTCGACAATCAGAAATTTGCTGCGCGTTACAACCAGTCGCTCCCGCTCATACAGATCGGGCGTGACGATGACATTGGCAATGCCGGTTTCATCTTCCATGGAAAGGAAGATGAAACCCTTTGCCGTGCCCGGACGTTGCCGCGCAATGATGCAACCCGCTGTGCGCACGTAATTTCCATCCTTCTGTTCGCGCAATTCCTTTGCAGAGAGTACATGTTGCTGCTGCAAGGCTGCGCGACGATAATGCATGGGATGTTTGCCAACCGTAAGCCCGGTACCGGCGTAATCGGCAATCAGCCGATCCTCGATATTCATTTGTAGAAGCGGCTTTCCCTCCGAATCATCCTGCAATGACGCAACATTCCTCTGAAACAACGGCCCTTCCAGCTTCCCGGCACGTTCCACCTGCCAAAGGGCATCGCGACGGTGTTCAACTCCATTCAGCTGATTCAAAGCGCCGATGCGAGCCAGCAACGTTAGTTCTTTTCGATTCAGCAGAGGAACGCGCTGCGCAAGATCTTCCGCCGAAATGAATCGAGCATCACGGGCTCTAGATGCCACCAACGCCTGCGCCGCCTGCTTACGCAGTCCTCGCGCATAGCCAAGCCCCATCCGTAAAGAGAGGCTGCCATCGTGCTCTCGTTCCACCGTGCAGGCCCAATCGGAAATCTGAATGTCGATGGGCCGGACGCGAAGGCCATGCCGTTGTGCATCTTTTACCAGAACTGCTGGAGCATAAAAACCCATCGGCTGATTGTTCAACATGGCACAGGTAAATGCGGCCAGATATTTCACTTTGAAATAGGCAGAGGCATAAGCGATGAGCGCGAAGCTGGCAGCGTGGGATTCAGGAAATCCATACAACGCAAATGAGCTGATATTTTGAATGATGTTGTTTTGTGTCGTGGCATCAAGCCCATTCGCGGTCATGCCCGAACGCAGCTTGCCTTCAAGATTTTTCATTCGCTCCCAGGATCGGCGCATACCCACTGCGCGCCGTAGCTCCTCGGCTTCTGCACCGGAGAAATTGGCGACCGCCATGGCCATCCGCAACAGTTGTTCCTGAAATAGCGGCACGCCGAGCGTGCGTTTCAAAACCGGCTCCAACAAGGGATGCGGATAGCTGACTGGCTCCTTATGCTGTCGCCGTCGCATGTATGGATGCATCATCTGGCCAACGATGGGGCCCGGGCGAATAATCGCTACCTGCACCACAATGTCATAAAACACCTCTGGATGGTTTCGCGGCAGCGATGCCATCTGCGCGCGGCTTTCCACCTGAAACATGCCCACAGTATCCGCCTGTTGCAGGGTTCGATACACCTCTGGATCTTCCGGCAGCTGAGCCAGGTCGATGGGTTCACCATAATGCTGAGGAATCAGTTCCAGGCAATCCTTCAGAACGGCCATCATCCCAAGCCCGAGCAAATCGACCTTAATGATGCCGAGATCGGCACAGTCCTCTTTATCCCATTGCACGACGGTACGGCCCAGCATGGAAGCTCGCTCCAACGGCACCACACGGTTGAGTTGTCCTTGGCAGATCACCATGCCGCCTGAATGCTGGCCTAGATGGCGAGGCAGACTTTGAATCCGCATGGACAGGTCGAGATATTTGGCGATGCGCGGATGGGCAAGGTCAAAGCCGGCATCGTGAAATGAATGCGCCATGGTGTCCGTCTTTCCACGCCACTCCCAGTTGCCGACCAGACTGGATAATCTGCCCAGAGTATCAGCATCGAAGCCCAGCGCTTTGCCCACTTCGCGTGCCGCAGATTTTCCGCGATACGTAATGACATTCGCCGTCATCGCAGCACCTAGTTCCCCGTATCGTTGATAGACATACTGGATGGCCTGTTCGCGCTTATCGACAGAGGGTAGATCCAGATCAATGTCCGGCCATTCGCCGCGACTCTCGCTCAAAAAGCGTTCGAACAGCAGATCCATGCCCACGGGGTCGATCGCGGTAATTTCGAGGGCATAACAAACAGCTGAGTTGGCAGCACTCCCACGACCCTGGACCAGAATGTCATGACTCTTACAGAACTGGACGATGTCCCAAACAATCAAAAAATATCCCGCGAATCCTAGCTTCGCAATCAAAGTCAATTCATGCTCAATCTGCTTTTTCGCTCGTTCCAGTAGATGTTGATTTTTCTTCGGTTCGTATGAGGATGTCCCAGCCATAGTTGAAAGTTGAGCGGCGGTCCAGCCTGATTCTGAAAGAATCGGGTTGCGAAACCTTGAAGGGAGAACCGCCGTGAAGAAAAGCTACCACACTATCCGT
>JAJYSL010000105.1 GCA_021793595.1 Acidobacteriota bacterium
GTTACCGGGATCTGTGGGCATTGGAAGCCATCCTCAACCCTACGCAGCACGCTTCCGCCGAGGTCGCTGCGTAGTAACATCAACCTAACCGCCGCCCGCCACTTTCAACTATGCGCGGGACATGCTCGTAGAAACTTTAGAAGAGGAGAGCAAGGATGGAAATACGAGAGATGTTTCTACCGGAATTCGAACAGGAAATGAAGAAGACTCGGGCAATACTAGAGCGAGTGCCGGAGGGGAAGCCGGACTTCAAGCCTCATGAAAAATCGATGGCACTGGGTAAGCTGGCGGCACACACGGCGCAGTTACCGGAATTTGCAGTTCGGATCGTCGAGCTGCCGGAGCTGGATTTTTCGAAATCAGATATGAAGCCACTAGTCATGGAGTCGAGAAAACAACTTCTGGATGCCTTTGACGGGGTTGTTGACAAAGCGCGCGCTGCGATTGCAAAGGCTTCCGACGAAGAATGGCAGAAGAAATGGAAGCTCAGCTTTCAAGGGCGCACCATTGCTGACGCGCCGCGATTCCTGATCTATCGCAATATGTTTCTCAACCACATCATTCACCACCGTGCCCAGTTGGGCGTCTATTTGCGGCTGAATGATGTTCCGCTGCCCGGAACGTATGGCCCGTCGGCAGACGATTCCATGGGCTTCTAGTGAACTTTCAGACACCTCTGGCGCTTGCAGGACCACGCGGCGCAGCCTCTTTTTCAGAGAGCTGCGCCGTTTTCATTTTGCGAATGCATGCATGGGGGATTCTTGACAGTGGGCTATTGCACCGTTCCTATAAACACGGCGAATGGCGGAAGGGTCACGTGATCCAAATCGATATCCTTGGCGACACCCTGGTCGGCAAGGAGGGCTCTCGCGTGTGTGGTTCGAATTCCCTGCGCCTGCAGCTTGTACGAGACAGTATGGGGCTCGTCTGTAAAGTTCATCGCAACCAGCACCGATGGTCCTGCGCCGGGATTTTTTCGCAAATAAGACAGAACATTCGGATTCGAAGTGTCCACCATAATGTTTTGCCCATCGCGAAGTGCGGGGTTCTCCGCTCGCATAGCGATGAGGTGTTTATACCAGTTCAGCAAGGAATTGGGTTGGCCGGATTCAACCTGAACGTTAACAGTTTTATAGCTGGACGGAATCGGCAGCCAGGTTTTCGCCGCCGTGCTGAATCCGGCATTTTTCCCTGAATCCCACTGCATGGGAGTTCGCTCGCCGTCGCGCCCTTTGTATTTTGGCCAACCGCGAATGCCGTCAGGATCCTGCACTTCTGCCAGTGTCTTTGGCGGAGTCGTCACCATTCCAATCTCCTGCCCGTAATACATCAAATCCGCGGAGCGGGTGGTCAGCAGGATTGCGGCCACAATGCGGGCAATGGCGGCATCGTGTTTGCCGTCGCCATAGCGGTTCCAGCTGCGATCGTTATCGTGATTGTCGAAGACGAACAGCGGCATGTAACCATCCAGCTCTGTTTCCGCCTGATTGATCTTGGTGCGAAATTCGTTCACGTCGAGGCGATCGATGAAGCCGACTTGCATGTCCATCGGCAGTTGAAGTTCGTTGTGGGCCTTTCCACCGTACCATTCCAGCTGGCTTTGAATGTTGCTGAGATAGGTTTCCCCGATTAGAACGCGATTTCCGGGGTAGCTGTCGATCATCTTGCGAAGCGCCCGCATCACTACGTGGACCTCCGGAAGATTCTCTGTTCGGTTTTGCTCTTCATTAGGATTGCCCACTTCATTTGTGCCGGGTAGGATTTTCTCATTGCGCAGTTCCGGATCTTCAAACAGTTCAGGGATCGCATCGAGGCGGAATCCGGCGACTCCCTTGTTGAGCCAGAATCGGCAGGCATCGAACATCGCCTTTTCGACGGCAGGATTACGCCAGTTCAGGTCCGGCTGCGCCGCCAAAAACTTGTGATAATACCATTGCTTCGTGGTCGGATCGTATGTCCAGGCGGAGCCGCCAAATTCACTCTCCCAATTGTTGGGCGGAATGCCGGGGCCTTTTCCATCGCGCCAAATATACCAGTCGCGTTTGGGATTGTTGCGGGAACTGCGGCTCTCTTTGAACCACGGAGATTGATCCGAGGTATGGTTCATCACCATGTCCATGATCACGCGGATGTGATGGGCCTTGGCCGCTGCCAGCAGATGATCGAAGTCCGCCATGGTCCCGAACATCGGGTCGATCGCCTCGTAGTTGGAGATGTCGTACCCGAAATCCTTCTGCGGCGAAGGGTAAATCGGCGTCAGCCAAATGGCATTGACCTTCAAACTTTGCAGATAATCCAGACGCTGGATGATCCCGTTGATGTCACCAATTCCATCTCCGTTCGTGTCCTGGAAGCTGCGCGGATAGATCTCATACACCAGCGCATGTTGCCACCACAGTGAAGCGTTTATCTCCTTCGAAGTTGAAGCCGATTTGGTCGATGGAGTCGGCTCGGAAGTCCTGGCTGTGACTGCAAACACCGAGCACGGGGCAATGCAGGCCGCAAGCAGGCCAATCATCACATTTCGCTTGGCGGCAATAAAAGCTACGCGCGAGAGATCGAAAGCACAGAATAGACCCATTTCATCTCCTGAGATGAGGTCGTGCCGAACGGAGGAATTTGCGCCGGCCACCTCAATGCTTAGCGTATATTTGGCAGGCGACCTGAGCGCAAGTTCGCATTCGACGAAATGAATGCCGGATAAATCTCAAAGAAACCAAACTACAAAGTATTGCGAACTTCCTGGGCCTTCGGCACCAACTCCTGGCCAGCTACGACAATTTTTGCCTGGACCTTCCGAAATCCGAACAATACGGCGACTTGCGGGGCAACATATCGCGTGATCCACATCACGATCAGGATCAGCGGAACGTAATGACCCCAGAGCTGAGGATGAACCGGCAACAGCAGCCCAGGCGCAGCAAAGGCGGCGTAGCCAACCAGTACCAGTCCCCACGGGCTTTCGCGGGCATCTCCAAAGACGCCGTTCAGAAAGATAAAAGTAAAGAAATACATAATGGGCATCACCACCACGATGCCGGACCAGCCTAATTCGCGATAGGCGTCACCAATGGGAGCAAACGCCACAGAGGTCGTAAAGTCTTCCTCGCCGGCTTCGTTCGTTTCCCGGCCATAGATATTTCCCAGCGAAAGATTTACGCGGCCCGGCCATAGAATATGCGGAATCACCATTTCGAAGCCGTCAACCAGATAGCTGAGACCCGCCGGACTCGAATGTTCCGTTACCTGAATGAGGCGATCATCCTGGCAGATCAAAGATTCACGATCCAGCAGACCGTGGGGATGGTCATAGCAGAGAGAGACTTGATTGACGTCTTCATTTGTCTTCAAGGAGTCAGCGTACCAGTGATACATCGCTGGGATGGAACCTGGATTCTTCAACAGGTCTAGGGTTGCGTTGACGGTACCAGCCAGCGTTGTCTGGCGAGTGAACCCGCGTGCATATTGTGCCCAGGGGAACAGAAATCCTATGGCAAATGCCAGCCATGCAATCATCGCCATCACTTGCAAGGGCCGGAAGCGGTATTCCAGGGCGGCGCACACCAGGAAGTAGGAGAAGAAGGGGGTATACATCCCCTGTTTTGAGGCAGCGATGAAGCCGAATCCAGCCACGTAGAAAATGCTGACGATCACAATCCAGTTCATGCTGCGGGTACCGCGGCTGATACAGATCTCGTAATACGTCGCAAGAATTGTTGCCATTGGGATGAAGATATTCAGCTGGTTCAGCGCTGTCCAAATGGTCCCGGTGCCTCCGGTGTTGTAGTTTGTCAGAAGCACCTGACTGAAAAGCCCAATCACCAATAAGCCGGCAGAGGTATTCTTCAGATTTTCCAGGTCTCGAGTGGTGAAGCGCACAAAATTGCGCCTCGTCGAAAACCTGCGGCTCAGGCCGGCTGCTGCCAATATCCCTGCCCATCCGATCGCGGTGGCCGTAATCGTGATCATCGGTTGTTGAAAATGCTTGTCGGAAGGCTCCCACGTGAGGACCTTGAGAAAAATCAGAATGACAAACGTGGGGATGGCCATAAAAAACACGTATGCCCCGCTTGTCGTGGCCAGGCCGTCCAGTACGTTGAAGGCCATTGCGCTGAAAACCAGGGTCAAGCATGCCAGAAACGCGAAAATCGGATCGGTACCATCGAGCAATTGCGCGAGAAGCAGCGACACGGCCACGATCAACACATGGTTAATATTGATCCGCGTTGGATAAGGTAGTTGCACTAATCAGATTTCAACGATACATACCGGAGGCTTCAGAAGCTGTGCACTTGCAGGAGCGAGACGGTTCTGCCAGGTGATCTAAGTTTCATTTCGAAGTTTATCTTATCTTCAGTTGGTCCGATCAGCCATCCAAGATCGAGGTTTCTACCTGACTGACAGTCGAACTGAGAAGTGAGTATGTCAACTCGCACCGCATGCAATTTCAGACCTCCGTTTCCCTTTTCTTTCAAATACAAAGATTCTTCTTTTGGCCGTTGCAGCAACTTCGATCAGATGGCTTGTCTTTTCTCTGTAGCAATGGGAAAACTGCTCTAGATATCCCAACGTGATGACCACTTCGTGCTGCTTTGCAGCTGGTACGTTGCCACAATCAGAAGTAATAACAACAGAAGGTTCGCCAAAATCACCGGCAGGTTCGATTCGAAGCGCCAGATACCCAGCGCTCGCTCCAGATACCAAAAATATGCAATCAACGCCAAGACTAGGTTGCGCGTGTTGCTGCGTTGCGACTTCAGTGCAACACCAAGACAGAAGATCAGAACAAGAAAGTCGTAAATCATGTGCTGGAAGCAAACCAGACTCGCCACCAGCAAACATGCCAGAAGAATTCTTCCGTCTACGCTGCGCGCATTTCTGGCAAAGTATGCCGCAATGGTGCAGGCCAATACGATTGCGATCCCGTAAGGGAGCATTGCCAACCATGCCGGCCTGGAGGAAATGTGCCGCAGCAGCATTTCAGACACGGCCATGATGTCTGCCACTCCTGGAACAAAGCCGCCAGTCTGGTGAACTTCTGTACGGAATGGGTCAAGCGCAAGCGTACGCCACCCCGTACTGATCCATGCGTCGATGAACAGAAACCCTACCAATGGTGGAATTATTGAATAGAAGAGCATTTTCCATTTTCGGCGCAGCAGGAGAAATACTACGAGCACTGGCGGAAGGCTGTATTTCTCGTATGCGGCTCCCAGCAGCAAGCCTCGTGCTTCCTGTGCGCCGACAAACGCCCACAAACCCACGCACATCAGAGCCAGCGCGTCGTTCTGGCCGTTTCCAACCGTGACACGGAAAGGGGTACTCAAGAGTACCAACACAAATAACAACCAAGTCCTGCTTCTGCCAAGTTCGCAAAGGCGAGCAACGCTCCATCCGAGGACGGAAACGAAGCACACATTGCATATCGCCCAAGGCAGCTTAGCCTTGGCGAACGATAGGAAGCCGAACGGCAGTAGCAGCAGGTAAAGCTCGTGCAAATAAAGTGGAATCTGGCTCAGAAGAATTTCATGCTGCCGGTCGCCGGATAAATACACGCTCCAGGGATCTCTGTGCAACAGCAGCAAATGCGCGGCGCTCCATTGAAAGTCCATAGATCTATGAATCGCGTTCTCTATCGCGACAAGAGTTGATGCCGATGCGAGCAGGGAGCCCAGGATGAGTGTGAACTTCGAAGTTAGGAATTCCAGCAAAGGGTCATGCTGCGCCCCGCTCGGACAATGACTAGGAGGCGAAGGTTCCCGCGCGATGGATGTATGGGGCGGCGCCAAATTTTTGCCCGGTTGTTTCACGTCCATGTTCGCCTCCTTTCCCGATCCCGCACGCTAACGCCAATCCGGGCCGCGAGAAAAGCATCACTCCCATTCAGAATAGAACAGCAGAAACAGGTGCAGCCTCTGCTCCCCTTGTTAGATTTCCTTCGAATCCAATGAGACTAGCAGCGAGCGGAGGGAATCGTGTGAAGTGCCTCTTTGGCCGCCGCCGAGTCAGGCGTCGGGCTCTCGGGCGAAGCTTAGCTGGCGTTCTCGGATTTGTCTGTCGCGCCGGGGCTATTGGGTTCTTCGTTCACCCGAATGCGCAGGGAGCTGAGAAAATTCAAATCCTGGGGAGTAAATGGTCCGGAACCGGGCCTGTCTGCAGACAATGTTTCTGCTGGTTCCGGCGTGGCTTCATTGAGACCGATGGTCGCTTCCAGGACCAGCATGACCTCAAAGCCTTCCGCGCGGATATTGCGCACTACTCCGGCAATTTGGTCGGATTCGGCTACGGTCTCGTGGATGGCTTCGCCAAGCTGCTCAATGAGATTGCGTATCTTGCGATTCAAATTCAGCCTCCCCGCGTCGAAACAGCCGCGTTTTTCTTACCATACTTTGGTTTCGACAAGAGGGCAACGTCGTACCGCACGGCTGCTACACTTTTTCTGTGTGGATAAGGTTCGTCTAGGTCGAAAGCTTGGGATCGGCACCCGCCTGGCAGCCAAGGCTCTGCGGGAGCAGGCGCAGAATGTGGCTTCCGGGGGGAATGCATCGTCTGCCGCCGCCCCAGCCCAGCGGCGACCTGCCCCCGCGTCACCCAGGGCAGAATCGAAGCCGCGGCCTTCGACGGCGGGCAGCGCGATTCCCAGCGGCAATCTGGTCCGCAAGGCGGCGCAAGGCGGTCGCGGGTTTGGCCGCGCTTTCTGGAAGCCATTTTCCGCCGCTGGTCGTGCCTTGTGGCATGAGGTCACCGGACTTTTCTTCGCGTTGTTTGCGCTGTTTTTTGCCCAGGGTCTCTGGCGCCTGCGGGATGACTGGAGATTCGGACCAGAACATCGACACTTCGAGATTGATCTGGTGATGACTGCGGTATTTCTCTATTTTTCCATCAGCGCGTTCGTTCGCTCACGTCGCACGCAGCATTAGGATGCTTTTGATCGCATGAATGTCAGCAGTCGCAAGGGGTTGTTGCGCAATGCCAAGCCACTCTGCAATGAAGGATCCCGTAGGCGGTTCTCCGGTTCCAGCCACATCCAGCTTCACCGTCGAGGCTATCTACGGCCCTTCAAGCTCGCAGCCCGCGAACACAGAGGAGTCTGGAACTGCAAGTCATGGCATCGGCTTTCCCGGTGAGTATCCCTATACACGCGGCATTCAACCTACTATGTATCGCGGGCGATTGTGGACCATGCGCCAGTATGCCGGCATGGGCGATGCGGAAGAGAGCAATCGACGCTATAAATTTCTGCTGGCCAGCGGGACAGCTGGGCTCTCCGTCGCCTTTGATCTGCCGACGCAAATTGGTTATGACTCTGACGATCCTATGTCGTTAGGTGAGGTCGGCAAAGTCGGCGTTGCGATCGATTCCATTGAGGACATGGAGCGTCTATTTGCGGATATCCCGCTGGACAAGATCTCCACGTCGATGACCATTAACTCGACGGCGAGCATTCTTCTCGCCTTGTATGTCGCGGTGGCACGGCGCAAAGGACTGGATATAAAGACACTTTCCGGCACAGTGCAGAACGATATTTTGAAGGAATATATCGCGCGCGGGACCTACATTTATCCGGTGAAGCACGCCATGCGCATCATCACCGATATGTTTGCGTGGGCCAATCAGAATGTGCCGGAGTGGAACACCATCTCCATTTCTGGCTATCACATGCGGGAGGCGGGATCGACTGCGGTGCAGGAAGTTGCATTCACCCTGGCGAACGGCAAGACCTACGTGCAGGCCGCAATCGATGCCGGTCTCGACATCGACAGGTTCGCGCCACGGCTATCGTTTTTCTTCAACGCACATAGCAATTTCCTTGAAGAGGTAGCGAAGTTCCGTGCGGCGCGTCGCATGTGGGCACGGATCATGCGGGAGGAATTCGGCGCGAAGAACCCGCGCTCATGGATGCTGCGCTTTCACACGCAAACCGCCGGTTCCACGCTGACCGCACAGCAGCCGGAGAATAACATCGTTCGCACGGCCGTCGAGGCGATGGCCGCAGTGCTGGGCGGAACGCAGTCACTGCACACCAATGGCTACGATGAAGCGCTGGCGTTGCCTACAGAGCAAGCGGCTCGGACGGCACTACGCACGCAGCAGATCCTGGCGTATGAGTCGGGCGTGGCCCAGACCGTGGATCCTTTTGCCGGATCCTATTGCATCGAAGCCTTTACCGACGAAATTGAAAAGCGGGCCTCAGTTTACTTGGAGAGGATTGCTGCGATGGGTGGAATGCTTCGCGCCATTGAGCAGGGATTTGTGCAGCAGGAAATTCAAAACGCGGCATATGAATTTCAGCGAGCTGTCGACAGCGGATCCGCGGTCATCGTCGGCGTCAATCGTTTCACTCGTGACGGCGAGCCGGGGATTCCGTTGCAGCATGTAGACGAATCTTTGGAGCGCAAGCAGGTCGAGCAAGTGTGTGCGATGCGCGGTCGCCGAAATGCGGTCCGATGGGAGGCCGCGCTTCGGGGAGTGACGGATGCGGCGCGCAGTGGAGCGAATCTGATGCCCGCGATTCTGGAAGCTGTGGAAAGCTATGCAACCGTGGGCGAGATTGCGGGGACGTTGCGTAAGGTGTTTGGTGAATATCAGGAGACCGTTGTTATCTGAAGAGCTTATGGAGATTGCTTTTGCCACGCAAGCGCGAATGGGCATCCAACTGAGAGACGCATGAAAACCAGCAGAAACTACGTTGTCGAACCCGAGCGCAAGCGTGCCTGCTTCCCGACCCTGGTGCTGGGGCTGCTCCTGGGCATTATCGGGTTTGCGGTTTTCACTCGCGAAGCCAAGACGGGCATCTGGGACCATTTGGCCGGTGTGGTCACCGGACGAAGCGTGTCGATTGACACTTCGCTGCCGACGATCGTCAATAAGATTCAGCGTCTGCAGCGACTGGAAACGGTCGACTACTCGCTCGATAAGATTGTTGAAGGCGATCGTCAGAGTTCTGTCCTCCCAGATTTTCTGGTTGGCGATAAATTATTGCTGGTGGTTCATGGAAATGTGATCGCAGGTATCGACCTGAGCCAACTGAAATCCAGCGATGTGCAAATTGAAGGGCGCTCCATCCAGGTGCACCTGCCTCCCGCGCAGATCTTTGTCACTGCTCTCGATAACACAAAAACCCGCGTTTATTCGCGCACGACGGGCCTGCTGGTTCCCGAGGACCCCAATCTTGAAAGTCAGGTTCGCGAGCAGGCGCAACAGCAGATTCAGCAGGCGGCGCTGGCTGACGGCATTCTGACAACAGCCAATAAAAATGCGAGCGCAGCCGTCACTTCAATGTTGCTGGGGCTGGGATTTCAGCAAGTTACGGTCAATTAGGGTTCCAGTCGTAAAATCCCAAATCCCACATCCGCGTCGCATTTGTGTTCTTATAAATTTGTGGACAATCCAGAGCCTCATGAGTTTGAAATTGGCAATGTGCGGGTCGGGTCGGGAAAGCTTTTTCTGATTGCGGGACCGTGCGTCATTGAAAGTGAAACCCACGTTCGCACCATGGCCGATGCTATTCAACGCATCGCAGCTGATCTTGGAGTGCCGTACATCTTCAAAGCCAGCTATGATAAAGCGAATCGCACCTCAGCGAAAAGTTTTCGCGGGCCTGGGTTGGAAGAGGGCTGCAGAATTCTGCGGCGTCTGGCCCAGGCCACCGGCTTGCCAGTGCTGACCGATGTGCATGACGCGCACGATTGCGAGCGTGTTGCGGAAGATGTGGACGTGCTGCAGATTCCGGCATTTCTTTGCCGCCAGACAGATTTATTGGTGGCGGCGGCGCAAACAGGTCGAGCCGTCAATTTGAAAAAAGGGCAGTTTGTCGCGCCTGGGGACATGCGCCATGCGGTTGAGAAAATTCATGTCACCAGCAGCAATGTGCGGGTATTTTTGACGGAACGAGGCGCCAGCTTCGGATACAACAATCTTGTCGTCGACATGCGCTCGCTGGCGATCCTGCGGAAGTTCGCGCCGGTGGTGTTTGATGGCACACATTCTGTACAAATGCCTTCTGCGCAGAACGGCATCAGCGGCGGTCAGCCGGAATTTATTCCAGTATTGACTCGCGCCGCTGTGGCTGCGGGCGTGGACGGAATCTTTCTCGAGGTCCACGACAATCCGGCGCAGGCAAAATCTGACGGCGCCAATGCGCTCGACCTGACGCAATTGAAGCCGCTGCTGGAAACACTCCTGGCAATCCACAGAGCGACGCACCCATAGCGAGAGCTCGAGAGCGTTATTTGGCCTGTGGCAGCCGCGGTTGGATTTCGGTGAACCCAGCTGGAACTGCAAATTTCCCGGGATCGATCGGCGTCGACGAAAACCCGGACATTTCCGTTTTAGATTCCATCAGCACGGTCGCGGTTGGCGTCTGTGGTGTCGTCTCGGACTTATCGTCAGCCGGCGGCGGAGGCGGTGCCTGTTTCTTCTTGTGGCCGAAGCCGCTAAATCCGCCAATTCCGAAGCTACTTAATTTGCTCGCAATCGTATTGGATGCTGACTGCTGCGCGACCTCCTTTGCAGAAGGCATTTCTGGCCCTGATGGGCTGGGCGGCAGCGGAGCTTCACTGGCTGCCGGCAGCGGCTCTCCGTTGGCCGTCGCCCCCATTCGCATAATCTGTTCCACTGGAATGCCCTTGAGCTTCGACATCTCGTTCACCATGTCCGACATCCCCTGGGCCGCCGCCGGCTGCATCGCAGTCAGGGTGGCAGACAGGCCGCTGCCGCTGAATGCCTGTCCCATTTTGACTGCAAGTTTCTTTTGAAAATCACGCAGCTCGTCATAGCCTGGGATTTCCGGCGCCATCCACATATCGTTGGTGATCGCGAAAGCGCCCTGCTGTCCGTTGGTGGTATCGGTCCCGATCATTTGCATGGTGAGGATCGCTTCGTTGGCGTCGATTCCGCTCACCTGCCTGGTAGCCCCAGTATTGCGCACGTTCACTTTGAAGCTCACTTGCACGTTATCCGGTTTCTGTTGCGGCGTCGAGCCGGTGGGCTGTTGCTGCTTCGCCTGTTGCACGGCCTGCTCGAACTGCTGGCGCATTTGCTCGAATGTCATTCGCGTATAGCTGCGTTTTTGCAGGTCGACATTGGTAATCGTTTCCGCATCGAGATCGATGATCTGGATCGTCTGCGGATCGAAGCGGGCCATACGGTTGCCCTGTACGTAGACACTGGAGACAACGGGAGCGCCAACATCCTTAGCTTGCTTACTAAAGTGGGAGGCAAATTTCATCATGCTCACCAACGAGCCACCGGTAATCTGCGTTGTTTCCTGGTATTGGAAATCCCCGAGCGCTGCCATGGGTAATAGCAGGCTCAACCCGAGCGCACCGAATTGAAGTCGGTTCATAGTCCCTCCTTGGGTACAAATCGAAATAGGGAGGGGTGCCCTTGGGGAGGGCGGATTGCAATAATCTACGCCACAACGGGTAGATTGTCCACGGCATCGACGACAAAATGGGAAAGCCTGTTTTCACTGGATTGCAAGGTTCACAAATGCAAAATCCGAGGGCGGCTAAGCCGTGGAGGGACCTTCAAATTGCAGGAAGGCTCAGGGAGCCATGGTCGTTTCTGGTCGAGCGACTCGACGTTCAGGATTGGGCGCGGCAGGGTGAAAGCAGTTCAGGCGCAATCCTGTCAACTTCCCGTCGATTCGGTCAAGCTCAACCTCCACGATTTCTTTGACTTGTTGCGCCGAGCCAACAGCGCGCAGGTTCAGGAGCAGTTCGTGTTGTGACGCAGGGGATGCGTCCAGCGCTCCCTCGACCGCAGGCTCCTGCCCGTTGGCGCATATGGCGGCTTTTAGAAATCCAGCAGGAGAATCGATGATGGCCTTCAGGTGCACAATCGCGACCTGGTTCGCGGTGAATTGTCGATCAAGACGATCGAGCAGCGGACCCAACAGCACGGCTGGCGACATTGGGACGTTGGGCTGAATCGTCACCTGCAGGTTTAGCCATGCCAAAGCTGCTTCGGCACGCGCATATTGCTCGTAGTCAATGTTCAGAATCTCGCTTCCTACATGCAAATCGCCGGAGAAGATTTCATCGAGCCATGCTGCCACGCCTTGACCGGTTCGCGCGCTGACTTGGCGCACGTGTTGCGCTGAAATCTGTGGGCAAGCTGGATAGAGATCCGATTTTGTCCAGCAAATCAGGTCGGCTTCCTGGAGTTGCTTGTGAAAGAGAAAGCTGAGATGCGGATCGGCGTCATCTGCAAGCAGTGCCCTGGCCCGTTCTGGGTCGACCAGCACAGTAAAAGGAGCCAGCCGAAATTCATCGCGATAATCCAGCAGCGGGTGGAGAATGGTAGCCGAAATGTCGGTGCAACTGCCCACCGGTTCGGCGAAGATGACGTCCGGTTTATAGGCGCGCAGTTCTCCCATGACGCGAATCAAGTCAGAAAGCTTGCAGCAAAAGCAGCCGCCCGTCACTTCACCCGTTTGAATTTCATGGTGGTTTGCGTAGCCAGTGTCGACCAACTCGTTCCCTTGGTCGTTCAGAATCACAGCGCTGCGGATGCCGCGGCGTTCTAATTCCCTTGCGGCTGCCAGGATCAGTGTGGTTTTTCCAGCACCCAGAAATCCGCCAACGATCGCGATCCACGGCCTGTGGTCGGCAATATCGCGGCTCATGTCTTCAACTCAATCTGCAACGTATGGCCTTCGGACAGTTGGACCGGTGACCCGAAATGAAACAGACTTGTCCCATTTTTATCTTCCATCGAATGCGGCACGATGCTGCCGTTGTTGCGGACAGTCGCCGCCGACCCTGATCCTGAAATCTTGCAGGAGCGGCAGGGAAGCGTGCCGGCTAGCACTTGGATGGTGAAGTGAGTCCTGCCTGCGGCGGTCGGCCGATAGGCAAATGTTCCCCAACCCGTCGCAGTCGACCAGAATGAATTGAAGTTCTCGTGAGCGACGCGCGGAATCGCCACGATAGCGGCTTGCGCCCCATCGAATTGAAACCCGCTGAGCGCGACGAAGCTGGTCCACGACGCCATGGCACGCGCGTAGTGATGGCCGCACTCCGCTTCATCCCACGGGCTGCGTTTTTCGCCGTCGTATCTGGCGCGAACATTGTGAATGCACTCAATCCCTTCCTCAATCATTCCGGAATAAATCATCAATGCAGCTGTCGCGTGTTCAAATCCCGTCATCACTTCAGCAAAGTACGGAAACGGAATACGCGGCCGCGGTGCTTTGCCGTAGTCGCAGATCACCATGGCAGCCTCATTGTTCAGGGCAAACGTTCGCTCCACATTGTCATGATCGACTAGCGTGCGTTTGTAGTTGTACGCGTAAATGGATCGAAGCGTCGTTTGCACATTCGCAGGTGAGACCAACGGACCCAGGTTGGTTACGTGGGCAAGGTATTGGCCGAGCAGCTGATCGATCAGGCAGCCCTTTCCTACCTGATATTGAGGGTCCTCAGTTCCTTCCGTTCCCATACC
>JAJYSL010000106.1 GCA_021793595.1 Acidobacteriota bacterium
CGAGCCTGTCACTTTCGAGAAGCCTATCCCGTTCAAGGGTGCTCTCGGATTCTTTGAGGTGCCAGACAGTGTTATTGGAGACTTCGGTAAGTTGATCGGGTGACGGCATGAAATCTCTCAGCTTGTTTGTCCAACGCGCCGCGGAATTCAGCGAATGTCGGCTGTATCGCTATTCGCTTCGCATCGTGTGGGATCCTTCCCTTCCCCTTGCCTCTTTCATCGGCTTGAATCCCAGCACAGCGGACGAATGGCAGGACGATCCCACCGTCCGCCGCTGCCGCACCTTCGCGGAATCCTGGAATTGCGGAGGCCTCCTGATGCTCAATGTCTTTGCATTCCGCGCGACCCTTCCGGCCGACATGAAGAAAGTTGAAGACCCGATCGGGCCTCGCAACACGGCCGCTTATCTGATCGAACAATTGGCGACATGCGGCGGCCCTCATATCGCCGCGTGGGGCAAACACTCCAGCCATCGCAACCATGGCGAGTACATCAAATGTCATGTCCCGCATTTAGACTGCCTGGCCCTGAACCTGGACGGAAGCCCGAAACATCCGCTCTATTTGAAGGGCAGTCTTTTGCCCCAGCCGTTCAATTACTAAACCCCAACTCGCCCGCCAAGAACGTAGCTTCGTGTCTTGTGGGGTCAGGGTGCAAAACGAAATCCGGCCACGTGCCGATAGAAAGGTCCAACACAATGAGACGCAAACCACAGAAGCCGAAGCCCGGCGTTCCCTGGACATGGATCTGGATCGCTTACGCAGCGACCACGCGCTACTGATTCAAGCAATCGAAAGCGCACCGGAAGAAGCACGCACGCCGAGCAGCTTCCCGCAAGAGCACGAATCAAGTCAACCCGCCAGCCCGACAGCACGACAGCCCGCTTGATCTCACGACAGATCCGGCACAGCCGGGCTTTTTCTTGAGGGCGTAAGCTCAGTGGCCAAACTGCCGGTCTCCAAAACCAGACTCCTCGGTTCGAATTCGAGCGCCCTCGCCAATTCCAACCCGTAATTCAACCTACAAATACCCTGGCCCGCCCGTGCCAGCACAAGGAGCTGCCATGGCTCGATTGGATGAACAGGAAAATTTCTACGTCGACATTCCCGATGTCCCGGCAACGGACACGGCGGAAGGTTCGTACAAACATGTCGCCACTTTTCACTCCTACGCCGAAGCTGTCGCGTTCGCGACGTTCGCCTTTGGCGCGGATGAAGAAGGGAGGGTCGCCCTTATCAGCGGCGCATCAGTCCCGGACAAAAGCTATCGCGTGACCTGGGAAATCGACATCGATGCCGCCAACCCACGCGAGGCCGCGGAAAAGGCGCTGCACATCCAGCGCGATGTGGATTCCACCGCCACCGTCTTTACCGTCGCTGAAAAACGCCACTTGCAGCAAATCGATGTTCGTCCAGAATCTCCGGCCGCGATCGGCTAACAGCGAATCTGGACGTCGCCCCTTCCCCCCTGCCGTATATCTCCACAACCCAACACCCAAACGAGGAACATACCGTATGTTCAAAGAACTTGAACCTATTCTCGAAAAACGAGCACTGACGGTGACCATTGCCAGACTGCCAAAGAGCAATCTGATCTGTGTCACCGTTGTGCCCACGCAAATCGATGGCGACAAGGACATCGACAAAGCCATCCTGGAACCGCTCAAGCTGGATCCTGCGACCGCGGAAGACCTGGATGCAGGCCTCGCCGAAGCATTGTCATCCCATGCGACCACATTCCTGTCGCTGCAGGAATCTGTCGACCAAGCCAAGGCCAACATGGAAGCCGCGCTTCAAGCTGCCAAGGACGAAGCCAAGAAGAAGGCGGATGAGGCCAAGAAGAAGGTCGCCCCGAGTGGGAAAGCTGCCACACCTGCGAAAGCGCCGGAGCCACCGAAGCCGGAGCCGACAAAGGCGCCCAGCTTGTTTGACGCTCCGTCAGAAGGCGATGCGCCTGCTGCGGAAGCTGCAATCGCACAACCGGAACGCGCCCCCGCGCCTGCACCGGCAGAGGCTGCTTCCGAATCAACCCCGGCCGCTACTGTAGCTGCGAACACAGTGCCTGCCGACTCTCTCTTTCCGTCCTGCCAGAGCACCGAGGACGAGATCCTTGCGGAGGTGAATGCTGAACATGCCGAAACTCAAAGCGACACCATTGCAGCGTAAATTCAAGGTCGGGTTGCAACTGCTTCCCGACCCCATGCCAGGCGCGGACCTGGAAACGGTCATCCGTATCCTGTCCGCATCGAACCCGGAGATCACGACGGCCACGATGAAAGGCCCTGTGATTGAGAATGACGCCCAGGTCTGGTCATTCTCCGATTCGATCGGCACTAAGGGTTGATTCCCATGGCTGCCCGCCGTTCACAACACGGAAACTCGCTGGCTGCGGAGATACGCAATCTCCCCGGCCAGCCAGCCTTCCCTGCCAATGTCTTATTTCGAGAGTCCCTTCAATGCAAACAAAGAGTGCAGTCCGCACAGATTCTGGTCGCAGCCATTCAGGACTCCTCCAGCAAATATCCGGACGACGGACGCAGCGGAGGTCTGCCTGTGCTGCCCGACATGCAACCACCTCTCGTCTGATCCTCGCTCCAGGCCCGTCGCTCTCGGTCCCTTCTCTCGATGGGACCCAGTACGACTACCGCCTCGTCTCCAATCTGGACGGCATGGCGGAACTGGCCGCGCAGTGCGTGGATTCCGGGCTCGGATCTCCGGAACTCTGGGCCAAATCCGGGAAGAATCCTTCCGGATTTCTTGAGCTGGCGTTGCTGGCCCATGCCGAGGCACAGCAGATCGACTTCATCGAATCCGCGATCAATGTCTGGCTGCATCTCTGGAAGGTCTACGAGGACAATGCAGACGAGTTTATGCTCACCCTGGGAATCTCCAACTGCGCCGCGCTGGTTGTCGGAGATCAGGCCGCAAAACTCGAAGAGATTCATCCCGGCCTTGCCGCCGCATGGTACAGAGTGCTGTGTCGGGCCTTGTCCCGCGGAGGCCTGCTTTTCGACTACTTCGATTCGGTCCGCCATTATGAATACCTGCTGGAACAGTCGGAAGAAGAACTGCAAGAAGCGGAAGCGAACAACGAGCTTGCGACTTTCAATCCCGATCGATGCGTCCCAGCCTGCCTGAAAACCGCAGTGCAGTCTCCTGGACGTGGGAAGATAACGTCCGATGTCCGTCTGCTTGAAAAACATCAGGACGGCCCGGCGTCTCGCGTGATCGGCCCCGTTCTCGAGATGTGGCGGATTTCTCGAAGACCGGAATTTGCTCATCTGAAAGTAGACCCGGAAAGCAACGACGATGTGACTCAGCTTCCCTACTGCGTTTTGGCGTTTCAGTCCGGCGACAGTGTCTTTGCCGCTTTCGATGAATTCAGCCAATATGCGTACCAGTCAGAGGTCGATGAGACACTGTTCGAAAGACCCCTGAGCGTGAAACGTCCGAAAGACTTTCCGCGCGCCATTCAGGCACTCGATTCCTACCTCGCCTTTCTGCGGTATCTATCGACCCTGCACGGCGTTTTAGAGAACTCTCTCAGCGAGCCAACTCCATGAATCTTTCCGTGACATCCAATGAACTGCATTACTCCCTTGAAACCGCTGTCCTGATTTACCGGGCCAGGAACAACGAGGCCCCATTCATCACGGTCCATTCCGTGCAACCGCCCGAGACGTCCGGCTCCCAGCCGCGTCTCGGCGTGGCGCGGCCTATGGACCGCCGCTTCGTGCGCTCACTGGCACGATCGCTTGCGGGACGCAAAACGGCCGTCGAAATCATGCCGGGAAACGTCCTAGCTTCGACCGACGACGTCTTGCTTTGGTGGTTGCCCGCCTGCCGGCGTCCGCTGTACTTTGAGACCGCCCAACGCTCGGACAAAGAATCCGTAGAGTCGCTCCACGGCAGGCCCATTGCCCACCCGCCATTGGTGTTTCTGGTCGATCGATCTGGATTGACCGTGCGCGCCCTGGCAACCGACAAGCGCCCCACCGCCAATACACCCTTGATGGTCGCTCCGTACTGGAATGTGTATGCGCATGGTGGAGTTTGCCTCGGTTCAATGAAGCATCCCAGAACGCTTTCCGTTTCCGCCATCCGTGGCTGGGAAGATGGCTTTTTCGACAGCAGATTTAGCCACCCCAACACGCCTCTGTTGACGCGCTTCAAGGGCGGAATTGTTGCCTTGTGGAAGACCCTGGCGGACAACAATAACAGCTATCCGCTCGAAATGCTGGTCCCAGCAAAACAAACCCTCGTAGATCTTCTGCACTGAGGCCATCTATGTCCGACACACATACACTCGCATTCCGGCTCCGCCACAATTCCAATATCAAAATTGCGGTGGTAGGGGCCGGAGGAAATGGCAGCGCCGTCCTGCTTGCCCTGCCCTATCTTCACCAGGCGCTGCTGGCATGGTCCAACCATCAAATTGGGCTAGACGTTACTTTGATCGACGGAGACCCCGTCTCGGAAACCAATTGCGTTCGCCAACCGTTCACGCGCAATGAGATTGGGCTGAACAAAGCCACCGTGCTCGTCAGCCGCGTCAATCTCTTCTGGGGCCTCGACTGGGAGGCACACCCGGTGTTTCTCTCGAAAAAGAACATCACCTTGCTGGAACGCATGAACTTTGTCATCGGATGTGTCGATACGAAGGCGGGAAGGAACCTGATTCATCACGGCCTGGCGAAGGGTGAGGATGCCTTTGCCGATTATTGGCTCGACCTCGGCAATCGCGCCCATTCCGGTCAATTCGTTCTCGGGCAACCTCGCACAAAAGCCGGAGAGAAACATCTCCCCACAGTTGCGGAACTCTATCCGGAAAGTGTCGATACAACTACGCCGGAAGACGATCTCCCCAGCTGCAGTGCCGAGGAAGCGCTCCAGCGGCAGGAGCCCTTCATCAACCAGACCCTCGCTATGCACGCGCTGGCCATGCTGACCCAACTGCTTCGGTATAACGAGATCAGCTATCACGGCGGCTTCGTCAATGCCAAAAGTGGAATCGTCCAACCGATTCCCGTGCCGGTTACGGTTGCGAGTTCCAACGCTGCGTAGAAATCAAGAAATTCGATGGTACATTTCACCCCGAAACCCCGAACGGGAAAACGGACGCTTTTCTATGCTATCGAGACCCTGCGGAAACATGATGTTTCAACACAACGACGGCGGGCTGGGGAACTGCTGAATACAAAGGCCCCGCAGAAGACTGCGTGTGCCGCTCCAGTGCGATCATCACCGGAAAAGCCTTATGCCCTACTTCAGACGATCAGATGAGCCTGCCTTGAGGATATAATGATCTGGGGTGAAACGATGAATCAGCCTGAGTGCATCGTGGAAGTGATGGGGATAAAAGGTGTCCTGCGGCGCCCGATTCGGTCGATGGATGATCTCGAAACGACTGTTTCCAGGGGCCTCCCCAAACAAGCATTGAAAAACACGGTGGCCCGGATTTTTCTGAATTCCAGCGATGTGCGCCGGGTCATGAATGAGGTTGTCCCTTCCGCCACGTACAAGCGCCGCACCAAACTGCTTTCTCCGTCCGAAAGCGAACGGACCGAACGTATGGCCCGTATCATCGCTGCCACGGAATTTGCTCTGTCAAGCAAAGAGGACGCTCGGGAGTGGCTGACCAAACCACATCCTGAATTGAGAATGCGGCTTCCCATCGATGTCGCCGTGACTGAGCTGGGCGCGCGCAGGGTTGAAGACCTGCTCAGTCGCATCCTGTTCGGCATCCCTGCCTGATGCTTGTTTACCGAATAGCGGATGGGCGTTTCCCGATTTTCGACGGTCAGGGCGCGGCCCGGAATGGCGGACGCTGGAACTCCGTTGGAAGGCCTGTCATCTATGCCGCGGAAACATATTCAGGCGCCATTCTCGAAGTGCTTGTCCACTTGAACCTCGGACACATGACAAAACACCAGATGGCGATTGAAATCAGAATTCCAGACCATCTGAAACTGGAAATACTGAAGGGAACGGACCTGCCAGATTGGGATGCCGATGATCAGCTTGCCAGCCGCAATTACGGCGACCGGTGGCTTGAGGAGATGAGAACGGCTGTACTGTTCGTGCCCAGCAAAGTAACGCATGGGAAAGAACACAATGTTCTTCTCAACCCCAATCATCCAGATTTTAGGAAGATCATCAGCAGTGAGCCGCTACCCGTTGCTTTCGACCAACGTCTTGTAGCCAACAATATCTGATCGCTTGAAAAGGCGGGCGAATGGGCAATCCGTTCTGCTCTTTGCCGAACAGATAGAACTGCGCACGGTCCCGGCAAGCCAGTGGATTGAGAGCGCCCAACACGACGGAGAAGAGTCCCTGCAGCGCGACCATGACACCGCCATGCACGCGACGATGCTACGGGATGAAGTGCGCCGGCTCGTCTCGCCGGAGGATTACACTGTGCTGGTCGCGGCGCGCGAGCGGTTTGCTGCAAGTGGCAGCTATGGTATCTATTTCTGGCAGAAGCAACTGACTCATGTCCGCGAATTCGGCCGCCCCGATATCTTCACCCCGTCGCCATGCCTCACTGCACGGCTTCCCTTCCCTGGCTGAAACACGATGCGCAACTTACCTGGAAGACGGCGCCGGGCGGCCCTCAGTCCGTCCGCGTGCTCTTCATCGGATCGGCAACCGTCATGGTCCGTCTCGTCGGCGAGCCGATCGTGGACTACGACCCAGGACTCATTCCCAACCGGAACAATTGGATTGCTCCAGAAGCATTTGCGGAGTCAGCGCGACCTGTGTAAAGGCACTGGCGACCGCTACATTCTCTGTGACGTCCAGAACCCGCGCGGACGCCGCTACAATTCACCCTGACCTGATGGCCGCGCACTTACCGTGGCGTCCATGGAGTTTGCTTATGAGTTTTTCTCCCGCTCTCCCACTGTTTGGCGTCGAAGCTTCTCTCGATGTGGATGCCAGCGCCGCCGGCGTGAGCTTTTCTGAGTATTGCCAGCACCAAGCTTCTCTCGGCGATTCAGATGCGATCCACTCACTTCTGTTTGTGGTTTCCACCCGCCCGAATCAATGGGTTGGCCGTGAAGACAAGTACGGCGTCTGGGACATCGCGGTCGACAGCGGACGTTCCTACCTGGTTGGCAAGGACGTTCCTCTTCGTTCGTTTCTTTCCACCCATACCAGCAAGCTGCGCCCCTGGCAGCGACTCGCTTTCCGCTGGGCACTTGCAAACCCCAACCAATGCCTGCAGATTGAAACCTTCGACCGCGGGCTCTACTGGACCGTAGAGAAGCGCGGCGAGTACGTCGAGTTCGGATTGCCGCATCAGTCCCAGGGCGGCGAAAAGCACTGGATCTGTCGCGATGGCCACATGCGTGTTTTGGTTAATGTGGACTGATGCGGTAGTTAAACCCGATAGGATGTATTCCGAGCCGCTTCAATTTGGTTGCCGACGCCGACGCATGTGGATCATAGTCCAACGGCGCAATAACGCCTCCGGCCAAAATGGAGACGTACCAGCTTGGCACTTCACCGCTACAGTTTCCCGTACTGCTCATGGGTCAGTGTCAGCAGGACAACACCAGCCCCATTTTTTAGCCCGTATTCAAAGGCACTGCTGTCCTCTAGCAACATCCGGGTGGCAGAGCGGGCCACGATCTCACGGATATTGGCTGAATCCGCAAACGTCACGAAAACTGATGCTGTCGTCCGCCCGATCACGAAACGTGACCCTCCATCCAACACGTTTCTCAAAACGCATATAGACCTGGTATGTCGTCCCGGACTGCGGGCACCGGTTGCACACACGCTCCTTCCCTGGATATGGGGCGGGCAGTGATGCGTGGCAGAAACAACAAATCCTACCTGTCAAGCGCATTCGAGTCGTCGAGCTGCGTTCGCCTGTAACGCATCGTTAAATCCATTCTCAAGGAGCCCCTATGGCCACCATCATGGCAAACATCAGTCCGCGCATTCTTTCCAAGGCCGGACACATGTTCTCCAATTCCCTCTCCGATATTTTCGTCGAGTTGTTTCAGAACGCGCGCCGCGCTGGCGCTACGCAAATCGACGTCCATCTCCGCGCAATCGAAAATGGCAAAACTGAAATCACGGTGACCGACAATGGCAGCGGAATCGAGGATTTCTCTTCCCTGCTTTGTCTCGGCGACTCGAAGTGGGACGCGGCCACCGAACGGGCCGAAGACCCGGCAGGCATGGGATTCTTCTCACTCCTGCACAGCGGCGCCACCGTCAAAAGCAACGGACAACAGGCCGTCATCACTACGCAGGCCTTCGAGGGCAAGGAGCCAGTCGAGGTCGTGACAGTATCGTGGCACAAGGGAACCACCATCCGGTTCGACCGCAAGGATGCAATCCAATCCGTGAAGGAGGCTGTGCTTCGAGCCGCGAAATACGGTCCCGTCGATGTGTCCGTCGATGGCGAGACTGCGCCCCACGAAGACTTTCTGAAGGACGCCATGTACATCAAGGAAACGATGGGAGTCCGCATCGGGGTTTTCGTGGCATCGGCGTATTCGAATTATTCCGATAGGTGGAACTTCCATGGGAAGACAATCCGCGAACAAGTAGATCCGAAAGGGCTGTCTTCCGTGTTGATCCATCGAGGCAAATACACTCCAATCGACTTTCTGGACCTCAATGTCCGCATCGATGTGATCGAGACCAGCTCTGTCCATTTGAAGCTGCCTGACCGGAATGGGATCGTCCAGGACGATCAGTATCACCAGGTCATCAAGGAAGCACGAAGGGCGATGTTCGAGTATCTGGCAACCTTGCCGGAACATACGGCCAGCTACGCGGACTTTCTGGAGGCCCGTGAGCTGGGGATCGCATTGCGCGAAGCAGCGCCGTACTTCACTGCCTTCACCGCGCCCGCAGCGGCCGCAGATTCGACGGATGGTCCGTTTCTGGGAGCGCAGGAGGTTGTCCTCCTTCCAGACGGAGCAGATTTGACCCGCTACACAATTGTCGACACGTCCGAATCGAAGTGCACCGAATGGCTTCTGTTCACGTTCGATGTTGCGGCCCGCATCCTGGTCCAAGACGTTCCGCTCACCATGCTCGAAGACAATCGCCGGTTCGTCGGATACTCCTGGTATGGCAAACTGCCGCGAATTTGTCCGGTGCATCTCGCGGTCAATGGCGAGATCCACGAAGATGAATTCCAAGGCGAGGATGCTGTGGCGCTGGCGGATACCCTCAGCCTTGGACTGCAGCTTCGATCCTCAGACACGGTGGAGCATTTCGCTTGGGACATTCCCTTTGCGGGATGGTTTGAAGACAGCAACTTCCCCAGCGTGCAGATCGTTGTCACGCGCTCAAGTGCGTGGCTCGTGAAACGCGATGCAGAACCGTTTGGCTTGTTGGAAGCGGCGGTGTATGTCGGTTTCCAGCCTGGCGACGACATGGAGTGCGACAGCTACGACACCCAGCTGGAGTACTTTCAACATGAAGCCGAGGAGGAAATCACACGCATCCTGTACGGGCCAATGGACCTCGTGCAGATGAAGCTGAACGAATTGGCGTCGAAATTGAATTGCGATTACCGCAACTCTCTGAAAAACGCTGACGTGTCCCGGCTGGTCTTTGTTTTAGGCAAAGACGATCGCTGGTCGTTCACCATCCAGACTGGGGCCGCGGCGGTTTCAGGCCAAGCGATGGCGTAGCCGCCCTGGCGGTACTGCGCGCTTTCAGAACGATCTCTCTGATGCACGAAACGGGAAACACTTCCGCTTTGTGCATCAGAGACGATCTCGGACGTCGATGCGTTACGGAGGAAACACAGACGCTGTTGCCTGTGTTTGAGTCACTCGTGAAACAACGAAGAAAGCGCTTTTTCACTTTTGTTCTTTGATTTTTTCGGGGTTACTTGGATTGCCAAGGCACCGGCAGCCTTGAGTTCAGCCTCAGAGATCAGCGGGCCGGCGCAGATACGTTCCAGCAGATCAGACTGCTTCGGCTCAAGTTCAACCAAGAGTCCAAGCACGTTGAGTACGTTCAGGAGTTCCGTGGTGTATTCCGGCAGCCAGTGGTCCGGCTGGATGTCCCCTAGTGGGGAAGGCGGACGCCTATCGCCGATGATCGGCTTTTCGCGATTTTTCTTGCGGTAGCTGAACCACTGGAGAAGGACCTGCTTGCCTGAAACCTCGTAGTGCCAAACAGCAGGTGAAACGCGATCGACAAATCCGTGTCCCACCAAAAGTCGCTCCTTCTCTCCGTCGTAGCCGACGGTATCGGGCATATCGTTTGGTTCGTCTGAAATTGCGCCACCCTTTGGAACAAATGGCATGTGTTCCGCGGACAGACGTGGCGGTCCTGCTGGCCGCCCATGATTTGGATCGATCATGCGTTCACCGAAGGTATGGAGCCAGATCACTTTTCGGCCAACCTCCACCGCTTCGGCAAAGAGTTCTGGAACGGCGGTTAGTGGAATTCGGAGTCCTGGTGTAGAAAGATCATCTTGAAATTTCGCCGTGTATGCTGGATGAGCTGCGACAGCAGAGATGTAGGCCATGAGGTCTTCCGGACTCATGCTCGCTCCGTACTTACCGCTGATGAAAGATAGTAGTGACGGCGGCAGGTTGGCAATCTGGGCCCTTTCGTCGCGCCATAGGGGGAATGCGCGACCGCCGAAGGATCCCTTGTAGTGGTGGAGATCAGGAATGAGTCCGGTGAACGTGAGTGCAGGCCCGGCGGTTGGAGACTCCTCTGCAAAGGCGGTTAGGTAAATCTGATTTTCTGACCTGCAAAACCAAAGCTCAGGGTTAGGTCTATTGATCAGGCGCTTGTCGGGTATGATCCACTGACGATCAAATGAGCGAAAGCCATATCTCACGGGTGGAATCATTGAGTCCGGATCTTCAGCCACCGACTTGGTTCTGAGGGGGAAGCCGTGCAAGGCATCCTTTAGGGTTTTCATGCTGTGCCGATCCCCTAGCTTGTCGCCATCCAAATGCGGGTGAAAAAGATCCTCCACGGTGTTTGCCGGCGCTGATTTGAGCTTGCTCCATCGGGCTTCAAGGGAAGCCCGGTCCGGAGCAATGATCCAAGTTCTTCCGGGCATCACTCCTGAACCGTTGTAAACGAAGAGATCCTCCAGCGCAGGGTAACCAGCCCAAGCCCCCTGGGATTCAGGGAGAAATGGTGCACGCCATTCGGAGGGACATTCTATCCAAGCCTGATCCTTCAGGTGGATTGCTTGGAGTGCCGCAAATTTCACCTCCCGCTTGCCGACCGGCAAAGCGCGGAAGCGAACGATCGCGGACGTTGTCGAATCCGATTTATTTGACCGGCTGGCCATCACGATACACACTGGCTGCTGTACGGCTTGAAAGATTCTCGTGTTGACTCCCGGCTGATGTCCTTCCGGCGAACAATCGATAACCCAAATGTCGTCGCAGGTACGCCGGAGATAATCGCGCATCTTCTGAAAGCCAGGGCCGCCGAGAAAACCCGCAACGGTGATGAAGCAAACAATGCCGGCATTCTGTTCGGGACTGTGGTCGAAAACCTTCCAGGTTGCCCATCTCCAGAAGTAGATATATAGATTCCTCAAATGCTTACTGTGCGCGCTAACGCCCCATGTGCTTGGCGGTATCCATGCTTCAAGCGGAGCGCGCTGCTTCGCGTTTGGATTCGATTGCTCTACCCAACCCCCTTTCCCTTTCGCCCTTTCCTTGTAAGGAGGATTGCCAAGGACAACCGTAATGGATTCTTCGCGCTTAATCTTGTTTGCATCCTTGCGTGATTTCCCGATAGCGGCAAGAACACCTGGGATCCATTCCGCATCATCGTATGGATTGCCCAATGTATCTGTTACGTACATCCGTAGAGGTGGAGGTGAGCCAGGTTTGGACTGCGATTTCGTGAGATCAAGCACCTCGGCCAGAATGCGGAGTTGTGCGACAGCAAAAGGCCCCAATTGGATTTCAAACGCGATAATCCGCTTGAGCGCTTCACGGATCGCCCCGGGTACGGCACCTTCTCCCTCATCTTTGCGGACCCTCTGGGCAATAGATCGGAGAACGCCAAGGATGAAAGTACCCGTACCAGTCGCTGGATCTGCCAATGTGACCGAGGGCGCCGCGAGGCCCGCATGAAGCCCAAAACGCTCCGTGGTTAGTGCCTCGTCGACCATGGCGACCATGGAACTTACTACTTCCGGCGGTGTGTAGTAAGAACCGGTCTGCTTGCGAAGGTGATTGTCATAGAGAGCAAGAAATTCCTCGTAGAAATATAGCCATGCGTCCGACTGGCCCTTGCTGATCTTGCTCCAGTTGACTGCATCTAGAACGCGGGTGAGTGTGCTGAGCGAAGTTTTGAGCGTTTCCCTGTTCTCCGCACTGTCCGTCAGTAAGCGCAGTGCGGCTCCAATCAGGGAACTGGTATGAGTGAGTTCCGACGCGGCCTGCTGAAGTCCCTTGCCGAGGGTGATTCCCTTGGCGCGCGCCATCAACATCCCGAAGGTGACAGCTTGCGCATATCCATCAGCAAAGCGTTCATCTGTGGCGTCGGGGAAGAGCAGATTACGCCAGTCAGTTGCAAGCGAGGTAAGCGCTTCGCATTTCAGGCCGAGTTGTTCTGTGACTTCATCGCGCAGGAGACTGCATAGACGAGCTGTCGTGTGCGCCAAATCCTTAGCACTGCGCGGCGCAATCGGTTCCCAACGCAAAAAGCATTCAAAGAGTCCCTGCAAACCAGGTGCTGAACCTAGCTTGGCTCCAGATGATTCCACGTCGCCATTCAGGCGGACTATTGATCCAACGATTTTTCCATCTTGCCAGAGGCTGAACCCGTTGCCGTCTGTATAGATCAAATTCGGGAGCGAGCTTAATCTCTCCCATTGCGCCTTATCGTGCGGATCTGTGAATTTTCTTGGATCAGATCCCTTTCTTGGAGCTTTGAGTTCTACAAAACCTACAAGGGCTTTGTGAACCGTAACAGCGTAGTCCGGTCTCGTTTTCAGGTCACTGACCGAAGACTCCCCGACAGCAACGATACTGCCATCCGGAAAGCCAGAAAGCGTTGCAACGTCGATAAGCAATTGTTCGAACGGACCGCGAATCTGATCTTCGGGCTGGCCGATTGCTGCTGGGTTGGACAACTTTTTCTTTGCTGCTGCTCCAAACCTTGAAATTGCCGCCTCAATTGTCAGTTTCATAGATTGAACGCTCGAACTTCTTGACAATACTCCTGTTCACGTTTTTGAATCTGCTGCGAGTCTACAGGCATCTCTGTCTCACTCTACAATCTGGAGAACCCACATGGGAAAAGAAACTGGCATCTCCTGGACTCATCATACTTTCAACCCATGGTGGGGCTGTTCGGCGGTCTCTCCTGGCTGTGACAATTGCTACGCCGAACAGTTTGACCGCCGCGTCGGTGGCGACCACTGGGGCAAAGGCAAACCGCACCGAGAGTT
>JAJYSL010000107.1 GCA_021793595.1 Acidobacteriota bacterium
ACTGCTGGCGAATGCCGGGCTGAACCAATATATTGTGCCGGAGATGAGCGCCAGCCCGGACAGCAGCAGCTGGCGAGCCTATGCGGAGGCCCAACTCTACAGCTCGTATGGAGAAAACTGGCAGGCGCTCCACATCCTCAAGCAAAAAGTGCAATCCTATCTTTCCGCGCCGATGGATTCGATTCCGCGCGGCTATTGGGACCTTTTGTTTCCGCAACCCTACTGGGCAATGCTGCAAAGAGATTCGCAGCAGCAGGGCCTTGATCCGTATCTGGTGGCGTCGCTGATCCGCCAGGAATCGGAATTCAATCCGGGCGCTGTCTCGTATGCGAACGCATGGGGATTGATGCAGTTGTTGCCGCGCGTCGGCAACGAGCTGGCGCGCAAGGAACATCTGCGGCCCTATCGGACCGCATACCTGCTGAATCCGGAAGTGAATCTGAAACTGGGGACGGCGTACTTTCGGGAATTGATGGATGAATTCAACGGCCAGCCAGAATATGCGCTGGCGGCCTATAATGCCGGCGATGACCGGGTGAAGGCATGGCTCGCCAATGGGCCCTACGCCAGCCTGCCGGAGTTTGTGGAGTCGATCCCATTTACCCAGACGCGAGAATATGTGGAGGCAATTCTGCGCAACCAGGAAATGTATCGCCGCCTGTACACAGCGGGAGGCGCCAGCCAGGCGAGCCACTTGGCCGCGAATCCAAACGTCGGCCCGAGCGGCGGTCATCCCATCCAGCAGTAGGCACAGTTTTTCCGGTGTCGTTGGCGGCGCTACGGTTCGTCGTTAAGAACGTGATCCAGCACAAAATTCGATAGAATCAGGTTGCGACAGTGGATTCGACGTGCCCGGATGGCGAAATCGGCAGACGCAGCGGACTTAAAATCCGCAGGGAGCAATCCCATGGGGGTTCAAGTCCCCCTCCGGGCACCATAGAATCAATGGTTTGCTTAATCAACGGCATCTTCGGATGCCTTTTTCTATGCCCAAACTATGCCCAAAGTTGCGGGCTTTGAAGAGTTCTTCATGATTCGTACTCTGAGTTTTTACTGTGAATTGAAAAAAATCCAGTAAAAACGTTGGAGATATCGGCGACTCATGGCAGCATGGGCTGGAGGTGACCGAATGCGCACGCAATCAGACATGCACGATGAAAAACGACGAAGCTTGCTCACTAAGCTCTCCACATTTCCCAATCTTGAAATCGAGGCGCACGGCATCGACGCATCCTCGGCGAGGAGTTGGTTTTGCATTCGGGATCGAGTGTCGGGAAGGCACTTCACGGTGAGAGTACGGCGAACCGCCGATTTCTTGACAGGACGTTTCGCTGCTCTCTTGACACGTTTTGCTGCTGAGTGTGACTGCCACATGCAATGAAAGAACATGGCATCAAAGATGCGATAGCGGCCCCTGAATGGAGGGTGTATGAAGAGTGCTGTTTGTTGGAAATGTGCTGAAGACTCGCATCTCAAGGAACTCATTAAGAGCGGCGGGCAGGTGCGTGAATGTTCTGTGTGCCAAAAGTCAGATGATGCGGCATTTGACGTGGAACAACTTGCACAGCGAATCGAACCCGTTCTCCGCGACCATTTTGAGCAGGGCGATGAAACACTGGACGTCGATGACGACGGTAATGAACATGAAAGGCAAGCAGGAGACCCGCTTCTAAATGTCATTGAACGTGTGCTGAGACAATACCTTCCCTTTGAAGATCAGATTGTCGACGCGCTGGTCTGCGCTGAAGACTGGCGAGCATCGGAAGGAGGGACTCGATTTTTCGAGAGATGGTCTGATTATGTCAGACGGCCCGCGGAGTCATACTACTGCGCGAAATGGAAATTCGCGCAAAATGAATTGAAGCACTCGAAGCGATTTTTTTGTTCGGAGGCGCTTGAGCTTTTTTCGGAACTCTTTCATGGCATAGAAGCTATGGGATCGAATGACGAAAACGGAAGCGTCGTATGGGTGCTACCAGAAGGCTCAGAACTTTATCGGGCACAGTCTTTCAAGGAAGCCCAGTCATTGAAAGAGTTCTATTCAGACCCTTTCAAACATGTTGGACCTCCACGCCCTGAGCACGCCCGAGCAGGCCGAATGAATGCAGAGGGAGTTGTCCTCTTCTACGGAACACGCGAACGCCCAACGTGCTTGGCAGAGATGCGTCCCTATCTATCGGGGCAGATCGTGACAATTGATCTGCGAACGACAAGGCCGTTGCGACTGCTGGATTTCACCCGACTTAGGAAGTCGAACCAGGGCAGGCTGCTCAGCTTTTTTCAACCGGACTTCACTGAGCAGGTTTGTAGAATCGAATTTCTTCGACGAATGCAACGCCGAATATCACAGCCGGTCGCGCCTGATAGATGGGAAGAGTATTTGATGACCCAGGCAATGGCAGAATATCTAGCTCATGTGCATGTCAAACCATTCGATGGCATATTGTACGAGTCAGCTCAGCGAGATGAAGGGACTAACATTGCGCTATTCCCCTTGTCCAAAAGTGATGAGTCTGCCGCAAACAAGTTTCCCATATCGTACATCGATAACAGCCTGAAGCTATTTATTACCAATTCCATCAAGTACGGATACGCGGAAAGAGAAATCTATTCTATCAACGGCGAAGCTAGAGCCGAAAAAATTATTCACACCACCGATTACACGACAGACTGAGAGCGCCAGCTTCGCTCATACGCCAGCATTGGTGTATATGATAGGGACAACAATGCCTATTGGTTACACGACGGACTCCCGACGGTATGAATGGAGCATGAAGATGCGTGTGTCAGTTTTAGTGTTCGGTGTTCTTCTGCTCGTTTGCCAAACTGCTACCGCTCAGACGGGAAAGACGGGGCCGTCTCAACAAAAAAATGATTTAGATTCGCTCTGCAAAGCTGCTGAACAAGGGAATGCAAATGCGCAATTCAACCTTGGCGCGGCCTACTACAACGGCGATGGTGTGCCGCAGGATTACGTACAGGCGGCTGCCTGGTATCGCAAGGCAGCCGAGCAGGGTAATTCGGAGGCTCAATACTATCTTGGCGTTGCATATGACAATGGCCAAGGCGTGCAGCAAGACGACGCACAGGCGGCTGTGTGGTTTCGCATGGCGGCGGATCAAGGGAACGTTCAGGCGCAATATAACTTGGGAGTTATGTACCACAGCGGCCAAGGTGTGCGACAAGACGATGCTCAAGCAGCAATCTGGTTTCGCAAAGCAGCAGAGCAAGGAATGGCCAATGCACAAAACAATCTTGGTGCGATGTACCATGACGGTCGCGGCGTCCCAAAAGACGATGCACAGGCAGCGGTATGGTGGCGCAAGGCCGCCGAACAGGGCGATACCGCTGCGCAAACCAATCTCAAACTCGTGAATGCGCGGAGCCAACAGGAAAGCAATGCAGCGTCAACCCCAGCAGACTTATTTCCGTTGCACGTTACGATTGAGTCCTCATTTGAGGAGAAATTACCTGAAATCGCTTCATCGATTGCCGAAGGAAATGCCATAGGAATGGCACCGCCATCCTTCGTAGTGTTTCACGGTACGATCGACGGAGAAAATCATTGGGTGCTGGGTTGCCGTAGCGAAAACCCGCGGTTGGAACGAAACCCCTGCACAGACCTGCCTCATGGCAATTATCGCGGACGATGGGTGCACGGGTATAACATGCTTCAGCTCGTCGGAGGCACTCCCGATGCTCCTATCATGCGCTTCCTGGATGTAAGCAAAAACGCAAAAAATCCGCCAACACCTGACGACGCTGCCTTTCGGTCTCCGATCTACGACTTCGCTGTCAATTTTTCCAAAGGAAAAACCGCGCAAAATTATCCGATCCTCATTCATGTTTATGGAGGGGTAACTCTCAGCTTGCCGGTTGGTCAAATCCCAGCGAGAAGCTCCTGCTCCATGACTACGTGGACGGCTTACCAAACCAACATCGATTGTGTTAGCTATCCGTCTGTCGAGATCGACCGAGGATATGTCACTCTGTCGGTATCGATTGGCAGCGATTCATATAGGTCGCTGAATTGCGAGGCGAAATGGAAATGGAGCCGGTGTTCGGCAATAGCGCCGGGTTTCTATTACGCAAGGATGGACAAGAAGAATAGGCTGATGGTGCTCACGGATGACGACGGCCAGCCAAAGGAGGTAGGATTTTCAGTTCAAGAAAAGAACCGATAATCTATCTAGCTTCCAATTTTCTGAGCGCATCGGCGATGTCTGTTTGCGAGACGATGGCGTATCGCTCAAAGACGCTGCGTGTGCGCCAGCCGCCGATCTTCATGATGACACCTTCAGCAATCCCAGCCCGGCGTAGGTTCCGAGCAGCAGTGCGGCGCAGATCATGAAACAGAAGGCCTGGGACGCCGGCGGCTTTTGTTGCCTTTGCCCATACACCTCGAAAATCCTTCACAGGACGACCATCGGGCCAAGTGAATATGGCATCTTCTGGAGCCTTGTTAGCGACGCATTTTGACAGAAGGGCATGGACCGGCCCAGTCATGGTGACTTCACGGCCATCCCGGTTTTTTGTTGTGCCGGGATCGAGGCGGATGGTACGCGCTTGCAGATCAATTTGTTCCATACGCAGATTGAGGAGTTCGCTGATGCGCCAGCCATACGTGCGGCCCATTTCGACGAGTGCGCGGAACCATGTTTCCGGGATCGCTTCAAACAGCTTGCGGTACTGAGCATCTTCCAGGAATCCCTTGCGCACGTTGTCCTCGGTGAGCTTTGGAAATTTCGGAAGGCGCACGACCTTGGGCGGAGTCGCATACATGCCCAGCCGGAACATGCGTTTGAGCGCCGCCATCTCGCGATTGATGGTCGCATTTTGTGCGTCTTCTGATTGGCGCATGTCTACATACTTGGCAATGAGTTCACTTGTGACTTGCGTCGCCCGCAATGACGCAAAGTACGGGCCAAGGTGCAGCCGCCAACGCGCGTCCACATCGTCTATCGACTTGCGCCCGTTGATCCTGTAATCCCGGAGGAAGTCTTCTGCCAGTTCTGAGACCACAATTCGTTCCGAGCGCGGGCCGACGAACGTACCTGTGCTGATTTCTGCCAGGCGTTGGGCAAGAATCCGGTTCGCCCGGCGCTTGTCAGTCGTCCGCGTGGATTCACGGAACGATCTTCCGTTGCGGTGATACTTGATCCACCATACTGCGCTGTCTTTCTGCTGATACAGGCTTCCGGTTCCGCGCGGACGGGGCATGGCCGATACCTCCATTCATGCCGGGATTGTGACGGGCAACCGGGAATGCTACGGGAGGCAAACCCAGGCTCTCCGGGGTGTCATGCTGCTTATTACGGTCGATATATTCGTCAAGATCGCGGATATCGAGATAAAATGGCGCGCCCTCGCCTTCGTGCAGGTAGGGCAGGATTCCGTCCTGAATCAATCGGCGGAGCTTCCATTCGCTGATGCAGAGATATTCCGCAGCTTGTCGTGTACGTAGGAGGCGGTGCTGGAGAGGAGGAGTAAGACGCAAGGGGCACCCCGCTATCAAACTACACTTGACAATACCGTTTCAGTAGACATAGTGTCAATATGTAAATCTACATTTCTGAGGTCACCGAAGAATCCATGGCCGAGAAGGCAGCACAACAGCAGGACGCCGCACTGCCACCCCAACAACAAGTGGTGTCGATTCGCGTCTCCGAGAACCTTCGTCAACGGCTCGAACACCTGCGGCAACTCATCGCCCTCAGAACCGGCAGCTCCATCACTACGTCGGAGGCTGCAAGGCAGCTTTTAGAGTCAGCCAGGGATGACCGCCTGGAGCTGGCAAGCCTGCTGACAGCCCCGACAGAGAGTCTGCGCATTGCTCGGCATAAAGCCAATGAAGGAATACCGCTTTCTCACGCGGAATGGGCGTTGATTGCCTCGTATTGCTGGTTCGGAGCAGAGATATATTCAGACACTGCACGGACCAAGATTTCCAATGAATCTCTCATCGGAATCCTTCAGGCATTTCTCGCGGTGCATGAGCTGCGCAAAGCGAAGACGACCCGCGAAGACGGTTATTACCTCACCAATCTCCCCGCCGAGGAACGGGAAGAGCCAGGGAACAGTCGGGAAGCTGGCCGGGATGAGGTGCGCAGAGCCGTCAATCGGGCCATCCAGACGCTTCAGAAAGCCGGGTCATGTCAGGCTAGGCCGATCCAGGCGGCAAGGAACCTCTATCACCTTCTGGACGAGCTGGAACTTCCCAACGTGCAGAAGCTCAACCGGGCGCTCTGGTCGTACTGGCCAATCCTATGGCGCGTGGCCGCGCGCGGCCACTATTTCCGGCACGGAAAACCGCTTGAAGAACCGAAGCTGATCGACCACCGCATCCCGCCTCCGCCGCTGCCAGGGTTCCACGAGGGGGAATGCGTCTTATCTCTGACCCGGATGCCACATGATGAACTGGCACTTTGCCTGCATCTTCCGGGCAGGCTTGCGCCTCTTGTTCCGATCAGTGAATATCCGGCAATTGCCGAGTTTCGCGCAATGCTTGAAGAGTTCGACCCGGCCCAAGAAGACGCAGTTTGGAGAGGTCATTACTTCTCTGCATATGCGACGAGTTCCGAGTCGGAGTCGGGGGCGCTTATGGTCAGCTTTCGTTCTGAAGCGAGCGGCATCGCGTTCATGTTGAGCCAGAGCGACTGGAGTGCGATTCGGAACATGGTCCAGAAGGCTTGGGAGAAATCCGAAGTCCGGCGGCTTTGGCAACAGCAGGCGCGTGAGTACGGCGAGCTATAAGAACGGCGCTGCTTTGCAGCGGATGAAGATGGACACGTCACCCCCAACATGGGAACTGCGGAGAGGCCCAGAGGGCGGCGACGTTTACGAATGTTAACTTCCGCTGCGCCAGCAGTTTGGCTGCGCGCTGTTTATGAACGGAAACGCGCGTTACCGTTCGTTAACGGAAATAGCGCCGCAGAGCGCTGCGACGTAAACACGTTGAACAGCAAGGGTTTCATGCAAGGCTGCGAATTCCGCATAAACGATGAACGGGCGGAGCCAAGCCGCATGAGGGAAGGCGGTTTCCCGATGAGCATATCTCAAGTCCCCTCCAACCTGAATTCAACTGTGTCCGCGCCTGAGCATGCGAGACCCAGTTTCCGCACCAAGACTGTTGCAACCCGACTGACGCCGGCAGAGCTTGCCGAGGTGGAATCCGCTGCTGAAAAAGCAGCAAAGCCTCTCTCGGAATGGCTGCGCGAGACTGCTTTGCGCACGGCTCGGCAGCAGCCCGCCGACCCGCTTGAACTGCTGCTCGCCGAGATGTGGGCTATGCGCTATGTACTCCTGAATCATTTCCATGCGGGTGCTCTGGCGGCGGCAGAAGGCAAGCAGATTTTTCCAGATTCCATCCTCAAAGTCCGCGACGAGGCCGATGCCCGGAAGCTCCAGCATGCACAAAAACTGATCGAGGATTTCGTCCGTTTCCAAGAGAAGAACCGGAGTATGTAGCCATGTTCCCGAAGCGCTTTGGCTGGCGAGTTGCCGTTGTTCTGGCGATCTTTTCCGAGACGATTTTCCTGTGGTCGAAGTGCGCTTTGACACCGCTTCAGAGATACTACTTCGGAACCTATCTGAATTGCGCTGTGCAGGGCAGTGGTCCGGCCTTTTATTCCGAGATTCGGTGGCTGTACAAGGCGGCAGCACACAGAAACCAGGAACTGGCGACGGACCAGGATGTGGTTCCGGCGGCATCGAGAACTGGAAATGAAATCCCGATGCGGCTGTCTTCCGAGGCGCACAATAAGGGCTGGACCAGCCTCGCGTGCGGCCCAGATGAATGGCTCCAGATCGCCCGTCTTGAGCCGTTTCTTCAGAACCAGTTTTACGGCAGCGAGAGCCTTTGGAGGTTGATGCTGACGCCCCTGCTACTGTCGGCTGCGATACTCTTTTTTCTTCTCGCCGGAGATGCCTCTCTCCGTGGCCGCCGGGAGTCGAGGCGGTGGAATCCGGCTCAGATCAGATGGCAAGAACCGCCGCCAAATTTCGTGCAGAGATGGATCAGCGCGATGTGCCGGGTTCGTTTCAGGCCGCCGACGTTCATTCAATCTGTGGCGAGAAAACGAAGTAGCAGAACAGTCCCAAAACCACCGCAGCCACCCGTCGAGCCGTCCAGCAAACCAATGCCGACGGCATTTCCGCTGTTTGGAGCGAATGGGGCAACGCCTAAAGAGAAGTTTCTTTGGAGCCGGAGAAACGAGATTGATTGAAGCAAAGATAGCCTGAGGAATTTCCATGCTGACTATTTCCAAGCCGCTTTCAGCCAGCCAGGCGCGAACTTACCACGCGCGAGAGTTCGCATCGAAGCAGCAGAATTACTGGAGCCGCGATAATCAGGGCCACAGCGAATGGCAGGGCAGGCTTGCACGGCAGTGGAATCTCGCCGGTCCGGTTGCGGCGGAACACTTCGCGCGATTGAGCGAAGGCCAGCATCCGTACACGGAGAAGCAACTTGTCCGGCATCAGATATCGAGAACCTATGAGGGCAAATTCGGCAAAGAAGTTACGAGCGTGGAACACCGCGCCGGATGGGACGCCACGTTCTCCGCACCGAAGTCTGTATCCATTACCGCTCTGGTCGGCGGGGATGACCGCGTGCGTGTTGCTCACCGCGAGAGTGTGCGAACGGCGCTGGTCGAACTGGAGCGATACACCCAGGCCCGCATCGGAAACGTCCATGCGCCGGAAACAATGGGCAAATTCGTTGCTGCCGCCTTTGAGCATGACACGGCCCGTCCCGTCGATGGCTATGCGGCGCCGCAGTTGCACACTCACGCCGTGATTTTCAATGTCACCGAGCGCGATAACGGCCAGACGCGCGCCTTGCAGCCGCACGAGATCTTTGTTTCGCAGCGTTACGTCACAGCGGTTTATCGATCGGAGTTGGCGCTACGGCTCGAAAAGCTGGGCTACGAAGTGGAACGCGGAAAGCATGGGCAGCCGGAAATCAAGGGATACTCGAAAGAGTATTTGGAGGCGTCCAGCCCGCGCCGGGAACAGATCAAAGATCATCTGCGGGAGCAAGGCATCGAAGGGGCCGCAGCCGCGCAGATCGCCGCGCACCACACGCGCGACAGCAAGGAATTGCTGTCGCAGCAAGAAGTGTTGCGGCGGCACCGGGAATTGGCTGCACAGTACGGTCATCAGGCAGACCAAGTTGTCGCGCAGGCGCTGGCGCATGAGCAATACCAGATGCGGGAACCGGAGATGCAGGCGCAGCGGGCCGTGACGTGGGCGCGGGATCACGTCTTTGAGAGATCGGCGGTACAGGACCGCCGCGCGATCCTCGAAGCGGCGCTTGCGCGAGGCATGGGAGAAACCACCTATGCCCGCGTCAGGCAGGAGTTCGAGCGCAGGATCAGCGCAGGCGAGTTCCGCGAAGTCGCGCACATCTGCCCAGGCCGACTGTTCACGACCTCTGCGATGGTTCGCATGGAGCGCGAGATTGTCGCCCGGATGCAGGAGGGCAATCGGCGGGACTACGGCGATCCAATGCTGGTTTCGCCACAGGTACGGATCAGGACAGAAGAGCGACACTCAGAACTGAATGCCTCGCAACGGCAGGCCGTGGACGACATCCTCATCTCGCGCGAGAAAATCGTGGGATTGGATGGCATTGCAGGTGCGGGCAAGACGACGACATTGTCCGTTATTCGCGAAGGTGCGGAGGCGGAAGGATACCGTGTCGAAGGTTTTGCGCCCACGTCGCGCGCCGCACAAAAGCTCGCCGAAGCAGGCATGGAGACTTCCACGCTACAGAAGCATTTGGTGCGTGGCGAGCAGCCCGACACGGGCGATAAACGGCTGTATGTGCTCGACGAATCATCGCTGGCATCCACGCGACAGTTGCATGTTTTTCTACATCGGCTCCATGCGAACGACCGGGTATTGTTGGTAGGCGACCGGCGGCAGCATGAGGCGGTGGAGGCCGGGCGACCGTTTGCGCAGCTTCAGGATGCTGGCATGAGAACGGTGAGACTCGAAGAGATCGTTCGACAGAGAGACCCGGAACTCAAGAAGGTGGTCGAGCAACTTGCGTGTGGCGAAGCCTGCGAAGCCGTTCGGAGTCTCTACGGTCAAGGACGAGTCCATGAAATTCCGGGTCACAGCGAGCGCATCACGGCCATTGCAAAGGAGTATGCGGCATCGCCGGGGAATACGCTGGTCGTTTCCCCCGACAATCGATCCCGTATGGAGATCAACGAACGCATTCATACGGAATTGCAGAGCCGGGGCATGGTCAGTGCTGATGAACACCGCATACAAACGCTGCTTCCGCGCCAGGACCTCACCGGCGCAGATCGCACATGGGCCGAACGATACGAGGTGGGCGACGTGTTGCGCTACTCTCGCGCATCGAAGGAAACCGGCATCGGCAAGGGCGAGTACGCACAGGTGAAAAGCATCGACGCTCCCGCCAATCGGCTGAAGGTCGAGTTGCATGACGGCACTGAGCGTAGCTACGATCCGCGCCGGCAGCAGGGCGTTTCTGTTTTTCGCGAGGAGTTGCGCAGCTTTTCTGTGGGCGACCGCATCCAGTTCACTGCGCCCGACAATGATCTCAAAGTGGCAAACCGCGAATTGGGAGTTATTGAGAGCATCGCCGACGGGCGGTTGCGCTTGAACTTGGACGGTGGCCGCGCAGTCGAACTCGACCCGAACAGACACGTACATCTCGATTATGGCTATGCCGTCACCAGCCATTCCAGCCAGGGCCAGACCGCAGACCGCGTCCTGATTCATGTGGACACGGAACTGGGCGCAAAAAACCTGCTGAATAGCCGTATGGCATATGTAGCCATCTCACGCGGAGCATACGACGCGCAGATTTTCACCAACAACGCATCGTCGCTGGGCAAAGAACTCAGCCGCGATGTGTCCCACGCAACTGCAGTCCAGCAGGCCTCTGTGTCACAAGCCAACGAGCAACAGCCCGCCCACACGCATGAGATTGGACACGGATTCGGTATGGGAATGTAATGCTAGTCCCCAAATGACATTCCCCGGATAGCGAGAGCATAGCCGAGGCCCGGCCAGTGTCAAGGCCGCGCTGCGCGCGCCGCGTTCGCGGTCAAAGAGCCTTGACACCGGCCTATGCGCCTCGGCTTATCATTCCAATATTCGGGGAATGTCAGATCAGGTGCTTCCATTTTCCTCAATGAGAGCAACTTCGCTTTGGCGTTCTGGGACATCCAGTGCGGCAGGGGCAATGTCCACCACCTCCGGCTGCCAACGCAGGGAGGCGTCTTGCTCTAATTCTTCAATTGCCACCCTTGAGTTCTACGACCCGGAATATAATTCTCTTCGGCATATCTCATTGCTTCGTTCTTGGTCTTGAAGCTTCTTGGCTCCATCCCGGCCACACCAGGGGGCAAAGGACCCTGCTCCGAAAAGGTGAAAGAGTTCGGGCCATCCTCTGTGATTTGGATACACAGTAAGATGCCACCTTTTTCCAGGGATTGATCCCAAACAATGCTGCTCATGACTTGGTGATTGTACGCCAGCATTGACTGTACATGCAGGGTTTAGTTCACAAGCGAAGGGCCACATGGGGCTGTGCTTTTCCTTGTCTGCCCCGGCGAGACGAGCACTGGATTGGCTACGTCTGAACGAGAAACTCGTTCATCGCCTTCAGGGCGACCTCACGCACCTCTGGACTTAGGGTCTTTGATATGGACTCCATCATGGTCAGGTCTGCATGAACACCACGCCGTTTAACTGCCTCTATGAAGCGCGATGTAAGCTTCCCCTGGACGAAGCGGCATGGCACCACCTCAGCACTCGGAAGCGTGACTTCAAGGTCCAACCCCTCGGGTACTGACCACACCTCGACGCAATATACACCGCTCGCCATGGTGAAATTGCGACGGAAACAATCCTGAAACAGGCGGTTGACCACGAGTGAACCTCCTCCGCTCATTATTCTCATACTTGACGGGGAAAATGGGAACCTTTTCCGTTGTCTAAATAGTTCACGCGACACATGTTCCGGCGATTCAGAAGGAACCCGTGGCGCAGAAGATCGAGCCGCAGCCCGCCCACAAGAATGAAACTGCGAATGAAATCCCACAAGGTTTTGGCTTCGGTCTTTGATCCTGCATCCCCAATTGATATTTCCCCGGCTGGCGGAAGATCAGCGTTTCCTTCTCCCAATCAAGAACAGCATCGACTTTGCCCCGGCCTCATCGGATAATGGAAAGAGGAGGTGGTTGCCATGACAATTCAGGTAGAACTCAGCGCCGAGACCGAAGCACGCCTGGCTGCCCAAGCTGCTGCGCGTAGGATGGACGTACCTGCATATGCGGCTACCTTGCTGGAACGAGCCGCATACCGCACTACCCAACCAATGCGGCAGAGACCCGTGGGTAGAAAGAGCCTGGCGCAGTTGTTTGCCGAATCGCCCTTCAGGGGTTTGAACTTGGATTTTGAGCGGGACCCGGATATTGGACGTGAAATTGCGCTATGAAGGGGTTCCTGCTTGATACCAATATTCCTTCAGAATTGACCCGGCCCCATCCGCAACCGAGCGTCTGTCAGTGGCTCGACAATGCAGACGACGAGCAGTTGCACCTCAGCGTGATTTCTCTCGGCGAAATCCTGAAGGGGATTGCAGTTCTCCCCGCAAGCAAGCGTCGTAGCGGACTTCAGCAATGGCTTGATGAGACTTTGCGGCCATGGTTTGAGGGTCGTATCCTGCCAGTGAATGAACCGATTGCCGAGCGGTGGGGTCTCCTGGCCGGACAATGCAAATTGAAAGGCAGACTTCTGAAGGTGGCGGATGGTTTCATCGCGGCAACGGCGTTGGAGCATGATTTGACTGTCGTCACTCGCAATGTACGGGACTTTGAAGGTTTGGGCGTTGAAGTATTTAATCCATGGGATTGACCGAACATACAGGCCGGTTTAAGCATTGGCTAAATCGAGGCGAAGTGCCGACGATTCCTTTGGCATTTACTATGCCCAAACTATGCCCAAACTCTCAGAAATGTGCCTCGCAGAACCGCATGGAACCTCACCGGTGTGCCATTTAAGTCCCTGTAAATAAAGAATCTACAGAACTTGGAACTTAGCTCTTGGGGACTTAAAATCCGCAGACCTGAAAGGGTCATGGGGGTTCAAGTCCCCCTCCGGGCACCAATTTGCTGACGAAAGATGTTTTACAGGCCCCGAGCGATTTGCGCGACGAAGAGGAAGACCTAGCCAAAGGTATTTGAAATTTTGAAACCAGCGGTCGCCTGTCCGATGATCTTGTTATCCCGACGAGAGCAAAGGGAGGCGACCGATGGAGAGGTTCACCAAGCTGTTTGGCAGCCTGATCGTT
>JAJYSL010000108.1 GCA_021793595.1 Acidobacteriota bacterium
ATTCCGGGTTTCACGGTTCATATACACAATTCCGCTATTGCAGAACAAATTGTGAGCAAGAACCACCCGCTCTGACTCCGACCCGATTGGCGAGCCAACAAGAATATTGTTGTCGATCAGCAGCGGTCCGTGATCAGCTTCAACATAGATTGTGTAGTCATCGATATCATAGATTACATTTCCGGTGATTCGAGTGCCTTGATTGCTCCAGTCAACCCAGATTCCTGGAAAGTGAGAGTAGGTTGCTTTTCTCGTGCTAGTAGAGAAAACACGTCGGATGATGTTGTGATCGATCACCAGATCCGTCGCCCGGTGCACCTTTATACCAGCCGTCTCCTGGCCGCCAAACTGCATCGTGTAATTGATGTCCTGAATCAGGTTGTTTGTGATGAGGCTAGCTGCAAACCCAATCAGTCCAGCTATTCCTGCCTCTCCGCATCGCTCGATGACGTTGTTACGGACGGTATGATGGCCAATCCGATGGATGTCGGCCGAATGTGTATCGTGGAGAAAGCCGCTGCAAACTCCAACGCACTTGGCATCCGAGATGTGACAATTTTCTATCACCCACCCTTTGCCGAGATGGGTCCCGATAAGGCCCTTCTGGAATGAGTTCGGGGCAGCCCAGTAACATGCTGCGTGCCGCATGGTGAACCCGCTGACGGTGATGTAATTCATCCCAGGAGTGCTGGGAAAGAATACACATTCACGAACGTTGATTTCTGAAAGCCGCTGGTTAGGATCGCCGCCATCGAAGTGGGACCATATGCGTGTGACACTGCCAGTGGTTTCGGTATACCAAGTCTTTGGGGTGCGCTGCATTTCTTCTTTCGTCAATGTTTCCAGATACGGAGCACCCTCGCTGTAGACTTCCCCAAGATGAAAGTTTTGCCCAAAGTCCATCCAGATGTCTTTGTCTTCAAGCTTGTATTTTGATTTCAGATCCCCATAAATCGGCATGGTGTAGGGGTTGAAGTCACCAAAGAAGGACTGGGGGAGCTCTACCATCCAGACACCGTTTCCCTGATCTTTCCAGGTTGTGATGCGCTCGGAGCCGGTAAGTACAGGAGTCTCGCCGGGATACGCCTTGAAGGTGATTCTATGGTCTTCCGACGTGCCGCCAGTCGACGGTTTCACCCATTCGCGGTAGACGCCGCTGCGGACCAGGCAGGAGTCGCCAGGGTTCATCACGCCTGCAGCCTTTTGTACCGTGCGGAAGGGCAACGACCGTGTTCCGGGATTCGCGTCAGACCCCGTCATCGCGACGTAGAAAATGGAAGCCTGGTGCGGCACCATGTCCGAGGTGAACGGTGCAACTTCTCCCAGGGCGTTCGTGAACGCCACTGCACTCATACCTGACAATGCCAGGAACTCGCGCCTTGTATGTTTGCTCGACATTGTGTCTCCAGCCTGCAGATTCGAGGGTATCGCCGACTTGACGGGTATTTTTCCTGCCACAATCGTCAATGTCCATTTCCGAAAAAGTCATTGCCGCTTCGCTGCTTGGCTCATTGCCCGCGGAGCATCTCAACTGCGCTGTCTGCTTGAGGGTCGTACCCAATCAGCCTCCGTCCATAATCCAGATCCCATGCCATGCCCGTGTTGGCCGACATTCCATTCACTACGATGCCGGGCTGAGGCCACTGGGAGCTGTCGGCCAGGATCGCCCGCTCGATCAGCGCGTGGAAATCACGGTTGGACAGCCACATACCTCGAAACCATGCAAGATTGACTGCATCCTCTGGGCCAGGCGGAGCTAAGGACGAATCCATTCCTGGCAGTCCCGAATAATGAATTGTGGACGGATGGTTGGGTCCGGGCTGACACCAGCCGACGCGTATGGAAACGGTGGTGAATGTTCCCTTAGCGGCCTGCGCTTTTACCAGCGCCGCCCGCTCACCGAAAAATTTCGCTGAAGCGTAAGCAACGGGCCGGAAGGTCTTTCCGCCTTTTCGCGTCATCGTGCCCGGTGCCGGCGGGAGGTCGGGGGTAAGCTCACCTGGTCGCAGGCACTCGGACAATGGAGGGTCCTTGTAGCCACCCATCACGTGATTGGAGGAAGCAAAGACGAAGCGTTGAACACCGGCCTCGACGGCGGCATCGAGCAAGTTCATGGTCATTGCGAACGATGATGCAGCTTCCTCCCAGGTACAGTCGGAGGACACGTTTGTCACCGCGAAGTGCAGCAGCGAGTTGCATCCTTTCATCAGGTCGCGCCAGCGGCGATCCGCGGGGTCAGTCAGATCGGCCGTTGCGAGATGGACCTTGCTGGATATACCGGAGCGTGCTGCGTCTGGTATGGTGATGTCCACTCCGACAATCTCATCGCACCAGGGTTGACTGGAGAGGTAGGCGATGGATTTACTCCCAAGATTGCCTCCGGCTCCGCTGACAAAGATACGCAACTGACTCACCTCGACCGATATCCGTTCCGCTGACAATCCGCGTCAAAAATTTTGCCCATCATATGCGGTAGATACGCTCCGCATTGGTTCGAAACAGCTTCTCCTTCTCATCTGCACTCATTCCCGCGACATGGATGACAGCCATGACCCGGCCGACGCAGTTGAAGAGTCGCACTGGCTGCAATCGATCGCCGATGACCCGGCCTCTGGCGGACGGCTCGGCGGCATTGTGGCCACGGCCGATTTCAGCCACCCGGAAGTGGAGCACATGGACCACCTTGAGGACGTCAATGTCGCCTGCGTCGCGGAGAAAATCCGATAACTCATGGGTTTTGGCGATTGCATCAACCGGGCCGATAAAAGTATCGGCACGTCGCATCTCAAGCCAGGGATATCGATGTGTCTCCCGGTTCCACATCTGGATGCACGGATCGACGATTTTCATGCTATCTCTCGCCCCTGGTCAGAGAGTGAAACGGTGATGGGCAATCTTATGCTTCTCCAGAAAATCCCAGTCGTAGATCGCGGAAATGAGTTGAGGAAGGGAAAAACGATTGTCGAGCGCAGATCGGAGCCGCCCCGTCAGACGATAGCTTAGGGTGCCAGGTGATTTCAACATTGCCGTGCCAACCGATCAACCTTCGATCCATGATGCCTCAATACTTTCCAGACTTTTTCCCTTGGTCTCTGGCACAATTTTCTGAATAAACGGAAATTGCGGGAACAGCATACACGCGAAGAAGAGAAAAATTGCGCCGACGCCAATCCGGTCTGATTGAATCGATTGTTCCCGAGATGACGACCGTATCGAATCCAAAGAGGAAACCTCCCATTGACGACGCCATTGCGATGCAAGATAGATAAGCAACGCTGCCTCGCTCCAAATTTGTGTCGTGAATCTTACTTGGCGATGCGCTCAATGCGGTATCCACAATTCTCAACCCATGTCGCGGCAAACGTTATAGCCTCGTCAGAAAATCGGCGATGATTTGCATCGCATAGTTCGGTTTTGCCGCAGCTATTTAGAAATATTCGATCAGAGGTCGGCGCTCCAGAATGCTTTTGATCCCAATGCATGGAACTGCTACTCCTGGAAGAAACTTCATCGCTTCTACCGGCTTGCCAGTCCCGTCGAGCCACTCGCAGTAATCGATCTTCGGCAGGTTGCGAACCAGCTCGTCAGCCAGTTCCAGCGCAAAGGTCGGATCCTGGTCATAAATTGCAGGCAGAACGTAGCCGGTCCCAGTCGACCAGAATCCCCCGTTTTGATATCCCACAGGGGGTTGTCCCGGTCCCTGCCAGCCGCCAGGCTCCGCGATCTGCCGGGTGCAGCCAAGCAGGAAGATTTTCTTTCGATTGTTTCGATAGAACTGCACAATCTGTTGTTGGACTGGCGCGGGGGCCAGAAAATAAGCGAGGCCATTTCCCCACACGCTGAATTGGTGACCCTGGCGTGATCCGCCAACATAGCCTCCAATTGCCGGATCGTACAATCGGTGCAGATTCGGCGGAATCGCCGCGGCAAGCTCCTTCCATCTTTCCAAAGTTGCCGGATCGGCGACGTCGCTGAAGAGCGCGGAGGCCCGCTGCAGGCCGCGGTACAGAACGATGCTCGTCATCAAATCAAAACCGGTGATGCGGATGGAATCCTGGTAGCCGTAACCGATCGGCGGTTTTTGCGGATCGGCGTATGCGAGGCCACACGCAAAAGAATCCAGATTGAAGCTTCGCTCGACGACTCCAGCCCACTCCCGCTTTCGCGGAATTTTGATATCAAAACTCCGATAGTAACTCAGGAGGCGGACCCAGGCGGCTGGCAGATGCAGCGCCATGCGGTCCGTCATGGGTGGCTGCGTGGAATGACCGGGAGAAAGAATTGGCAGTCCATCGGAATCGACACGATCTGGAAGCTGCGTCATCTCGACGACGCTCTCCGTCAGAAATTGAAGCTGACCGGACAGCTCTGCCTGGATTACTAGACGCGGGTCGGCGATCAATGGGTACAGGGAGTCGTCAGGCCACACAGACCGATAGCTCGAATCTCCGGAGGGAAGCAATAGAACGACACCGTTCTTGAGGCGGACTTTAGCGGATCCGATAAGCTCCCGCAGATAATCGGTCAGTTTCCCATAGATGGTGCGCAGTTGCTCCTGCTGAGATGAAACGGGAGTTGTTGGAACTGCCTTGACGGCTGCGTCAAGAGGCGAGACGAGGGCCGCCGCTGCCGCCATGCCGCCTCGAATTAAAACATCTCTGCGGGTCTGAAGCTGAGACATACGTGAGGAACACTATACCATGCGCATATCGGTTACGTTCACGGGAAGAAAATCGTCGGCAGTCTTACGCGAGATTGGAAAACCGGAAAACAGCGAACATGCGGCATTGCCGAAGCTGCTACAGGAAGAATAATTCTTTCTTGACAATTCAGTTGAGATTTGCATATGATTCGCGTGTTCGTTAACGTCAAGCTTCACGTGTCATGGAAACGTGAGGAAGTGAAACGGAAAACGAGTTCGGAAACATTCGGGGGCAGACGTATCTCGTCGCTTTCGTGCAGGACATGGCATTTCAGCTACCGTTTGGAGGAGGCAGTTCAATGGATTCAAGAAGAAATTTATCGAACATATTGGAAAGCGGTGTACTCTCCTGCCCTTTATCCGTATCTTTGCTGTTGATCATTATCAGCTGCATGCTGTTGTGGAGCTTTCCAGCAAGTGCACAACAGGCGAACCAGGGCACCATCACCGGCACGGTATTCGATCCGAAGGGCAATGTTGTCGCAAACGCCGCAGTAACGATCACAAACACGGATACCGGTTTCACGATTACGAGGACAACTAACGGAAGCGGCGTCTACGTGACGCCTCCGCTCGCCATTGGCCACTACTCCGTCACTTGCGCGGCGCCGGGCTTTAAGACCGCCACGCAGTCAGATATCATGCTCAACGTCGATCAGCGTTTGGGCGCCAACTTTCATCTGGAGATTGGACTGCAAACTCAGACGGTGACAGTGTCCTCCGCTGGCTCAATTTTGCAGACGGAACAATCCTCCACCGGCCAAGTGGTCTCAACCCGGATGATCAATGACACTCCGCTCAATCAGCGCAACTACGTCTTTATTGCGCAACTCACGGCGGGCGTGGTACCGGCGACTCCATCATCCGCCCGAGGCCAAGGGAACGGAGATTTTTCCGCGAACGGCGTCGCGCCCCAACAGAACGACTTCATTCTGGACGGCGTCGATAACAATACAAGTTCAATCGACTTCCTGAACGGCGCCTCCTACGTGATCAAGCCCCCCCGGACGCGCTCGCCGAATTCAAAATCCAGACGGGCAACTACGGCGCTGAGCTGGGTCATTCGGCCGGTGCCGTGATGAACGCTTCGATCAAGAGTGGAACGAACGCCCTCCACGGCGACCTTTGGGAATATTTCCGTAACGACGCCCTGGACGCGAGAAGTTTCAATGCTCCTCCGGGTCCGCTTCCTGAATATCGCCAAAACCAGTTCGGCGCCACGATCGGCGGACCGATCATCAAGGATCATCTTTTCTTTTTCGGTGACTTTGAGGCCAATCGTATCGTCATCGGGAACACCGGAATCTTCACTCTTCCAACACTCGCCCAACGCACAGGGGATTTCAGCGATCTCTTGAATCCAGCGCTTACAGGAGGCGCGCCGCCGGTGGTCCTCTACAAACTCGGTTCGGGCGGGTCCGCACCACTGGCATACCAGGGACGTCAGAATGTATTTGATCCCAGCCTGATCAATCCGGAGGCGCAGAAGCTCGTCAATCTCTTGCCGAAACCAAACTTTGGTCTTGCAGGACAGACTTTCAACAACTTCATCATCAATCAGAACGAGGTCAACAATACCGCGCAGTGGGACGGAAGGCTCGACTGGAACGTTAATACCCACGACCAGGCATTTGCCCGGCTTAGCTTAAGCAACAACCCATTCTTTGTGCAGCCTCCATTTGGCGTTCTTGACGGCGGCGGTTATGGCTCGGACGGTCCGAATCGGTTGAAATCAGAAAACCTGGAGTTAAGTGAGACCCACATCTTCTCACCCACCCTTTCGAACCAATTCAATTTCAGCTTCATGTACGGCGCGTACATATTCGGCATTCCGACTCTGGGTAAGGATGTGTCGGATCCGTTGGGGCTGGGAGGGGTTCCCACCGCAAAGGCCGGAGGGCTCCCAGTATTTCTGCCGTCGGGATGGTCGAGTTTCGGGACTGGAACGGGTTGCTGTCTTCCCTCGATCGAGCACCAGAACAACAGTGAGATTTTGGACAACCTGACCAAAATTGCGGGAAAACACGCATTATCGATGGGCATCCAACTCCAGTTAATTCGTCCTCAATTCTATGTGACCGGCTTCCCCAGAGGCTGGTACACATATACGGGCTTATTCACCAGCAACCCGTCCATTACCAACACCGGATTTGGCGGAGCGGATTTCCTGGCGGATTACCAGGACAGCAACATCGTGTCCACTGCGGACAGCGTAGAGCAATATCGATGGTATCGCGCCGCCTACTTTCAGGATGACTGGAAGATCACGCCGAAGCTTACTCTGAACCTTGGCTTGCGCTGGGACCACTACGGTGCGTTCGACGAGAAGAAGGGCAGGCAGGCGAATGAGATTGTGACCAGCGCGAGCCTTGGAACGGGCACAGCCAATTACGAGCTGGCGAACAATGATGCGGTCGGTCCAGCGTTTGCGGCGCTCGCAGCCAAAGACCACATAGCCATCACGCGTTCCGGTAACCCGGCGCTTACGTCCGTCCAGAAACTCAACTTCGCCCCCCGCATTGGATTTGCGTATTCCGTTGACCCAAAAACAGTGGTGCGCGGGGCTTTTGGCATCTTCTTTGGTGGGCTGCAAAATGGAGGAGGGACAAATATCGGAGCCAATTATCCGTGGTCGACACAATCGACTTTTATTTCTCCGACCTGCCCTGTGGGAGGGCCGTGTGCCACCGACGGTTTGACGCTGGCGACGGGGTTTTCCCAGTATCTTAACCAGCCTGGCGGACTGACTAACTTGCCGATCTTGTTTCCAATCGTCAACGCCATCCAGGATCCCGTCAAGACTCCGTACACCGAAGGTTACAACCTAACTGTCCAGCGGGCATTCACCCCCACCCTGACAGCGACTCTCGGATATGTCGGTACGGCGGGTCGTCACTTACAGCAAAGCAACTACTGGGGCAATGCGCCGTTTGCGCTGGCAACGCCGGGTACAAATACGGCACCGTTCCAACCATTTCCGGATTTCGGGAGAATCACCTATACCGCTTTTATTGGCACCAGCAATTACAATTCTCTTCAGGCGACGTTGGAAAAGCACTTCGGGGACGGACTATATTTTCTGTCCAGCTATACCTGGTCGCACTCGCTTGACGACAATCTGGGCGCTTACCTATGGGTCACTCCAAATTCGTCTCTGATCCCATTCAGCAACGGATATGGAAACTCGGATCTAGATGTGAGGCAGCGGTTCACGCTGAACGGCGTTTACGCATTGCCCGTTGGTTTTGGGCGGCGCTACGTGAACCACAAGGGAATTTTGGATGAACTGATTGGTGGATGGTCGATCGGAGTCATGTTTGCTGCTCAGACCGGCAATGCCTTCACGGTTACTCCTAACAACACGCCTCCTGCCGGCCTGAATTATGAAGTGGCGCGGATGACGGGAGATCCTTTCAAAGGCGGAGGAACGCCGAACGCTACTAATCCGAACATAACCTGTCCCGCTAAAGTAAAAACCATTCAGAACTGGTTTAACCCGTGCGCTTTCTCCAATCCACTTCCAGGCTCCAATATTGCGCCAGGTACACTTATTACGTCGCCAAGCGAGGCAATCCTTTATTCCGGAAGCGGCAAGAATCAGCTCCACGGTCCAGGCTACAACCGGCTAAATGATTCCATTTTCAAGAACTTCACAACATATAAAGAGCAATATCTTCAGTTCCGGGCCGATATCTTCAATACCTACAATTCGACGGCCTACGGCATACCAAGTGGAAGTATGAACAGCAATGGTGGGCTCATTACCGGCACCACTTCCATGGGCAATCTCACTCCGGATGGGAGGTTTATCCAGCTCGCTCTGAAGTACTACTTCTAGAGGAAAACCGTGGTGGGCCATCAGGGCTGCGTAGCCTGCAAACTCGCAGACTACGCAGCTCAGGCCTACAGAGTGAAATACTTTTCATCGTTAGCGTCGTTCAGACCGCAGCTTTTTGTAGTACTCGCCTGTTCGAGAGTTTTACTTCTACGTGATTGCCATTGCCCGATGGCGATAGCCGGGTAGCCTGTAAATTCGGTGTTATCAAACGCCAATTTCTGCCTTAGCAGTGAGGAATGTCATTTCGTCGAGCGTATCATCGGCGCCACCAGTTCCGCGCTTCCTTGACTGTGAAAGCGTCCGGCCGGTGGCTGAATTATCCATCATTCACTGAGACATAGTCATGTTGGAGGTAACTATGCAACACACCGAAACGGAGATTTCCAGAAGACTTCGCAGCTACGCTGTCAGCCTAATAGGCATCGGGGCACTGACGGCATTCCTGGGAGGGCAAGTATTCGCTCAGGGAACCACGTCCGCTCAGGTCTACGAGGGGGCGACCACCAATAGCTGCCAGCGGGGTTCAGTCCCAAATGCGGCACGTTCTGCCGGATTCACAGATCTGGCATTCTGTGACGATTTCAATTCCATGTCGACCATCGACGTAACCGGTAGCGGCGCGCCGGGCTTCAAGTGGTATACCAATCAACCCTTTGGAGGAGGCCAGACACAGCCCTCCGAATACAGCGTCTCCCATTCTGTTCTAAGCGTGGCCAGTAACACCTACACCGGCAACTGGACGCTGACAACCAGAGATCCTAAGACAGGCAACGGAGGCGCGTGGAACTTCGGTTTTTTTGAAGCAAGAGTAAGATTTGACCCAACGTTGGGGCCAAAGTCGCCGGGATGGCCTTCCTTCTGGTCTCTGTCTTCCTACCATACCCAGTTCAACAATCTGGGATATTGGCCCGAATTGGACTTCTTCGAAGCCTACACCGGCGGGTTCTCGAGTTACTCCGGTGCGTTTGTGGGAACCTTGCATCAGTGGAAGGCGCCAGGCGGCAATTACGAGAACTGGCAGAACAGCAACAACTTCCAAAATACAAGTGTGGATTGGAACGACTGGCACATCCTCGGATGCCTGTGGACCCCAGGCCAGGTCACCTGGTATCTGGACGGCAATGCCCTGATGACGCAAAAGTATTCGGCCACCGCACCGCCGAATCCTTCGCCTGATTCAATTCAGCCTCCCCCTTACACCGGAGTCTTCGATGGAACCGATACCCAGACAATGCAGCTGATTTTGGGGAGCGGCCCGAAGTGGCCGTTGTATGTCGATTGGGTCAAGGTATGGCAACCGGACCATGACCATGGACCTGATGGCGGTCATTGATCCTCGGCTCGTCGCTTCAACTACTTCGATTTTGCACCAACTCTGGACGAGGCCTGTTTTTCACAGCAGGTCTCGTCCTGTAACTTTCGTCTTTCAAAGAAGGGCACAGCATGCTCCAGCTGCGGCAATTGTTCCGTTCGAAAGCGGGCTATATTTTCAGAATCGTCCCGTTTTAGGTAAGAACTGATAAACAACCAGAAATGTGAAACCGTTGACGTGCCGCATGTTTCGGTTCTCGTCACCGTTCAGGAGATTACATTGTTGTGTCATTGGCGTAGTCAGATGGTGATTTCTAGCACGTTGCTGGCGTTCAGCCTTGTGTGCTTTGGCCAAGCCCCCGTTTCCGACAGCCCCGCAATCGAACGTCGCGTGGACGCGATGCTTTCGAAGCTTACGTTGGAGCAAAAAATCGAATTGATCGGCGGGTACAACGACGCGTACATTCGCGCCGAACCTTCGGTTGGGTTCCCGGAGTTGAAAATGTCGGATGGCCCGGAAGGCGTGCGGACGTGGGGACCGTCGACCGCGTATGCTGGCGGGACTGCGCTGGGCGCCACCTGGGATCCGGATTTGGCGCGCCGCATGGGAATAGGGATGGGGCAGGATGCGCGTGCGAGAGGTGTCCATATCGTATTGGCGCCTGGGGTGAACATCATTCGCGCGCCCATGGATAGTCGCGATATGGAATATTTCAGTGAAGATCCATACCTCACTTCCCGCATCGCCGTGCCATACATAGAGGGCATACAAAACCAGGGAGTCGTTGCCACGGTCAAGCATTTTGCGGCCAATAACGAGGAGTACGACCGCTATGATGTAAGTTCCGACGTAGATGAGCGTACATTGCGTGAAATCTATCTACCGGCCTTTGAAGCAGCAGTGAAGGAGGCCCACGTCGGCGCAGTCATGGATTCTCTCAACCTGATCAATGGCGAGCATGCTACGCAGAACGCTCATCTCAACCTAGACATCCTGAAACATGAGTGGGGTTTCAATGGCATTTTGATGTCAGACTGGGGCGCCACCTACGATGGCGTAGCCGCAGCCAATGCCGGACTCGACCTGGAGATGAATTCAGGGAAGTTCATGAATATCCAAACGTTGCTGCCGGCGATCAGGAGCGGCAAAGTCTCCGAAGCGACCATTGACGATAAGGTGCGCAGGATATTCCGCACCGCTATTCGCTTCGGATTTTTAGACCGCGAGCAAACGAACATCGAAATCCCACGGGACAATCCATTTGGCCGTCAAGTGGCGCTCGACGAAGCTCGCGAGAGCATTGTTCTTCTGAAAAACGAGCATTCTCTGCTGCCACTCGATGCAAACAAGATTCACACGCTTGCCGTGATCGGCCCGGATGCGTGGCCGGCCGTTCCTGGCGGCGGCGGTAGCTCGAATGTCACGCCATACGCTGCCCTCAGTTTGATGAATGGCCTGGAAAGCTATCTACAAGGAAAAGTAAAGGTCCTCTATGCGCGAGGCCTGCCCACTGACGATCAAATCTTCCAGCAGACGAAGTTCGGCACAGAGCAAGAGAAGGCCGCCCAAAATGACATATGGAGCGGACCAAAGACGGTGAAGGTCGAGGCATTCAAGACGACGGACTTCAGCGGATCGCCGGAGGTTTGGAACAGCAGGCGAATGGATGGCGCTTCAGGACGGCCCGTCTCTCCCCAGGGAGCAAAAAGCATTCGGTATCTCACTGTCTACACTCCGGAGAAAGCCGGCCAATATTTGTTCCTGATGGAGGGCCAGGGACAAGACGCGTATACGTTGATGGTCGACGGGAAACGGGTATTTCAACTTGTACCGCAGCATGAGCAACAGGTGCCTCAGTCGGTCGTGCTCCCGTTGGAATCGGGTCAGCCCATCCATATCCAAGTGGATTATCTGCCTTCCAGCCCCCAAAACCGTTTACGTTTCGGTGTTCGGTCCGTGGCAGATTTGATCTCCGAGGACGCGAAACATATCGCTGCGGCTGCCGATGCGGTTGTGCTGTCGGTGGGGTTCGATCCTATGACGGAGCGCGAAGGCATGGATCGTACCTTCGGATTACCCTGGGGGCAAAATCTGCTGATCGATGCCATCGCAGCGGCGAACAAGAACACCATTGTTACCATTACCGCAGGCGGGAACGTGGACATGCGGCCATGGCTGTCCGAGGTGCCCGCGCTCCTTCACAACTGGTACCCAGGGGAAGAGGGTGGCACTGCCATGAGCGAGATTCTCTTCGGTGCCCGATCTCCGGAGGGTCACTTGCCTGTGAGCTTCGAGCGGTCCTGGGAAGAAAACCCGGCGCACGATTGCTATTACGCACCTCCCGCACCCGCTGGGCAGGTGCGGCATGTGAAATATTGTGAAGGAGTTTTTGTAGGCTATCGCTACTACACCAGCTTCGACAAAAAGCCCCTGTTTCCATTTGGCTATGGGCTGTCGTATACCACCTTCAAATTGAGCAACCTGCAGGTTTCGCCGGAGATAGCCACCAGGAACGGCAATGTCACCGTCTCCTTTGACGTAACCAACACGGGAAAACGCGCGGGAGCGGATGTGGCACAGTTGTATGTCGGCGATCCGTCGGCGAAGGTCAAGCGACCAGCAAAGGAACTGAAAGGCTTTCAGAAGGTTCGACTGGAACCGGGAAGAACACAGCACGTTTCTCTGACTTTGGACCGCCATGCGTTTGCGTATTGGAGCACAGCGACACATGACTGGGAGGTCGATCCGGGGAAATTTCAAGTGTTCGTCGGCGATTCCTCAGAGAACACACCTTTGGTAGGAGAACTTACTATCAAGGATTAGCCTGATCGAGAGCCGTTCGCTTTCAGACGGCTATCTCGCGCAAGCTGGAGTGCAACCTCGTTTGGCACAAGCACTCAATTTTTGTTCGAGACTGCTTGCGGGGCAGCTGGTCTCGAAGCTGCCAGAAGAGAAATTCGACTTTCTGGGCTACACGTTCGGTCGCTGCTACTCGACGAAGACGGGGCGCGTCTATCTGGGCACGGTTCCGGCCAAGAAGCGAGTGATCCACATCTGTCAGGCGATCAGCAGCGAAACTGGACCCAATAGAACCCTACTGGACTCTCGACGGATCTTCCTGCGGGAAAAGAGCGTAAAACTGCCGACAACCGAGTGATTGAAAATGAGTTGGCGCTCCCGGGGCGGGAGTGAGTGCCTGACTACATCGCCGGCAGGTGGACATCGAGGGCAGCCAGAATTT